>JALYHO010000135.1 GCA_030776545.1 Pseudomonadota bacterium | reverse complement strand
GCGGCGCGAATTGCGCCCGGGCGTCATCCGCCGCCGGGGGAGTCGTGCGCGGCGCGCCGGGCGAGACGTCGGGCTCGGGCATGGCGCGAAGTCTAGTCCACCGGTCGACGTCGAGAATGTGGATCTCCACAATGCCGCCCGCCACCGGGGGAGGCCAAAATGGCCTTACAAAAGCATTCATCCGACAGGAGACAAGCCGCATGCCGAACCGCCGCGTTCGCCAAGCCCCCGCGCGCCGCGCGCCCCGCACCCCCTTGGCGCTCGCCCCGGCGGCTCAAGGTTTGCCCGAATGGCGCGGCCATGGGGGCGCGAAACAATCGCGAGCCGCTTGCCCTGCGACAGCCGCGCATGTCGCGGCTCGACTCCCTCGCCCCGCCCCGTTCAACCGCAGGAGACCGACCCCATGAACCTCGTCAATCGCCGCCACGTGCTAGGAGTTGCCGCGGCAGCTTCGGCGACCCTCGCCGCGCCTTCCATCGTGCGCGCTCAGGCCCCCATCGTCATCAAGTTCAGCCATGTCGTCGCACCCGACACGCCCAAGGGCAATGGCGCCCAGAAGTTCAAGGAGCTGGCCGAGTCCCGCACCGGGGGCAAGGTCAAGGTCGAGGTCTACCCCAACAGCCAGCTCTACAAGGACAAGGAAGAGATGGAAGCGTTGCAGCTGGGGTCGGTGCAGATGCTCGCCCCTTCGCTGGCCAAGTTCGGACCGCTGGGGGTCAAGGAGTTCGAGGTCTTCGACCTGCCCTTCATCTTCAAGGACCAGGCCGCGTTTCGTGCCGTCACCGACGGCCCGGTGGGCGCCGACCTGTTCAAGAAACTCGAGCCCAAGGGCGTCAAGGGTCTGGCCTATTGGGACAATGGCTTTCACATCATGAGCGCGAACCGGCCGCTGCACAAGGTGGCCGATTTCAAAGGCCTGAAGATGCGCATCCAGAGTTCCAAGGTGCTCGACGCCGAGATGCGTGCCCTGGGCGCGATTCCCCAGGTGATGGCCTTCAGCGAGCTCTACCAGGCCTTGCAATCGGGGGTGGTGGACGGCTGCGAAGGCGTGCCTTCGAATTTCTATACCCAAAAGACCTACGAGGTCCAAAAGCACACCACGATCTCCAACCATGGCCACCTGGCCTATGCGGTCGTCGTCAACAAGAAGTTCTGGGAGGGGCTGCCGGCAGACATCCGCACCGAGCTCGAGGGCGCGCTGAAAGAAGCGACCGCGTTCGCCGATGCGATGGCCACCAAGGAGAACGTCGAAGACCTCGAGAAAATGCGCGCGAGCGGCAAGACGCTCATCTACACGCTCACGCCCGAGGAAACCAACGAATGGAAGAAGGCGCTGATGCCGGTCCACCAGGAGATGGAGTCGCGCCTGGGCAAGCCCATCATCGACGCGGTGTACAAGGCCGCCGCGTTCGTGCCGCCGAAGTAAACCCCGCTGCCCCACGGGGCGCGCCCCGCCGGCGCGCCCGGTCATGACCGGAGAGAGCAACGTGTTCCTACGCTTCCTGGACCACCTCGAGGAATGGTTGATCACCTTCCTGATGGGGGCGGCGACCTTCGTGATTTTTCTCGCCGTGGTGCACCGGTTCGCCTCGGGCGTGCCGTACATCCAGGACTATTTCATCCGGATGAACGTGTCGTGGGCGCAGGAGCTGTGCATCTACATGTTCGTCTGGATGGCCAAGTTCGGCGCGGCCTACGGCGTGCGCAACGGCACGCACGTGGGGGTGGACGTGCTGGTGCGCGCGCTGCCCAAGAGCAAGGCGCGCTACCTCGTCATGTTCGGGCTGCTGGCCGGCGCGCTGTTCACCGGCGTCGTCGGCACGCTGGGTGCGCGCTTCGTCTGGGAGAACGGCTTCCACTACGCGCTGCTGCACAACTGGTTGGGCGTGGACGTGGGCGATGTCCCGGAAGGGCCGACCTCGCCCGACCTCGAAATTCCGACCTGGATCCCCTACGCCTGCGTGCCGTTGGGCTCCTACCTGATGTGCTTTCGGTTCCTGCAGGTCGCGTGGGGATTCTGGCGCACGGGTGAGGTGCCGCACGCGGACCACGCGGTCAAGGGCGTCGAACCGGTCGACCTCGACCGGGTGGTGGCCGAAAGCCCGGCTGCCGCGGCGGCCCAGGGCCACGAGACACCGGGGAGCCGGCCATGAACACGCTCATCATCTTCGCCCTGCTGCTGCTGCTGATGCTGACCGGCATGCCCATCAGCATCTCGCTCGGCCTGACGGTCCTGACCTTCCTGTTCACCCTGACCCAGGTGCCGATCGAGTCGGTCGCGCTGAAGCTCTTCACGGGCATCGAGAAGTTCGAGGTCATGGCCATCCCCTTCTTCATCCTGGCCGGCAATTTCCTCACCCATGGCGGCGTCGCCAAACGGATGATCAATTTTTGCACGTCGATGATCGGCCACTGGTACGGCGGCATGGGCCTGGCCGGGGTGATGGCCTGCGCGCTCTTCGCCGCGATTTCCGGCTCGTCGGTCGCGACCGTCGTCGCCGTGGGCTCGATCATGCTGCCGGCGATGCTCAAGGCGGGCTACCCGAAGCGCTTCGGCGCCGGGGTGATCACCACCTCGGGCGCACTCGGCATCTTGTTTCCGCCGTCCATCAACCTGGTGATGTACGCCATCGCCACCGCCGGCATGAACGCCACCGGCCCGACAGGCGAGCCCGTGAGTTCGGCTTCGGTCGGGCAGCTGTTCATGGCGGGCGTGGTGCCGGGCCTGTGCCTGTCGGTGCTGCTGGGCATCACCACCTGGTATCGGGCCAAGAAACACGACTACCCGCGCATGCCGCGCGCGACATGGGGCGAACGTTGGAAGGCGTTTCGCGAGAGCGTTTGGGGATTGCTGCTGATCGTGGTCGTGATCGGCGGCATCTACAGCGGCGCCTTCACGCCGACCGAGGCGGCGGCGATGGCCGCGGTCTACGCGTTCTTCATCTCCGTTTTCGTCTATAAGGACCTGAAACTGAGCGACGTGCCCAAGTCGTTGCTCAGCGCGGCGGCGATGAGTTCGATGCTGCTCTACATCATCACCAATGCGGTGCTGTTCAGCTTCCTGATGACGAGCGAGCAGATCCCGCAGGCGATGGCGGCCTGGATGACCAGCCAGGGCTTCGGACTGGTCGTTTTCCTGCTGCTGGTCAACCTGATCCTGTTGGCGGCCGGCAACTTCATGGACCCCGCGGCGATCGTCCTGATCATGGCGCCCATCCTCTTCCCGGTGGCCGTCAAGCTGGGGGTCGATCCGGTCCACTTCGGCATCTTGATGGCAGTCAACATGGAAGTCGGCCTGTGTCACCCGCCGGTCGGCTTGAACCTGTACGTGGCCTCGGGCATCACCAAGATGGGCATCACCGAGCTGACGATCGCGGTCGGCCCCTGGCTCTTGACCATGATCGGGTTCCTGGTGGTGGTCACCTACTGGCCGGCCCTGACCCTCTGGCTGCCGCACCTCATGTTCCGCTGAGCGACCGGCGGCAGGGAGACCCCACCGGCATCAAGCCTGCGGCCCGCTGGTCATCCACATGACGATGAAGACTGCGCCGAGCAGCAGGGCCGCCACCGCCCTGAGTGCCGCGCGCCAACGTCGCGCGCGTTCGATATCCCTGTCCATCCGTACTGCCCCTCGCCGGCCCGACGGGCCGCTGGTAGGACAAGCGATGCAAATTTCGCGCCACGGGGAGGGTATCCACCCTGTGGGTCAACAGGTAGGCGGGAGCGACGGTGGGGCTCGATGCGGCCTCAGCCCGATCCGACCGCCGGGGCTGGCCAGGACTCGATCGCGGCCACGATGTGATAGAGGCTGCTGGCTCGGCTTTCCTGACCGTCGAAGCGCCCGTCCGGCCCCATCTGTTCCTCCCACAAGCCGGCCGGCGCAGGCAGCAGATAGCGCGCCAAGCCGCGGGCCGCTTCGACCAGGCGCCCGCGGGCGAGCGCCGCGTCCGAAGGCGTGTCGGCCTGAGACCAGGCCTGAACCCAGGCCCTGACCCGTTCCGTTTGCGGCCATAGCTTGGCCGCCGCGTCGGTGGTCGCGAGCGCGGTGTCGAGGGCATTGACGGCGACCCCGCGTGAGCCGTCCACACCGTGCGCCTCGCCCAGCTCGCGCAACCGACGGGCTGCCGCGCATGCCGGTGCTTGCCCCCTGGCCGACTCGGCCCAGCGTCCCAGCAGCCAGGCCCATTCGAACTGGTGCCCCGGCTCGACCAGCTGGCCGGCGGGTCCCGACAGGGGCCGCCAGTCGCCGTCGAAGTTCTCACGCAGCGCGCCGTTCTTCGGGGCGACGAAGCGGTCCAGGCAGAGCGCGACCAATTCATCGGCGAGTTCGACCCAGACCGTGCGGTCGTCTCCGTGGGAAATCTCGACCCAGGCCAGGGCGGCTTCGAGCAGGTGCATGTGCGGGTTCGCGCGCAATGGCAAGGTGCGCGGCCTGGCCTCTTCGAAGCCGGCGTGCGGGTGCGCGAAATTTTCACGCAGGGTCGCCAGCAGCTCTTCGGCCATGCCACGCAGTGCCGCCCGGTCGGGACGGCCGCGGCAGGCGCTGGCAAGCGCGAAGAGCGCGAAGGCCTGCTCATAGAGATCGAACGACGAGTCCCCGCCGCGGCGGTCGACGGCGATGGATCTGGCGAAGGTGCCGTCCGCGAGACGCAGGCGCTCGCACAGGAACCGCAGGCCGTGCTCGACCCAGCGGTCGGCCTCTTCATGCCAGCCGCGCCGGGCCGCGGTGGCAAAGACGTAGATCTGGCGCGCCACCACCCGGGTGCGGCGGGGCGCCTCGACGGCTCGTCCCGAGCGGTCGAGGCGCTCGAAGAACCCGCCCCGCTCACGGTCGATGCCGGTCTCGATCCAGCGCGGCAGGGCCTGGTGCACCAGCCAGTCCTGCAGCTCGGTGCCGATCCGCTCCGGCGTCGGGAACCCGTCGAGAAAATCAAACATCGGACGGGGCGAGCTGCCGATAGTAGAAGGTGGTGTCGCACAGGCCCCCTCCGGGGCGCAGCGCGTACCCCGGAACCGTGCCGCAACGCTGCCAGCCGTGGCGGACGTAGAGCCTCTCGGCCTCCGGGCTGGCGGTGTCCAGGACCAGCAGCGTGCGGGCATGGTCCACCGCGAGGCGCTCTGCCGCCTGCAGCAGCCGGGCCCCCACGCCACCGCGTCGTGCGCGCCGGTGGACCATCATTTTCGCGAGGTCGGCGCGGTGCGGTTGATTGTCCGGCTGGGCCAGGATCAGTTGCGTCGTGCCGACGATGCCGCTGGCGTCCTCCGCGACCAGCAAGGCGCGAGTTCCGTGGGTCGTCTCGACGCCGATGCGGCGCCAGAACTCGCTGGCCTGTGGGCGCGAGAGCGGCAGCATGAAGCCGATCGAGGCTCCCCCCTCGACGCAGTCGAGAAGCACGTCCGCGAGGCCCTGGTGCTCGGCCGGCGTGAGGCCGTGCAGGCGGCGGACGATGAGGGTGGCAGGTCGTGACATGGGCGTTCCAGCGCGAAGTCAGTCTTCATCGGCGGTGATCGTCAACGCGCCGCGATGCGCGCCGCGCAGTTCGCAACTCGCCGAGAGACGCAGCGGCCGCCCGACCGGCACGACGCGGCGCAGGCGCAGTTCGAGCGTGTCGGTGGAATCGACCGGTATGAGCGCGCTGCGTGACCACTCGAGCGCGCCATCGACCCATACCTTCAGCATGTGGCTGGCACCGCGCCGCGCTGCCTTGTTCGTGGCGACCAAACGCACATAGATCTCGAAGTGCCGCTCACGCGCCGCATCGGCGGGGATGTCGAGCTTGACGACGTCGCGATGACCCGAATCGGCCGACCAATGCTCGGGAGTGTGGTTCAAGAGCGGATCCTACATGATGGGTTGACAGGTCAGCGAACGCCCGTTGCCACGTGCCGCTGACGACCGTCGACGCGACTCGCGATGCGCGTTCAATGCATCTTGTCGCGCGGCGGCTTGCGAAACGACTTGGGCGTATAGACGTTTCCGTCCCACTCGCCACGATCGCGCGCGCGCCGGATCAATTCGTCCGCGACCTTGCGCGCCGCCACCGACTGGCGTTGCGTTTCCCGCCAGCGCCACCACGAGTATCCGACATGCCGCAGGCGCAACCCGAGGCGCCGAAAAAACGCATCGAAACGCTTGCGCCGGCGCGCGCCCAGCGCAAGCCGCAACAGCATGAGGACGCAAAAGGCGATGACGATCGCTGCTAACACTCGTTCAAACATGGCGGCGGCGCGGCTGGGGTCACGGACGAGGGGCCATTATCGAACGTTCGCCGCGACCCGGCACACCTTGCTTTCGGGTGTTCGTGATGCACTCCCGCGCGGTCGGCCAGGGTTGTTGGACAATCGGGGATTCATTCACTCGCGCTTCCTCATGACCGGACTCGACCACCTCGACGTGCCCCAGGGCTATGTTCAACTCACCGAAGGCCGCATTCGGACCACCGACCTCGTTCGCGGCCAAGCCGCCACGGGCTGGAGCGAACCGCATGCGTTCGTCGTCGGCAGCGCCGTCGGCGAAGACGGCGTGAAGGTCGCGCGTCGGCTGCCCCCCGAAACCCGCAGCGCCCGCGTTCGCAGCTAGGCGGGCACGCCGCGCGCTGAAATGCTCAGCGACCGGGGGGTCCGGGCCGTCCTCGGCCCGGGCTGCACCCGAACGCGGGGTTGACCCGGAACGCGGGGGTCGCGAACATGGCGCATGCCGAACTCGTCGGACCCTGCACATGAACCCACCCGCACCCCGCCAGCAGCCTCCCCTCGCCCCTTCGCATGCGGTCGACGACGAACAAGTTCGTCGCTGGCTCAAGTTGCGGCGCGAGCTCACCGAGTTGCACGCGCGCCTTGAATACCTGAAGCTCATGATGAATCTGGGAGTCTCCCAGTAGTCGGGTTTCTCGAGCGTCGGCGGCCTCCGGGGCGCCGGCTGTAGGACACCGCCTGCCGGTCCTGGTGCCCTGGGCCGCTTGCGTTCGGGATCCGCCGAAGCGACAGTCTCGGGACGTTTGCCAACCGCCCGGAACCCGTCCATGACCGCACCCTTCGATCTCACCCGCCTGGAAGAAGGCGCGCCTCACCCTCGCGGGGCCACCTACACCGGCGAGGGGGTCAATTTCGCGATCTTCTCGGCCCATGCCACCCGCGTCGAGGTCTGCCTGTTCGACGAAAGCGGCGCCAATGAAATCGCGCGCATCGCGCTGCCGGAATACACCGACGAGGTCTGGCACGGCTGCATCCGAGGCCTCGGTCCAGGCACTCGCTACGGTTACCGCGTTCACGGTCCCTACCATCCGGAGCTCGGCCACCGGTTCAATCCGAACAAGCTCTTGCTGGATCCCTACGCGAAGGCCCATGTCGGCGACCTGGTGTGGTGCGACGAGTTGTTCGGCTATACCGTCGGCCATCCCGACGCCGACCTGAGTTTCGACGAGCGGGACAGCGCCCCCTTCGTCCCCAAATGCGTCGTGGTCGACTCGCATTTCGCGTGGAAGCAGCCTCACGGCGGCACGCGGGTGCCCTGGGACCGCACCGTGCTCTACGAAACCCACGTGCGCGGCTACACCCGCAACCATCCCGATGTGCCCGACGCCTTGCGCGGCACGTTCGCCGGGTTGGGCGAGCCCGTGGTGCTGGATCGCATCCGCAAGCTGGGCGTGACCAGTGTCGAATTGCTGCCCATACAAACCTTTCTGAATCAACCGTTTCTGCTGGAAAAGGGGCTGACCAATTTCTGGGGTTACGACACCATCGGGTTCTTCGCCGCCGACCCGCGCTACTTCGCCCGGCCCGACATCGATGAATTCAAGGCCATGGTCGAGCGCTTCCACGACGCCGGCCTCGAGGTCATCCTCGACGTGGTCTACAACCACACGCCCGAGGGCAACGAGCTGGGTCCCACGCTCTCCTTCAAGGGCATCGACAACGCCAGCTACTACCGGCTGATGCCCGACGAGCCGCGCTACTACATCAACGACACCGGCACCGGCAACACGCTCAACCTGAGCCACCCCCGCGTGCTGCAGATGGTGACCGACAGCCTGCGCTACTGGGTGGCCGAGATGCGGGTCGATGGATTTCGCTTCGATCTGGCCACCATCCTCGGACGCGAGCCCCATGGATTCGACCAGGGGGGTGGTTTCCTCGACAGCTGCCGGCAGGACCCGGTGCTGTCCAGCGTCAAGCTCATCGCCGAGCCTTGGGACTGCGGCCCGGGCGGCTATCAGGTCGGCGGTTTCCCGCCCGGCTGGGCCGAATGGAACGACGGCTTTCGCGACACCGTGCGCGCGTATTGGAAAGGGGAGCCGGGCACCACGCCCAAGCTTGCCGCGTGCTTGACGGCCAGCGGCGACAAGTTCAACCGGCGCGGCCGCAGGCCCTGGGCGAGCGTCAACTTCATCACGGCCCACGACGGCTTCACGCTCGCCGATCTGGTGAGCTACAACGACAAGCACAACGAGGCCAACGGCGAGGACGGCCGCGACGGCCACAGCAACAACCTCTCGTGGAACTGCGGCGCCGAGGGGCCGACCGACGACGTCGATGTGCTGACCCTGCGCGCCCGTCAACAGCGCAATTTGCTGTTGACCCTGCTGCTTGCGCAAGGCACGCCGATGCTGCTGGCCGGTGACGAGTTCGGACGCAGCCAGCGCGGCAACAACAACGCCTACTGCCAGGACAACGAGATTTCGTGGGTCGACTGGCGCGGCATCGATGCCAGCGGCGAAGCGCTGGCCGACTTCAGCGCGCGCCTGATCGCCTTGCGCGAGCGCTTCCCGGTGTTGCGCCGCTCGCGTTTCCTGGTGGGCGAGTGGAACGAGGAACTCGGTGTCAAGGACCTCACCTGGCTCAGCCCCGACGGCCAGGAAATGCAAGCCGAACAATGGGCCGACGAGCGCACGCTGTGCCTGGGCATGCTGATCGACGGCCGGGCCCAACGCTCGGGCATCATGCGGGCGAGCGACGACGCGAGCGTGCTGCTGGTCTTCAACGCGTGGCACGACGTGGTCGAATTCAAGCTGCCCCCCGTCCCGCATGGCACGGCCTGGTCGCGGATGATCGACACCGCCCAGCCCGACGCCGAGCCCGCGAGGTTCGACGCGGACAGGTCCTACCTGGTCACAGGCAGGTCGGCGCTCGTGTTTGTCAGCACCGCCGAGGCGGCCGCGTAAGCCTGAACCCTGGCGCGACCCGTGCGGCGCCGGCTCAGTTGGACCAGCCGCCGTCGATCACCTGGGCGGTGCCGGTCGTGAAGGCCGATTCGTCGGACGCCAGGTAGACGGCCAAGGCGGCGATTTCCGCGGCTTTGCCGATTCGGCCCATGGGCTGGCGCGCGACGAACCAGGCTTCGGCCTGTTCGATCGTCTGACCGCTGGACTGGGCGAGCGCGGTCATGCGTTGCCGCAGCGAGGGCGACTCGACCGTTCCCGGGCAGATCGCGTTGCAGCGCACCCCGCGGGTGATGAAGTCGGCCGCGATCGACTTGGTCATGCCGATCACCGCCGCCTTGGTGGCGCCGTACACGAAGCGGTTGGGCGCGCCCTTGATGCTGCCCGCGACCGATGCCATGTTGATGATCGACCCGGTGCCCTGCGCGAGCATCGCCGGCAGGAAGGCGCGGGTCATGCGGTACATTGCCCGCACGTTGAGGTCGAAGGAGAACTCGAAGGCGTGGTCGTCGCAGTCGAGGATCGTGCCGGCATGCACATAGCCTGCCCCGTTGAACAGCACCTGAACGGGGCCCGCGGCGTTCGCCGCCTGCGCGACGGCGTTGGCGTCGGTGACGTCCAGGCGGTGGGTGCTGCAGCCAAGGGCCTCCAGTGGCGCGAGCAGGCTTGCGTCGATGTCGGTCGCGATCACTCGCGCGCCCTCCCGGGCGAATGCCAGGGCGGTGGCCCGGCCGATGCCTTGACCGGCGGCGGTCACGAACGCGGTCTTGCCACGAAGTCTCTCGGTCATGATGCACGCCGGACGCGCGAACGGCTCGCCAGCGCGGTAAAGATTAGTTGTCCCGCTTTGCAGGCGTCAACATGGTGTTTACCCCTTCGAAGCGCGGCGGCGCGAGGCGTCGGGCGGCGTTGGATCGAGAGCTGCGCCCCGAACGAGACTTGCTGAACAATAAGGCGCCGATGCCCCCCGCGCGCGGCCGGCGCAACCCGCAGAATTCGTATCCCCATGGATGAACAACGACGCTCCACGCCCGACCCGCTGACCGCCGTCCCGAAACGACGCGCATGGCTGGGCAGCACCGTCGCCCTGATCGGGCTGGGATTGCTCGGGGCCGGCGCCTGGTACCTGACCCAC
>JALYHO010000134.1 GCA_030776545.1 Pseudomonadota bacterium | reverse complement strand
CGCCACGGGCGCCAGCGTCGGCCCCGCGGCCTGCAGCGTGCCGCAGAGGGTCGGAATCGGACCGAAGTCGGGGAATTTTTGCAGCAGGCGATCGGCCGACGCCTGGAACGAGTCGGTCAACAGGCTGTCGTTGGACGAATTGTGGAACAGCGGCAGGCGCACGATGCGCGGGAACACCTCGTGCTGGCAAATGGACGTCAGGCACAGGTCGGTTGCCCACAGGTGCCATCCCATGGCCGGATCGATCCGGTGCAGCGATTGGCGCGACAGCACCAGCGCGGCCTCGTCGATCGACACGGCGGTGGTCGAGGCCGGGTGGTCCATCCGGTTCAGGCGGTCGATCATGAAGCCGGCCTTGCCGAAGCCGCCTTGCTGCGCGTCGGCGGCGATGCCGACGAAGCCGATCAAGGTGCGGTCCCGCTCCGCGGCCGGAATGGCCGCCAGTTCGGCGCTGAGGCGCTTGCCGAAGCCCTCCGGAAAATAGACATCCTGATGACACAGCAGTACCCAGTCCTGGCTCAGGTGAGGCAGCGCCGTGTCGAGGGCGTCGGCGGGCGAACTGGCCTCGTGGATGGCATAGATGGGCGCCCGCACTTCGCCGAGGCCAGGCGAATCGTTCACGTTGAGTTGGAGTTCTTCCGGCCGGGTGGTCGGTACGACGACCGCAAAATTGGCCGGCGAAGCCGCGGGAGGCAGCCCTGGTCCCGCGGCATCGAATGGCCGGGTCGCTTCGACCAGGATCCCGTCGATGTTCTGACGCGTTCCGGGCCGGATGGTGTAGTCCGCCGCGTGTGGCATCCAGCCCGCGTCCATCAACACCATGCAGAGCGCAGCGCGCGACCCGCGGCGGGCCTGGGCCGCGTGGTCGGTGGAGGAGACCGGGTCCGCCTCGGGTCCCACCGCATGCGGGCCGGCAAATTCGATGTAGAGGCGCGCCGCGGCGGGGCATTGGGTGGCCAATCGCTTCAGCAGGGGCAGCAGGTCTTCCTCGATCCGGTCGAGGCCGTCCGGCAGCACCACCAGATCGCAGTCGGCGGCCGCCGAGTCGGTCCGCGAAACGCTCGCGCCGGGGTGGCGTCGAACGTAGGCCGTCGCGAACGATGGGTCCGCCTCGCCGAGCACCAGCACCCGGCACGCCGCCGGCAGCCGATCCAGAAGTTTGGCTCGTAGCGGGCCCGGCAGGGCATCCGGGCCGGGATGCAGGACGGGCGGGCGTGCAGGCGACAGGACGGATGAATTCATGCCGCCATCTTGGTCCCGTGACACATGCCACGATCGGACGAGTAGCGGGCCGTTCCCGCCGCATTTTTGGCCCGATGCGCCGGCCTCGGGACGCGAAAGTTGGCCAAACGTAAGAAGTTCCCTTACAGCCGCCGCAGAAGAACCTGGACTCAACCCACAGAGTTGGCCTGATGTTTCAGACCATTTCTCGTCTTCACAATTCGCTTCACGGTGAAACAACGTCACCGCCGAGATCGACCAGAGCAGTACAGCCGCCACGCCCACCCAGACACGCAGACCCACGGAGCCAGACATGAACGCTGACCAGATCCTGACCGAAATTCGCGAAGCCAACCTTTCCTATTTGATGCTCGCCCAGAGCCTCATCCGCGCCGACAAGGAGCAGTCGCTCTACCGCCTGGGAATCAGCGAAGAAAGCGCGGCCATGATCGCGCTGCTGACCCCGGCACAAATGATGAAGGTGGCGTCGGGCAACACCTTGCTGTGCCGTTTCCGCATGGACGACGACCTGGTCTGGGGGTTGCTCACCAACCACGGCAAGGGCGCCGCCAACGACACCACGTCGCGCCTGCACGCCTCGATCCTGATGGCCGGTCGCCATCAGGAAGCCGCCTGAGCCCATAAGAACAACACGCCAGGAGCCCCCACCATGCGGACCAAGAGCATCCTCACTGAAGCCAAGCAGATCAGCCGTGCCGTCACCTTGATCAACCTCGGGGCGCGCTTGCAGGTGCTGGAGTCCGAGACCGACCTGTCGTATGAGCGCTTGCTGCGCCTCTACAAGGAAGTGTCGGGCAAGTCGCCGAGCAAGGGCCAGCTGCCCTTCTCGACCGACTGGTTCATGACCTGGCAGCCCAACATCCACGCGTCGCTGTTTCTCAACATCCACGAGTACCTGAACAAAGTCGCCGAGATCGACGAGATCGACACCGTCATCAAGGCCTACCAGCTCTACCAGGAGCAGACCCAGGCCCAGGGCCTGGAAGCGCTGCTCTCGGTGACCCGGGCCTGGCGCCTGGTGAAGTTCGTCGACAACGGCATGCTGACCATGACGAAGTGTTCCAGGTGCAGCGGCCACTTCGTCACCCATCCGCATGAGATCGCCAAGCACTACGTGTGCGGCTTGTGCTCCCCGCCGGCGCGTGCCGGCAAGGGCAAGGCGGTCGGCGGCATCCAGATGCACTGATCGACCCGGCCCGGCTCAAGTCGGCGCCGCGCCGGCCGATAGACCGATTGAAAGCGTTCTGCATCGATCCTGTTTTTCATTGCTTGTCTCCTCCTGGCACATTCCTGTGTCTTTGAACGGGCCCTTCGGGGCCCGTTTTTTTATTGGCGGGTCAAAGTCGGCTTGATGCCGGCATCGCCGCGCCGGCCAAGGCCGCAAACTCAAGCGTCGCTTCATCCGACCGATAAAGCGGGCAAGGCAGGGGGCGCCAGCGTTGGCGCGCCGGTTCAATCGGATCATTCAACACACCATGTTCGTTCTCGTCGGCTGGGGCTTGGCACTGGCGTGCATCTTCGGGGTGTACATCGCTCACGGCGGCAACATCGCCGTGATCGTCCACGCCTTGCCGTTCGAATTGATCACCATCCTGGGCGCGGCTCTCGGCGCGTTCCTGGCGAACAACCAGATGAAGGTGATCAAGGCCTCGCTCGCGGGCCTGGGCAAATGCTTCAAGGGCAGCAAATACAGCAAGGCGCGCTACATGGAAATGATGGCGCTGCTCTACGACATCCTGCAAAAAGCCCGCAAGGAAGGCTTGATGTCGATCGAGAAGGACGTCGAAGAACCGCACAGCTCGCCGATCTTCCAGAAGTACGCGACCGTCGGCAGCGATCACCACGTGGTCGAGTTCATCACCGACTACCTGCGGATGATGGTCTCGGGCAACCTCAACGCCCACGAGATCGAAAGCCTGATGGACAGCGAGATCGAGACGCACCACGTCGAGGAGCACGCCGCGGTCGCGGCGATCGCGCGCCTGGCGGGGGGTCTGCCGGCATTCGGCATCGTCGCGGCGGTCCTGGGCGTGGTCAACACGATGGGGTCGGTCGGCCAGCCGCCGGCGGTGCTCGGCGGCATGATCGGCTCGGCGCTGGTCGGCACCTTCCTCGGCATCTTGCTGGCCTACGGCTTCGTCGAGCCGCTCGGCGGCCTGCTCGAGCAAAAAGTCGAAGACGGCTCCAAGGAACTGCAATGCATCAAGACCACGCTGTTGGCCAGCATGCAGGGCTACGCCCCGCAAGTGGCAGTGGAATTCGGCCGCAAGGTGCTGTATTCGGGTGACCGACCCACCTTCGCCGAGCTCGAAGGCCACGTCAAGGGCAAAAAGGCATGAGCGGCGACTCGAAAAAGCTCCAGCCCATCATCATCAAGCGGGTGAAGAAGGCGAGCCATGCCGCCCATGGCGGTGCCTGGAAAATCGCCTACGCCGACTTCGTCACCGCCATGATGGCGTTTTTCCTGCTGATGTGGCTGCTCGGCTCGACCACCGAAGGCGACAAGAAGGGCATTGCCGACTTCTTCAATTCGCCGTTGAAGGTCTCGCTGTTGAACGGTGGCAGCGGCTCGGGCGATTCCTCGAGCGTCGTCAAGGGCGGCGGCACCGACCTGTCGCGCACCTCCGGCCAGGTCAAGGCCGGCGACATCGACGCGGCGCGCAAGACGATACAGCTCAAGGCACTCAAGGCCGAACAGCGGCGGGCCGAGGTCAGCCGCCTCGAGGAACTGAAAAAGCGGGTCGAGGACG
>JALYHO010000133.1 GCA_030776545.1 Pseudomonadota bacterium | reverse complement strand
GCGAGGTCCTGACCGCCGCCGGCCTGGCGCGCCTGCGCCAGATCGACATCACCACGCTGCCGCTCGTGCCCGGCACGCCCCAGGACGGCCTGCGGCTCGGGCCTTGCGTCGGGGCCGTGGGCAAGTTCATCTGCATCGGCCTGAACTACGCCGACCACGCGGCGGAATCCGGCATGGCGTTGCCGACCGAACCGGTGGTGTTCTCGAAGTGGACGAGCGCCATCGTCGGGCCGGACGACGACGTCGAGATCCCGCGCGGCTCCACGCGCACCGACTGGGAGGTCGAATTGGGGGTCGTCATCGGCACCGGGGGGCGCTACATCGAGCCGGCCGACGCGTTCGCGCACGTCGCCGGGTATTGCGTCGTCAACGACGTCTCAGAGCGCGAGGTGCAGCTCGAACGCGGCGGCGGCCAGTGGGACAAAGGCAAGGGCCACGACACCTTCGGCCCGATCGGACCCTGGCTGGTCACCGCCGACGAGGTGCCCGACCCGCAGGCCCTCGACCTCTGGCTCGAAGTCGACGGCCATCGCTTCCAGAACGGCAACACGCGCACGATGGTGTTCCAGGTCGCCGAGCTCGTGAGCCATCTGAGCCGCTTCATGAGCCTGCAACCGGGCGACATCATCTCCACCGGCACGCCCCCCGGGGTCGGTCTCGGCCAAAAGCCGCCGCGCTATCTCGTTGCCGGTCAGACCATGCGCCTGGGCATACAGGGTCTGGGTGTGCAGCGCCAGCGCACGGTGGCCGCATGACGACCATTCGTTCCATGCGCGTGCGCGACGTGCGCTTTCCGACCTCGCACGCCCTCGACGGCTCCGACGCGATGAATCCGGATCCGGACTACTCGGCCGCCTACGTCGTGCTCGAGACCGACGTCCCTGGCCTCGAAGGCCACGGGCTCACGTTCACGATCGGACGCGGCAACGACATCGTCTGCGCGGCCATCCACGCCATGCAACACCTGGTGGTCGGCCTCGACCTGGCCTGGATCGCCGCGGACATGGGCCGGTTCTGGCGCCACGTCACCTCCGACAGCCAACTGCGGTGGATCGGACCCGACAAGGGCGCGATCCATCTCGCCACCGGCGCCGTCGTCAACGCGGCCTGGGACCTGTGGGCCAAGGCAGAGGGCAAGCCGGTCTGGCAGCTCGTGGCTGACATGAGCCCGGAGGAGATCGTGCGGCTGATCGACTTCCGCTACATCACCGACTGCATCACGCCGGACGAGGCCTTGGCCCTGTTGCGCGAGCGTTCGGTCGGCAAGGCCGAACGGCGCGCCGAGCTGCTCGCCGGAGGCTACCCGTCCTACACGACGTCGGCTGGCTGGCTCGGCTACGAGGACGCCAAGCTGCGCCGACTCTTGCGCGAAGCCGTCGAAGCGGGCTATTCGCACGTCAAGCTGAAGGTCGGGCGCGACCTGCCCGACGACATCCGGCGCCTGCGCATCGCCCGCGAGGAGCTGGGCCCGGACCGCCACCTGATGATCGATGCCAACCAGGTCTGGGACGTCGACGAGGCCCTGGCGTGGCTGCCGCAGCTCGCCTTCGCGCGGCCCTGGTTCATCGAGGAACCGACCAGCCCCGACGACATCGCGGGCCATCGCCGCATCCGCGAGGCCATGCGGGGGTCGATGCTGGTCGCCACCGGCGAGATGTGCCAGAACCGCATCATGTTCAAGCAATTCATCGTCGGCGGCGCACTCGACATCGTGCAGATCGACGCGTGCCGGCTCGGCGGCGTCAACGAGGTGCTGGCGGTCATGCTGATGGCCGCCAAGCACGGCCTCAAGGTGTGCCCGCATGCGGGCGGCGTCGGGCTGTGCGAGTACGTGCAGCACCTGTCGATGATCGACTGGCTGTGCATCGCGGGCACCCGGGAAGGCCGCGTGATCGAGTATGTCGACCACCTGCACGAGCATTTCGTCGACCCCTGCGTCATGCGCGGCTCCGCCTACATGCCGCCGACGCGACCCGGCTATTCGATCGAGATGAAGCCGGCGTCGATCGAACGCTATCTGTTTCGCGGCTGACGCCCGGCCATGGACCTGCACCTGCGCAACAAGGTCGTCATCGTCACGGGCGGCGCGGCCGGGATCGGAGCGGCCATCGCCACGCAGCTCGCCCGCGAGCATGCGACTCCCGTCGTCTTCGACCGCGCTCCCCTGGACGCCGAGCGCGCCGCGCAGCTCGCCGCGCACTGTCCCGACTTCGGCTACGTCCAGCTCGACCTGTCCGACGACGCGGCCTGCAGCGACGCCGTGGCCCGGACGATCGCCCGGCACGGCCGCATCGACGCATTGGTGAACAATGCCGGCGTCAACGACAACGTGGGCCTGGACGCCGGCCGTTCGGCCTTCATGCGTTCGCTCGAGGCCAACCTGGTGCACTGCTACGTGATGGCGCACCTGTGCGTCGAGCAACTCAAGGCACGCCGCGGCGCGATCGTCAACATCGCCTCGAAAACCGCCCTCACCGGACAGGGTGGCACGAGCGGCTACGTCGCCGCCAAGGCCGCGCTGCTGGGGTTGACGCGCGAGTGGGCGGCGTCGCTCGCGGGCGACGGCGTGCGGGTCAACGCGGTGCTGCCGGCCGAAGTCATGACACCGATGTACGCCCAGTGGCTGCGCACCCGCCCCGACCCCGACCAGGCGCTGCGCCAGATCAAGGACCGCATCCCGCTCGGCCGGCGCATGACCACCGACAGCGAAATCGCCGACCTCGTCGTCTTCCTTCTCAGCGCGCGCTCCTCGCACACCACGGGCCAGTGGCTGCATCCCGACGGCGGCTACGTGCACCTCGATCGCGCCTTGCCCTGACGCCAAGGAGACCGCCATGCGGCACTGCCTGTTTCTCGACTTGAAGGACGACCCGGCGCTGATCGCGCAATACGAGGCGCACCACCGCGCCGTATGGGACGACGTCCAGCGCCACCTGCGCGAAAGCGGCGTCGTGGGCATGCAGATCTGGCGCCTGGGCACCCGCCTGTGCATGCTCATGGAAACCGACGACACGCGTTTCGACGCGGCGCGCATGGCGCAGGCCGAAGCGACGGACCCGCGTCTGGTGGAATGGGAAGCGTTGATGTCGACGCTGCAGGCACCCACGCCGTGGACCGCGCCCGGGCGCAAGTGGACCGCCGGCGCCATGATCTTCGATTGGCCGGCACCATGACCCGCGGCCGGCGCCGCGGGCCATGACCGACGGGGGCGTTCCCTCGGGTTCCCGATCATTCGCCGCGCATGTATCCTCTTCGCCCATGGAACGACCCAGTGCGCCGCCCGGCGGTCAGGACCGCAACCGCATCGTCTCGAGCGAGGATGGCCCCCTCGGTGACGCGGGCGTCGTGGCGCTTTTGAGAACGAGCGGCTGACTTGCGGGTCGCCACCTGGAACGTCAACAACGTCAGGAAGCGACTGCCTCAGTTGCTGGCCTGGCTCGAGGCCACCCGCCCCGACATCGTCGCGCTTCAGGAACTCAAGACCGAGACGGCAGCATTTCCTCGCGCCGAGCTCGAAGCGGCGGGATACCGCTGCCTGGTGGCAGGTCAGCGGACCTGGAACGGGGTGGCTCTGCTGTCCCGAGGTTTCGAACCGATCGAGATCCGCCGCACCCTCCCGGGCGACCCCGCCGACAAGCAGGCCCGGTTCCTGGAAGCCGCGATCAACGGCATCGCGGTGGTCTGTCTCTACCTGCCCAACGGGAACCCCTGGCCGGGCCCGAAGTTCGACTACAAGCTCGCCTGGTTCGAGCGCCTCATCCAGCACGCAGGCGCGCTCATCGGAAGCGGCAGCCCGGTCGTGCTGGCGGGCGACTTCAACGTCGTTCCGACCGATGCCGACATCTACTCCCCCGACCACTGGAAGGACAACGCGCTGCTTCAGCCGCAGGCCCGCGACGCCTACGCACGGCTGCTCGCACAAGGCTGGACCGATGCGCTGCGCGCTCGCTATCCGAATGACCGCGTGTACACGTTCTGGGACTACCTGAGGAACCGGTGGCCCCGCAACGCGGGCCTGCGCATCGACCACGTGCTGCTCGGCCCCGGCCTGCGCCTGGTCGATGCCGGCGTCGACCAGGGCATGCGCGGCAACGACGAGCCCAGCGACCACGCTCCGGTGTGGGTGGAGGTGTCGACCGCGAAGACCCCCCGCGCCCGCGCCAGGAAGGCGTCGGCGCCGACGCGCGCACCGGATGCCCCGCTCGCCGCCTACCACGCCAAGCGCGACTTCAAGGTCACGTCCGAGCCTCCGGGGGCGGCGGCCGCGGCGGCCCCGCGCAGCGCTGCGGAGCCGACCGATCTCGCCTTCGTCGTTCAAAAACATTGGGCCAGTCGCCTGCACTACGACTTCCGACTGGAACTGGACGGGGTGATGCTGTCGTGGGCGGTGCCGAAAGGCCCGAGCTTCGATCCGGCGGTGAAGTCGATGGCCATCCATGTCGAAGACCACCCGCTGGCCTACAACACCTTCGAAGGAACCATCCCCGCCAAGCAATACGGTGCCGGCACCGTCATCGTCTGGGATCGAGGCACCTGGGAACCCGTGGGCGATCCGCGCGCAGGAATGGCCAAGGGCAAGGTCCTGTTCAAGCTGCACGGCCAGAAGCTCGCCGGGTTGTGGGAGCTGGTCCGCATCTCCAAGCCCGGCGCTGCCAAGCAAGACCAGTGGATCCTCTTCAAGAAGCGCGGCGACGCCTGGGCCCGGCCGATCGCCGAGTACGACGTCATCACCGCGCTGCCCGACAGCGTGGTCGAGAAGCCGCTGGGACGGGTGGAGGATCGCGAGCCCGAACGCGCCGAGATCCGGGCTGCGCGGCCGGCGGAGGTCGAGGCCGGGTCCGGGTTGGCG
>JALYHO010000132.1 GCA_030776545.1 Pseudomonadota bacterium | reverse complement strand
GGATCGCGCGGCACGCGGCGATGCAGCTTCCGCCCGCTGTGACCGAAGCGCAGGCACTTGCAGAGCTGCGGCAGATCGCCGGCCGCAACCGGGTGCTCAAGAGCTTCATCGGCCAGGGTTACCACGGCACGCATACCCCCGGCGTGATCTTGCGCAACGTGCTCGAAAACCCGGCCTGGTACACCGCGTACACCCCCTACCAGGCGGAAATCGCGCAAGGGCGCCTGGAGGCGCTGGTCAACTTCCAGACCATGGTCTGCGACTTGACGGGCATGGCCATCGCGGGCGCGTCGATGCTCGACGAGGCGACCGCCGCCGCGGAAGCGATGACGCTCGCACTGCGCGTCGGCAGGAGCGCGGCGACCACCTTCTTCGTCGCCGACGACGTCTTGCCGCAGACCCTCGAGGTGGTGCGCACGCGCGCCGAGCCCATCGGCGTGCGGATCGCGGTCGGCCCGGCCGAATCCGCCGCGAGCACCGAGGCCTTCGCGGTGCTGCTGCAGCTTCCGGGAGTCGGCGGCGCGCTGCGCGACCTCACGCCCGTGATCGACGCCGTGCATGCGCGCGGTGGCCTGGCGATCGTCGCCGCCGATCTGCTGGCGCTCACCTTGCTCAAGCCGCCCGGCGAGATGGGCGCCGACATCGTCGTCGGCAACACCCAGCGCTTCGGCATGCCGATGGGCAACGGTGGGCCGCACGCGGCCTACCTCGCCACACGCGACGAGTACAAGCGCTCGCTGCCGGGGCGGTTGGTGGGCGTGAGCATCGACGCTCACGGCGCGCCGGCCTATCGGCTGGCCTTGCAGACCCGCGAGCAGCACATCCGGCGTGAAAAAGCGACGTCCAACATCTGCACGGCGCAAGTCCTTCCGGCCGTCGTCGCGAGCATGTACGCGGTCTACCACGGACCCGCGGGCTTGCAACGCATCGCGCATCGAATCGCGCGCTACACCCGGATCCTCGCTGCCGGCCTGAACCAACTGGGTCGCACGCTGACGCACGCCTCGACCTTCGACACCTTGCTGGTCGAGACCGCCTCCGAAACGGCCGCCTTGCTCGACGCTGCGCGCAGCGCCGGTTTCAACCTGCGCGAGGCCGATCCGGACCGCATCGGCATCACGCTCGACGAAACCACGACGCGTGCCGACCTCACGACGCTGTGGCGGTTGTTCGCCGGGCAGCGGACGCTGCCTGATTTCGAGCGCCTGGAGCCGGGAGCCGCTTCGCTGATTCCGCCCGAGTTGCAACGCGAGAGCGCGTTCCTGACCCACCCGGTCTTCAACCGGCACCACAGCGAAACGGAGATGCTGCGCTACATCCGTAGCCTCTCGGACAAGGATCTGGCGCTCGATCGCACCATGATCCCGCTCGGCTCGTGCACCATGAAGCTGAATGCGACCAGCGAGATGATTCCGATCACCTGGCCCGAGTTCGCCGCCATTCATCCCTATGCCCCCGCCGATCAACGCGCGGGTTACGACGTGCTGCGGACGCAGCTCGAAGCGTGGCTCTGCCAGGCCACGGGCTACGCCGGGGTCAGCTTGCAGCCGAACGCCGGCTCGCAGGGCGAGTACGCCGGCCTGCTGGTGATCCGTGCCTTCCACGCGGCGCGCGGCGAGGCCCACCGGACGATCTGCCTGATCCCCGAGTCCGCCCACGGAACCAACCCGGCGAGCGCGCAGATGGCGGGCCTGCAGGTCGTCGTGACGCGGTGCGATGCCGAAGGCAACATCGACCTGGCCGACCTGCGCGCCAAATGCGAACAGCACGGTGCCCGGCTCGCGTGCATCATGATCACCTACCCCTCCACGTACGGCCTGTTCGATGTCCACGTCAAGGAAATTTGCGCGCTGGTGCACGCGCACGGGGGTCGGGTCTACGTCGACGGCGCCAACATGAACGCACTGGTGGGGGTGGCCGCGCCCGGCGAATTCGGTGGCGACGTGAGCCACCTGAACCTCCACAAGACGTTTTGCATTCCGCATGGCGGCGGCGGACCGGGCGTCGGTCCGACCTGCGTGGTCGCCGACCTGGTGCCTTATCTGCCGGCGCACCGCACCGCCGGCATCGGCACGGCACGCCAGGTGGGTGCGGTCAGCGCGGCGCCCCTGGGCAACGCCGCCGTCCTGCCGATCAGCTGGATGTACATGCGCATGATGGGAAGCGCGGGACTGACCGCGGCGACCGAAACCGCGATCCTCTCGGCCAACTACATCGCGGCGCGGCTGTCCGACCACTACGACATTCACTACAGCGGCAACATCGAAGGCGTTCGCGGCGGCGGGGTCGCGCACGAATGCATCCTCGACCTGCGCCCGCTCAAGGAAGCGACCGGTGGCGACAAGGGGAGTGGCGGAATCAGCGCCGAGGACGTCGCCAAGCGCCTCATCGACTACGGATTCCATGCGCCCACCCTGAGCTTTCCCGTGGCCGGGACCTTGATGGTCGAGCCGACCGAGAGCGAGTCGCGCCAGGAACTGGACCGATTCTGCGACGCGATGATCGCGATCCGCGCCGAGATCGCCAAGGTCGAAGCCGGTACCTGGCCGCGCGACGCCAATCCGCTCAAAGGCGCCCCGCATACCGCCGCGGCCTTGCTGACCGCCGAGTGGCGCCATGCCTACACTCGCGAGGAAGCTGCCTACCCGCTGGCGAGCCTGCGCGGCAACAAGTATTGGTCGCCGGTCGGGCGGGTGGACAACGTCTACGGCGACCGCAACCTGTTCTGCGCCTGCCCGCCGCTCAGCAGCTACGAAGACTAGGTCAGCGCACGCCATGGCCGTCTCGGTGTTCGACCTTTTCAAGATCGGGATCGGACCCAGCAGTTCGCATACCGTCGGGCCGATGCGTGCCGCGCGACTATTCGCGGTGCGGCTCGCGCACGAGGACCTGCTCCGCGGGACAGGCCGGATACGGGCCCAGCTGTACGGCTCGCTCGGCGCCACCGGCAAAGGCCACGGAACCGACAAGGCCGTTCTGCTCGGACTGCAGGGCCACGAGCCCGACACGGTCGACGTGGACCGCATCGAGGACATGCTGCGCGTCGCGCGCGAGTCGGGGCGGCTGACCTTGCTGGGCGGCCACGAGGTGCCCTTCGATGCGGCCACCGACCTGGTGTTTCATCGGCGCGAGACCCTGCCCTTCCACGCCAACGGCATGCGTTTCGAGGCCTACGACAGCGCCGGAGGCCTCCTGGTGTCGCGTGCTTACTACTCGGTGGGCGGCGGGTTCGTCGTCAGCGAGGAAGTCGCCCACGACGGCAGCCGGCAGAAGGTCATCGCACCGGACACCACGCTGTTGGCGCACCCGTTCCATAGCGGCACCGAGCTGCTCGCCCTGGCGGCGCGGCACGCCTGCAGCATTGCCGAGCTGATGCGGCGCAACGAGCGCCACTGGCGCAGCGACGCCGAGATCGACGCCGGCCTGCTCAGAATCTGGACCGCGATGCAGGAGTGCGTGGTGCGCGGCTGTGCGACCGACGGCGTGCTGCCGGGTGGGTTTCGGGTCAAGCGCCGGGCCGCGGCCTTGCATCGGCAGCTGTGCGCCCATCCCGAAGCGGCGTTGCGCGACCCGTTGCAGGTGCTCGACTGGGTCAACCTCTACGCGCTTGCCGTCAACGAGGAAAACGCCGCCGGGGGGCGCGTCGTGACCGCCCCCACCAACGGCGCGGCGGGCATCGTTCCCGCGGTGCTGCATTACTACACGCGCTTCGTCGCCGGGGCCGCCGACACGGGCGTGTTCGATTTCCTCCTGACGGCGGCGGCGATCGGGATGCTCTACAAGGAAAACGCCTCGATCTCCGGCGCCGAAGTGGGCTGCCAGGGCGAGGTGGGCGTGGCCTGCTCGATGGCCGCGGGTGCGCTGTGTGCGGTGCTCGGCGGTTCACCCGAGCAGGTCGAGAACGCCGCCGAGATCGGCATGGAACACCATCTGGGCCTGACCTGCGACCCGGTCGGGGGGCTGGTTCAAATTCCCTGCATCGAGCGCAACGCGATCGCGTCGGTCAAGGCGATCAACGCGGCGCGCATGGCGCTGCGCGGCGATGGCACCCACCACGTGAGCCTCGATCAGGTGATCAAGACGATGCGCGAGACCGGGGCCGACATGATGACGAAATACAAGGAAACGGCGCGTGGCGGCCTGGCCGTGAACATCGTCGAGTGCTGAAGCGGCGCCGCGATCGCGCCTCGGCCCGCGAATTCGTTCACGCCGTCAGTCCTTCGCCGCCGGCATCTGCCCGGGCATGGCGCCTCCGGCGGTCGGGAGCACCGCGATCGGGGCTGCAGGATCGCTCGCGCCGAAGCGCCGCTTCGCCCAGGCCGCGAGTTGATCGAGGTAGCTGTAGAGCACCGGCACGACGATCAAGGTCAACAAGGTCGACGTCACCACGCCGCCGATGATGGCTCGGCCCATGGGCGCCTGGAGCTCGCCGCCTTCGTCCAGGGCGAGTGCCATGGGCAGCATGCCGAAGATCATCGCCGCGGTCGTCATCATGATCGGGCGCATCCGCACCAGGCCGGCCTGCAGGAGGGCCTCGGCCGGGTCGAGCCCGTCGAGACGACGCGCGTGGTTGGCATAGTCGACGAGCAAAATGGCGTTCTTGGTCACCAGCCCCATCAACATCACCAGTCCGATCATCGAGAACAAATTCAAAGTCGAATGGGTGAGCAGCAAGGCCAGCATCACGCCGATCAGCGAGAGCGGCAGTGAGGCCATGATGGCGAATGGCTGCAGGAAGCTGCCGAACTGGGAGGCGAGAACGATGTAGATGAAGATCACGGCCGCACCCAGCGCGAGCAAGATGCCCTGGAAAGCTTCCGCCTGGTCCTTGGTCTGGCCGCCGACGTCGAAGCGGTAGCCGGGAGGCAGCACGGTCGCATCCACGATCTTGCGGACGTCGGCACTGACGTCGCCGCTCGGCCGGCCGCTGACGCCGGCGTAAATGGCTTGCCGCCGCTGCAGGTCCTGGCGCTTGATGACCTCGGGGTTGATCACCGGGACCACGTCGGCGACGCGCGACAGCGGGATGGGCGTGCCGTCACGGGCATAGGCGACCGGCAAGTCGTCGAGCTGCGAGATGTTCTCGCGCATCGGTTGCGGCAGGCGCAACTCGACTTCCACCTGTTCGCCGTCGGGCGCGGTCCAATAGGTCGCGATGTCACCGTTGACGAAACTGCGCAGGCTCGCGGCGAGCTGAGTCGGCGTGAGGCCGAGTTCGCGGGTCGCGTCGGCCTTGATGCGCACGGCGTAGGCGGGAAGACCGGGCTTGACCGAAGACTCCAGGTCGGCGATGCCATTGACCTTGGCGATCTTGGCGTAGAGCTGCGTGACCTCCCGGTCGAGAACATCCGGGTCGGGTCCGAGCAAGGCGATGTAGATCGGTCGCTGGCCGAGCGCGACGTCGGCCCCCGGGATCGACGCCAGGCCGGCGCGAATCGCGTCCTCGACCTGCTTCTGGCTGCGCTTGCGCTCGCTTGGCTTGCTCAGCACCAGGTTCAGGTCGGCACTGTTGCGTGCGCCGTTTCCGGTATCGCCGATGCTGGTGGAAACCATTTTCACTTCCGGCAGCGCGCGCACCACGTCTTCGACCTGGCGCATCTTGTCGCTGCCGCGCGTCAGGCTGGTGCCGACGGGCATGCGCACGTTCATGCGAATGAAACTGTCGTCCGATTCGGGGATGAATTCCGTCCCGACCACGCCGGCCAGGCCGATCGCGCCGACGAAGCTCGCCAGACCGATCCAGAGCACGATGCCACGCGGTGTCAGGGTGGCCACCGCCGGACGCCAGCGCCGCGGTGGCTGGGCGGTGCGACGCACGGTCGGCAACCACACCCGGTAGCGGCGGCCGCTGAACACCCAGTGGATCAAGCGCTCGTAGAGGGCGTGCATGGCATCGAGCAGACGATCGGTGCCGCGCATCAGGTGCCCGATCACCGGCAGGCGGATCAGCCGGTTGCCGGGTGGGTCCTTCCAGATGCTGGAGAGCATCGGATCGAGCGTGAAGCTCACGAAGAGGCTCACCAGGACCGCCACCGCGACGGTGATCCCGAACGGGAAGAAGAACTTGCCGACGATGCCTTTCATGAAGGCGACCGGCACGAACACGGCGCAGATGGCGAACGTCGTGGCCATGACCGCCAGACCGATCTCGTCGGTTCCTTCGCGCGCTGCGCGCACATGGTCCTTGCCCATGCGGACGTGGCGGACGATGTTCTCGCGCACCACGATCGCGTCGTCGATCAACAGACCGATGCACAGGCTCAGCGCCATCATGGTCATGAAGTTGAGCGTGAATCCGAACGCATAGACCGCGATGAAGGAGGAGATCACCGCGATCGGGAGCGTCAGGCCCGTGATCACGGTGCTGCGCCAACTGTGGAGGAAGAGGAAAACGATGACGACAGTCAGCAAAGCGCCTTCGACCAGCGTGCGCTTGACCCCGTCGAGGGAACGCCGCACCCAGTCGCTGTCGGCGTGCAGCACCCGCAGCTCGACACCCGGCGGAAGCGTCGCGCGCAGCTCCTCGGCGGCGTCCTTGACGCCGTCGCCGGTGACGACGATGTTGGCGTCCTGTTGCTTGTAGACGAAAAACGAAATCGCCGGCACACCGTCGATCCGCGCGATCGAGTCGGGCTCGCGCTCGCGCTCGACCAAGGTGCCGAGGTCGCCGAGGCGCACCACCAGGTTGCCGCGATTGGCCACCACCAGGTCGGCGAATCCCTTGGCGTCGCGTACCCGGCCCTCGACCCGGACCAGCGCGTCTTCCTTGGCGCTGCTGAGCAAGCCGACCGGAACGTCGGCGTTGACCTTTTGGAGTGCCGCGGAGACATCGGCGGGGGTGAGTTGATACGCACGCAGGCGCTGCGGATCCAGATCGATACGCACCTGGCGCTGAGTCATGCCGCCGACATCGACGCGGGCCACCCCGCCGACCCGCTCGAGTCGTTTGCGCACGACCTGGTCTGCCAGCAGCGAAAGCTCCCGGCTGCTGCGGCTCGGGCCGATCAAGGCGAGGTTGACGGCCGGCTGGGCGTTGTCGCCGTCGAAACGCGAGATCGCGGGCGGCTTGGCGTCGCGCGGGAAGCCGGGCTGCAGCGCCGACACCTTGTCGCGCACGTCCTGGACCGCGCGCGCCATGTCGGCGCCGAGCTGGAACTCGACGACCGTCTCGGTCCGGCCCTCGAAGCTGTTGGACCGTATCATTTTCACCCCGGCGATGCCGTTCAGGCCGAGCTCGATCGGCCGGGTGAGCTCGGTCTCGATGGCCGCCGGCGAGGCACCGGGATAGGCGACGCTGACGAAGACGATCGGCGGGCTGATGTCGGGAATGCGCTCGACACCGAGCTGACCGTAGGAGAAAACGCCCAACACGCACAGCGCGGCCATCACCATGGTCGCAAAGACAGGGTTGGCGATCGAGACCCGGGTGAACCACATGTCAGCTCGCCTTCGCGGATGCGGGGCCGGCCTGGGCGGCCGGCGCTTGCGCGCCCGCGCCGCGCGCGACGACCTTGGCCGGTGCGCCTTCGCGCAGCGTGTCGAAGCGCGCCGCCAATACCGCAGCGGCGGGATCGAGCCCTCGCGTGATCTCGACGCGGTTGTTGACGTTGTCGCGCCGCCCGGTGATGACGATGCGGCGCACCAGCGCGTCGTGCTCGAGGGTCCAGACGAAATCCTGCCCCGACGCCTGGCCGACCGCCGACGTCGGCACGGTCAGGCGTTGGGTCCGGTCGTCGAGGGTCACCAGGGCGCTCGCGTACTGCCCGGCCCGAAACACCTCGCCCGGGTTGGCCAGTACCACGACCACCCGGATGCCGCGGGTGCCGGCCTCGGCCATCGGGGCGATGCGATCGATGCGCCCCTCGACCGGGTTGGCGTTGCCTTCGACCCGCACCTCGAGCTTTTGCCCCGCTTGCAGCCCGGAGACCTGGTGGGTCCCGACCACGCCGGCGAGTTCGAGCTGAGCCAGGTCGACGACCGTGAACAGCTCCTGCTCGGCGCTGACTTTTTCGCCCGGCACGACGTTGCGCTTGCCGATCACGCCGCTGATGGGCGCCACGAGTGCCGCCTCGCGGATCCCCAGGGTGGACGTGGCCAGTTGCGCCTGGGCCGAACGCAGCTGCGCGCGTGCCGCTTCGAGCGTCGCGCGGGAGCTTTCCAGGGCATTGGCGGAAATGAATTTCTGGTTCGCGAGGTCTTCGTTGGACTTGAAGAGGCGCTCGGCCTCGGCCACCCGCGCCTGGGCCGAATCGACGCCCGCGGCGCGTTCCGCGGCGCGGCTTTCGAGGTCGGCCAGGTCGATCGTTCCGAGCGATTGACCGGCTTTGACCCGGTTGCCCTCGGCCACCGAAAGGGAGAGCAAGGTGCCGGCCGCCTTGGCTCGCACCACGGCAGTACGCGGCGCGGTCAGGGGACCGGAAAATTCGATCCGCTCCGGCACGGCGGCGACGAGCGGCCGCACCACCTCGGACGGCGTGAACTCGAGCGCGACTTCCTTCTTCTTGTCAGCGGGCGGGCCGCTCTCGCTGCGGGTCTTCAAGACGCCCGCGGCGGCGATCGTCAACACGACCACGAGGGTTCCGCCTATGAGCCACGGCTTGCGCATCGGGCTTCCTTCCTGCTGTTACCAATTTGGCGGTGCAGTTTACGTGTGCAACGTGACGTGACCATCCCACATCCGACGAACTGCGTTTTGGAAGGGCTGAACCGCGCAAAAAAAGGGTTCGGTCAACCGCCCTTCGGCGCCGAGGCCGCGATCGGCGCGGTGCTCAGCCGAACGTCGCCGCACTGCGCCCGCTGCCGCAAGGCATGGTCGATGAGGACCAGGGCCAGCATCGCCTCGGCGATGGGGGTGGCGCGGATACCGACGCAGGGGTCGTGACGGCCGAAGGTCTCGACGATGGCAGGTTGACCGGCGCGGTCGATCGAGCGCCGCGGGGTACGGATCGAGCTCGTGGGTTTGATCGCGAGGCTGACCGCGATGTCCTGGCCGGTCGAGATGCCGCCCGAGACGCCCCCGGCGTTGTTGCCCAGAAATCCTTGCGGCGTCATTTCGTCGCCATGCACCGAGCCGCGCTGCGCGACCGCGGCGAAGCCGGCACCGATTTCGACGCCCTTGACGGCGTTGATGCCCATCATGACGCGGGCGATGTCGGCGTCGAGCTTGTCGAAGAGCGGCTCGCCGAGCCCGACGGGCACGCCCTGCGCCCCGACCGCGATGCGCGCGCCACAGCTGTCGCCGGCCTTGCGCAAGTCGTCCATGTACGCTTCGAGGCGCGGGATGTCGGTCGCGTTGGCGGCAAAGAAGGGGTTTCGGGCCACGTGGTCGAACGACTCGAACGGGATCGCGATCTCGCCGAGCTGGGTCATGTGACCAAATATGCGCGTGCCGTACTGCTCGAACAGCCACTTGCGCGCCACCGCTCCGGCCCCCACCATGGGCGCCGTGAGGCGAGCCGACGCCCGGCCGCCGCCGCGTGGATCGCGCAGGCCGTACTTGTGCAGGTAGGCGTAATCGGCATGGCCAGGCCGGAAGGTGTCGAGCAAGTTGCCGTAGTCCTTGCTGCGCTGATCGGTGTTGCGGATCAGCAGGCAGATCGGCGTGCCGGTCGTGCGTCCTTCATAGGTTCCCGAGAGGATGTCGACCGTGTCGGGTTCGTTGCGCTGGGTCACGTGGCGCGACGTCCCGGGCCGGCGACGGTCGAGTTCGGGCTGGATGTCCGAGGCCGACAGCAGCATGCCGGGTGGGCAGCCGTCGATCACGCAGCCGATGGCCGGGCCGTGGCTTTCGCCGAAATTGGTGACGCGAAAAAGTTCGCCCAGGGTGCTGCCGGCCATGTGACTTGGATACGCGCGTAAGGGTGCGACCGCCCCCATGGCGATGCCAGGGGACGATTCTATGGGGATGCGCGCGCCGTGCCGCGGTCTCTACCGCAAGGGTTGCTCGTCGCGCGGCTCGCTTTCGACCGGCCAGTCGCGGATGTAGGCCTTGAGCATGCGGTTTTCGAAGTCCTGACCGTCGACGACCGCCTTGGCGACGTCGTAGAACGAGATCACGCCCATCAACGTGCGCTGGCTCACCACGGGCATGTATCGCGCGTGGCGGCCCAGCATCATGCGGCGGACTTCGTCGATCTCGGTCTCCGGGGTGCAGGTGAGCGGGTGGGGGTCCATGACCGAGCGCACCGTGATGTCACCCATGCCGCCCCCATTCTTCACGATGGCCTGGATCACCTCGCGAAACGTGAGCATGCCGGTCAGGTCGCCGTGGTCCATGACGACCAGGGAGCCGATGTCACGGTCCGACATGGTGGTCACCGCATGGTGCAGCGGCTGGTCAGGCGAAACGGTGAACAAGGTGCCACCTTTGACGCGGAGGATGTCGCTGACTTTCATGGGTTCCTCCCCAGGGAGATCGAGAGAACCAATATAGCCCACAATGCGCGCCCAGGACATCCCCGTGTCCCCTCGCAATGGAGCGCTCATGCCCGGATCCGCCGACCCCGGCTTCGACACCCTGGCCCTGCATGCCGGGGCCGCACCCGATCCCGCGACCGGGGCCCGAGCCGTCCCGATCCACCTCACCACCTCGTTCGTGTTCGAGAGCAGTGAACACGCCGCGTCGCTCTTCAACATGGAACGGTCCGGGCACGTCTACTCGCGACTCTCCAACCCGACCAACGCGGTGCTGGAGGAGCGGGTGGCAGCGCTCGAGGGCGGTGTCGGTTCGATCGCGACCGCCAGCGGGCAGGCCGCGCTGCACCTGGCGATCGCGACGCTTGCCGGTGCGGGCGCGCACGTCGTGAGTTCGAGCGCCCTCTACGGCGGCTCTCACAACCTGCTGCACTACACCCTGGCACGCTTCGGCATCGAGACGACTTTCGTCAAGCCGGGCGATCTCGACGCGTGGCGGCGTGCGATCCGCCCCACCACGCGGCTCCTCTTCGGCGAGACCCTGGGCAATCCCGGCCTCGACGTGCTGGACATCCCGGCGGTCGCGCAACTGGCCCATGACCACGCCCTGCCGCTGCTGGTCGACTCGACCTTCACCACGCCGTGGTTGATGAAGCCCTTCGACCACGGCGCCGACCTGCTCTTCCATTCCGCGACCAAATTCCTGTCCGGCCACGGCACCGTGATCGGCGGGGTCCTGGTCGACAGCGGCCAGTTCGATTGGTCCGCGGCGTGCGAGCGACACGGCGGATTCGCGGAAATGGCGCGACCCTACGCGGGCTTCCATGGCATGGTCTTCGACGAGGAGAGCAGCGTCGGCGCGTTCTTGCTGCGCGCCCGCCGCGAGGGCTTGCGCGATTTCGGCGCCTGCATGAGTCCGCACACGGCGTGGCTGATCCTGCAAGGCATCGAGACGCTGCCGCTGCGGATGGCGCGCCACATCGAGAACACGCGCAAGGTCGTGGCCTTCCTGGCCAGCCACCCGGGGGTCGCCGGAGTCGGCTATCCCGAGCTCGACACGCACCCGGACCACGCCCTGGCCCAACGTCTGCTGCCGCGCGGATGCGGCTCGGTGTTCAGCTTCGACCTGCGCGGCTCACGGCGCCAGGGGGTGGCCTTCATCGAGGCACTGAGGATTTTCTCGCACCTGGCCAACGTCGGCGACTGCCGCTCGCTCGTCATCCATCCGGCTTCGACCACGCATTTCCGGATGGATGCCGCCGCCTTGGCCGAGGCCGGGATCACGGCCGGGACCATCCGCCTGTCGATCGGCCTGGAAGACCCCGATGACCTCATCGACGATCTGAAGCGGGCCCTGAGGGCCGCAGAAAGAGCGCCGGCCTGATGGACATCACCGTCCATGGTCCCGACGGCCCCGCCCTTGCGTACGCCTATACCGGCGGCCAGCGCTTCGACCCGGCCTTGCCGTGCGTGGTGTTCCTGCACGGGGCGCTGAACGATCACAGCGTGTGGGCCTTGCTGGCCCGGTGGTTCGCCCATCACGGCCACGCGGTGCTCGCCGTCGACCTGCAAGGCCACGGACGCAGTGCCGGCGCCCCGCCCGCCTCGGTCGAAGCCGCGGCAGACTGGATGCTCGGGGTGCTCGACGCCGTGGGCGTACGCCGCGCCGCGTGGGTCGGCCACAGCATGGGCTCGCTGATCGCCCTGGAAGCAGCCGCGCGCGCACCGCAGCGGGCAAGCCACCTGGTGCTGGTCGGAACCGCCTATCCGATGAAGGTCTCCGCGGCCTTGCTCGACACCGCACGCGAGCAGCCCCTGCGAGCGATCGACCTGGTGAACGCTTATTCGCACGCCGGCCTCGCCGCCAAGCCCTCGTTCCCCGGCCCCGGCACGTGGTTGCACGGCGCGAATCGGGCACTGATGCGTCGGATGCAGGCCGGGCAGCCGGCGTTGAACCTCTTCCTTCATGATTTCAGCGTCTGCGATGGGTACGCGGGAGGCCTGGAAGCGGCGGCGCGGGTGACATGTCCGGCGACGCTCGTCTTGGGCACCCGCGACCAGATGACGCTGCCGCAGCAAACCGGGGCCTTGGCGGAGACGCTACGCGCACAGCGCATCATGGTCGCCGCCGGGCATGCGCTGATGGCCGAAGCCCCGGACGAGGTCCTGGCCGCCCTGCGCGTCGCGCTCGGTTGAGCGAGGGTGCGGCAAGACCGGGTCCGCTCGACCCGGCGACTATTTCGGCAGCTTCGCGACCAGGTCGATCTCCAACGCCACGCCGGTCGGCAACGTGGCCACACCGACCGTCGATCGCGCGGGTCTGGTGTCGCCCATCCGCGCGGCCATGACCTCGTTCATCTTCGAGAAGTCGCCGAGGTTGGTCATGTAGACGGTCACCTTGACGACGTCCTTCCAGGTGCAGCCTGCGCCTGCCAGGATCGCTTCCAGGTTGTCGAACGTCCGGGCCGCTTGCGCCGTGATATCGCCGTCGATGTTTTGGTTGGTCGCCGGGTCGCGCGGCGTCGAGCCGGCCGTGAACAGGAACCCGTTGGCGACAATGCCCTGCGAGTAGGGGCCCACGGCTTTCGGGGCGTTCGGCACCGCGATGACGCGAATGTCCGATGGGGGCGGCAGCGTCGAGCACCCGGACAGACCGACGAGCATGGCCGTGATCGAGAGATGGACCAATTTTTGAATCACGGGTATCTCCTGAACCGGGGTGTCGACGGAGCCGCAGCCGCAGCCGCGCAAATGTAGCGTGGCGACGCCGTCGATCGAGGGTGACAACCTAGGGGGCGGTCCGGCGCCGAAAGGCGCGATCTCCGGGATAACCCCAGCCGAGTTAACCCGCCCTCCCGCTGAATGCTATACGCATATCATTTCGTTGCTCTGCCCCGTAAGTCGTGCGCTACCGGCTCACCGGTGGTCGATTTGTTCGCTTGCGCACGGGCCCTTCGACGATCTCATTCGGAAACAAGCATGAACGACAACCGACGTCCCGTCAGCGCCTTCGCGGCGATGGCCCTGAGTTTGGCCTGCATGGCACCGGCGGGAGCGGCCGTTGCGCTCTACGTTTCGCCTTCCGGAAGCGACAGCAACGACGGCCGCAGCGCCGCCACCCCCCTTCGTACGCTCGCCCGGGCTCAGTCTGCGGTGCGCGCGCTCAATGGCCACGTGAACGATGACATCGTCGTCCAGCTCGCGAGCGGCACCTATGTGCTGTCAGCCACGCTGGCGCTGACGGCGGCCGACTCCGGCATGAATGGGCACACGGTGTTTTGGCAGGGCCCGCCAGCCGGCCCCCTGCCGGTCATCTCCGGCGGGGTGGTGCTCACCGGGTGGTCGCGCCTGGCCGACGGGCGCTGGCGAACCAGTGTGCCGACCGGTGCCTCGCAAGCGCGGCAGTTGTACGTCAATGGCGTACGCGCGGTCCGCGCCGCCCATGCCGTCAATCGCAACGCCTACACCGTCACCCCGACCGGGCTCACCACCACAGACGCCACGATCAGCAATCTGGTCGACGCGACGGCGGCCAGCCTCGTCGCCGAGCAGAATTGGAAGAGTCAGCGTTGCCAAGTGCAATCGCAGTCTCGCAGTGCAGCAGGCGTTTCCAGCATCGTCATGCAGCAGCCGTGCTGGCACGACGTCCAGCTGCAGTTTCCCGAACTCTTGTTCAGCCTGTTCGACGGCGCGCCGTCCTGGGTGGATCAGCCCGGGGAATTCGCCATCGATGGCGGAACCGTGTACTACCGGCCCCGCGCGGGAGAGGACCTGTTCACCGCAGAAGTCGTGCTCCCGATGATCGAATTCCTGGTCACGGCGCACGGATCTGCCGACGCCCCGGTTCGCAACGTGACGTTCGAACGACTCTCATTCCAGCATGCGACCTGGACCCGGCCCAGCAGCCCCGATGGATATGCAGAAGGGCAGGCTGGCGTGATGCTGGACAACACCGCGCGGCCGGATCCGGCCATCGAGCCTACGATAAAAAAGTATTATGTACAGCGCCAGCTGCATTCCCTGGTCATGCCAGGCGCCCTGGATCTGTCGCACGCCATCGGCATCAAAATCGACTCCAGCACGTTCAGCAAGCTGGGAGCAGCGGCCATCAGTTTCGGCCTGGGTGTCAAAAACGCCTATGTATCAAAATCCACGATCACGGATGTGTCCGGGAACGGCATCGAATTGGGCAGTGCCGCCGATCCGGTTTCCCATCACCCCAGCAATCCTGCCGACATCGTCCAAGACAATACGATCTCCGACAACCTGATTTCGCATATCGGTGCTGAATATCACGACTGCGTCGGAATTCTGGCCACATACACCACGCACTCGGTCATCGACCACAACACCATCCACGACGTTCCCTACAGTGGAATATCGGTGGGCTGGGGTTGGGCGCTCGTCGACCAGCAGCCCGAGACCGGACAACTTTCCAAACATTCCGGAATTTTCGCGGGCGGATATCTTCCGATGTATTACACACCCAGCACGAGCAGCAAAAATCAGATCAGTAACAATCACATCTACAACGCCGTTCAATACCTGGCTGACGCGGGCGGCATTTATACCTTGGGCGCCATGGAAGGGACGGAGATTACCGGCAACTACCTCCACGACATCGCTCTGAACCCTGCGCATCCGGGTGGCGGGGTGGCTCAGGGCCTCTACCTGGACGAGGGCACCACCCACACCGTGTGGAGCAATAATGTTATTGAAAGGGTGACTATCCCCGTCACGGTGCACGACCTTCTCAAAAGCCCTGAGATATCGATCGTCAACAATTTTTTTGACACCGACCCATCCATCGCGCCCTCGAACGGCTTGACCGTCTCGGGCAACGTCGTCGTGCAAAACGGAAAATGGCCACCGGCCGCGGTCAGCGTCATGCAAGGCGCCGGGGCCCGCTGAACCGGGAACTGCACGGCGGACGAGGCGGCGTCCTAAACTGGGAAACCTCACGCGCCGGACCTCACCCATGTCTGATTCCGCCACTGCCTTCCTCGCCGCTCGCGACCTGCTGCTGCGTTTGCGTGACGACCACGACGCGGCGACGCGCGAATTCCGTTGGCCGGTGCTGGAGACGTTCAATTGGGCGCTCGACTACTTCGACCCGATGGCGCAGGGAAACGACGCGGCCGCATTGCACATCGTCGGCGAGGACGGGAGCGACATCCGACGCAGCTTTCACCAGATGGCCGAGCAATCGTCGCGGATCGCGAATTTCCTGCGCGGCCTGGGGGTGCGGCGCGGTGATCGGCTCTTGTTGATGCTGGGCAACGAGCTGGCGCTCTGGGAGGTGATGCTCGCGACCTTCAAGCTGGGCGCCGTGCTGATTCCGGCGACCGGCTTGCTGACGACCGACGACTTGCGCGACCGGCTGGACCGCGGGGCCGTGCGCCATGTCGTGACGTCGAGCGCGCACACCGCGAAGTTCGCCGCGCTGGCGGGCGACTACACCCGCATCGCTGTCGGCGGGGCCGTGGCCGGCTGGCACCGACTGGACGACGCCGCGGCGGCGTCTGCACGCTTCGAACCCGACGGGCGCACCCTGGCGACCGACCCGCTGCTGCTCTATTTCACGTCGGGCACGACGGCCAGCCCCAAGCTCGTGCTGCACACGCATCAAAGCTACCCGGTCGGGCATTTGTCGACGCTGTATTGGCTCGGATTGCGCCCGGGTGACGTGCACCTCAACATTTCCTCGCCGGGGTGGGCCAAGCATGCCTGGAGTTGCTTTTTCGCGCCGTGGAACGCGCAAGCCTGCGTCTTCATTTTCAATACCGCTCGCTTCGACGCGCCCCGCCTGCTCGACGCGCTCGTCACCCACCGGGTGACCAGCCTGTGCGCGCCACCGACGGTCTGGCGCATGCTGATCCAGCAGGATCTGGCGTCGTATCGGGAACGGCTGGCGCTGCGTGAGTTGATCGGTGCCGGCGAACCGCTCAATCCGGAAGTGATCGAGCAGGTGCGACTGGCCTGGGGACTGACCCTGCGCGACGGCTACGGTCAAACCGAGACCACCGCGCTGGTCGGCAATGCCCCCGGCCAGCCGATCAAGCCAGGTTCGATGGGCCGGCCGTTGCCTGGCTACCGGGTGCTGCTGCTCGACGCTGACGAGCGCGAGGCCGACGAGGGTGAAGTCTGTCTCGACCTCGGCGGTGCGGGCGGCCACCAGGCTCCGCTCGGCCTGATGGCGGGCTACCTGGACGACCCCGCGAAGACCGCCGACGTCTTGCGCGGCGGGCGCTATCACACCGGCGACGTGGCGCTGCGCGACGCGACGGGCAGCATCACCTTCGTCGGCCGCGCCGACGATGTGTTCAAGGCCTCCGACTATCGCATCAGCCCGTTCGAACTCGAGAGCGCATTGATCGAGCACCCGGCGGTGGCCGAAGTGGCGGTGGTGCCCAGTCCGGACGCCTTGCGCGCCGCGGTACCCAAGGCCTACCTGATCCTGGCACCCGGCGCCGAGCCAACGGCCGCCCTGGCCGAAGACATTTTCCGCTTCGCCAGGGCCCGGCTCGCGCCCTACAAGCGCGTGCGTCGGATCGAATTCGTGAGCGAACTTCCGAAGACCATCTCGGGAAAGATACGGCGGGTCCAGCTGCGCAACCAGGAGGCCGAGCGGCGCCGGGCGGGAATGCGCGGCGGCGACGAGCACTTCGAAGACGATTTTCCGGCGCTCAAATCCTGACCGCCGGTGGCGCGGCCCGCTCGCGGCGGCAGCGCACCTCCAGGGGCGAGCGAGAAAAACAGGGTATACCTTCGACTCTCGCGATATTGCTTTGCCTCACCTGGAATGTGAACCCATGGAAGTCGATCCGCCCCTGCCGAAATGCGTATTCTTGTTCGACGTCGACAACACGCTCCTCGACAACGACGCCGTGGTGGCCGACTTGCGGCGTCACCTGATCGACACCTTCGGCGACGCGAGCGCCGAACGCTACTGGCAGGGTTTCGAGGAGCTGCGTCGCGAGTTGGGTTATGCCGACTACCTCGGCGCCTTGCAACGCTACCGCGCGGTCGGAGGCAACGATCCCCAACTGCTCTCGATCTCTTCCTTCCTCATCGACTACCCGTTCGCCGATCGGCTGTACGCGGACGCGCGTGCGGCCTTGCAGCACGCGGCGCGTCACGGCCCGACGGTGATACTGTCGGACGGCGACGTGGTGTTCCAGCCGCGCAAGGTCCAGCGCTCGGGGCTCTGGGAGGCCGTCGGCGGCAGGGTCTTGATCTACATCCACAAAGAGGCGACGCTCGACGACATGCAACGCCGCTATCCGGCCGATCGCTATGTCATGGTCGACGACAAGCTGCGCATCCTCACGGCCATGAAGGCGGCGTTGGGCGACCGCCTCACGACCGTCTTCGTGCGCCAGGGGCACTATGCGCTCGACCCCGCGCTCAGCGGGACCTATCCGGCTGCCGATGTGACCATCGAGCGCATCGGCGACTTGCGGGGCATCGACCTGGCGGCGTCGTTCCCCGGTGCGCGCTGACCCCAAGGAAGGACTGATTTCATGACCCTCGGCTATACGGACCCCCTCTACCTGCTGCCTTTCGATCACCGCCACTCCTACCTCACGGGGATGTTCAAGTTCGAAGCCCCGCTGACCGCGGCCCAGCATGCGCAGGTCGTCGACAGCAAGCGCCTGATCTACGAAGGCTTCCTGCATGCGCTGACCGAGGGCGTCCCGGCCACGCATGCCGGCATCCTGGTCGACGAAGAATTCGGCGCCGAGGTGCTGCGCGACGCCAAGGCGCGAGGGGCGATCACCGCCCTCTCGGTCGAGGGCAGCGGATCGGACGAGTTCCATTTCGAGTATGGCGACGCCTTCGGCGCCCACATCCTGGCGTTCGAGCCCACCTTCGCGAAGGTCCTGGTGCGCTACAACCCGCAAGGTGATGCCGAGGTCAACGCCCGGCAGACCGAGCGCCTCGCGCGCCTGTCGGCCTGGTGCCGGTCCCACCAGCAGCGGCTGATGTTCGAGTTGCTCGTGCCGGCCACCCCGGGGCAGCTCGCGCAGTTCGCTGGCGACCCGGCCCGGTACGACCTGGGCGCACGCCCGGCCCTGATGCAGCAGTCGATCGAAACGCTGCAGGATGCCGGGGTCGAGCCGGACGTCTGGAAGATCGAGGGCCTGGACCGGGCCGAGGATTGCCGGCGCATCGTCGCAAGCGCCTGTCGCGGGGGGCGCCTGGCGGTGAGCTGCATCGTGCTCGGCCGGGGCGCCGACGACACCCGCGTCGCGAGTTGGCTGAAAACCGCCGCCGCGGTGCCGGGGTTCATCGGCTTCGCGGTCGGCCGCACCAGCTTCTGGAACCCGGTCGCCGACTACGAAAGCGGCAAGGCCACGCGGGTCGAGGCGGCGGCCCGCATCGCCGCCCGGTTCGCCGACTGGGTCGAGATCTTTTCCGCAGCGGCGGCCCCCGGGGGCCGGCCATGAAGGTCCTGGTGCTCGACATCGGCGGTACCCACGTCAAACTGCGGGCCGAGGGCCAGGCCGCACCGAGCAAGTTCGTTTCGGGACCGACCATGACGCCGGCCGACATGGTCGAAGGCGTCAAGCGTTTGGCATCGGGCTGGCGCTTCGATGTGATGGCGATCGGCTACCCGGGCCCGGTGCTCCAGGGGCATCCGGTGGGCGAGCCCCACAACCTGGGTGCAGGCTGGGTCGGCTTCGACTTCGCGGCGGCCTTCGGCTGCCCGCTACAGCTGACCAACGACGCCGCGATGCAGGCGCTCGGTGGCTATCGCGGCGGCAAGATGCTCTTCCTGGGCTTTGGCACGGGCCTGGGGACCGCCATGGTGGTCGGCGGCGATGTCGAGCCGATGGAGCTCGGCCACCTGCCCTTTCGCAAGGCGACCTTCGAAGACTATGTCGGGGCCCGGGGCCTGGCGCGCTACGGCAAGAAGAAATGGCGCGAGCGGGTCGGCCAAGTCGTCGCCACCCTGGTGGCGGCAACCCGGCCGGACGACGTTCTCCTCGGTGGCGGCAATGCCGCCCTGCTGAAAACGCCACCCGCCGGTTGCCGCATCGGCAGCAACGAAGATGCCTATCTGGGCGGCTTGCGCATGTGGCACGGCGCTCCGACCCAGACCCAGCCGACCGCTGCGGTCCGCTGATCCGTGACCGATCCCGAGGAACGTCCCATGCACCCCGAACCCCCCTCCACCGACTCCAGCGCGACCGACACGACGCCGTCCGACGCGCTGGTGTTCTTCGGCGTCGCCGGCGACCTGGCGTTCAAGAAGATTTTTCCAGCCCTGATGTCGATGGTGCGCCGCGGGCACCTGGACGTCCCGGTGATCGGAGTGGCACGCGCCAAGTGGTCCCTGGACGACTTTCACGCCCATGCCCGCCAGAGCATCGAACAGCACGGCCAGTTCGATGCCGCCGCCTTCGAAAAGCTCGTCGGCCTGCTGCGTTACGTGGGCGGCGACTACAGCGATGCGGCGACGTTCCAGGCGCTGCGCAAGGCACTCGGCACGGCCCGGCACCCCGCACATTACCTCGCGATCCCGCCGGCCTTGTTCGGACCGGTGGTGGAACAGTTGGCAGGATCCGGTTGCACCGAGGGCGCGCGTGTGATCGTGGAGAAACCCTTCGGCCGCGACCGCGCGTCGGCCCAGGCCCTCAACAAGATCCTGCTGCGCTGCTTCGACGAAGCCCACATCTTTCGAATCGACCACTACCTGGGCAAGCAGCCGGTCCACAACATGGTCTTCTTCCGCTTCGCCAACACCTTCCTCGATCCGATCTGGAATCGAAAGTATGTCGAGAGCGTGCAGATCACCATGGCGGAAAATTTCGGGGTGCAGGGTCGCGGTGCGTTCTACGATCAGATCGGCACGATCCGCGACGTGGTGCAAAACCACTTGTTCCAGGTGCTGGCCAACATTGCGATGGAGCCACCCGCCCGGACCGACAGCGAGTCGATGCGTGACGAAAAAGTCAAGGTGCTGCGCTCGATCCCGCCGCTGCGGGCTTCCAACCTGGTGCGCGGACAGTTCGCCGGCTATCTCAAGGAAGAAGGCGTGGCGGCCGACAGCCAGACCGAAACCTTCGCGGCCTTGAAACTCGAGATCGATTCCTGGCGCTGGCAGGGGGTGCCCTTCTACATCCGCGCCGGCAAGTGCCTGCCGGTCACCTTCGCCGAAGTCGTCGTGCGGCTGCGCTGTCCGCCGCAGATCTTTCCCGCCTGTGGCGCGGGGGCCAACCATGTGCGGTTCCGGATCGGCCCGGACGAGTCGATTTCGTTCGGCATGACCGTGATGGACGGCGCCGAGGAAGGGGTGGGCCAACCGATCGAGCTCACCAATGCGCATCGCCCGGAGGGCGAATCGATCGACGCGTACGAGCGCCTGCTGGGCGACGCGATGGCTGGCGATTCGACGCTGTTCGCGCGCGAGGACTACGTCGAAGAGGCGTGGCGCATCGTCGACCCGGTATTGAATCAAACGACCCCCGTGCTGCCCTACGAGCCCGGCACCTGGGGGCCCGCCGAGGCCGCGGAGATCGTGCCCCCGGGCGGTTGGGTCGCGCCGGAGGGGGCGGCGGGCGCGGTGAAATGAGCGGGTCGGGTCAGGGCCGTCTCTCAGGGCGGGGTTGCCAGCACGGCCATCGTGATCCGCGAGACGCAGGTCAACTGCTCACGATCGTTGCGCAGGTCGATCTGCCACACGTGCGTGGTTCGGCCCATGTGCACGGGTCGGGCAACCCCCGTGACCCAGCCGTCGGCGGCGCTGCGAATGTGATTCGCGTTGATGTCGAGCCCGACCGCACGGCAGCCCTCGGGGCTGGCATAGGCGGCCCCGCACGAGCCCAGGGTTTCGGCCAGGACGACCGAGACGCCGCCGTGCAAGATGCCGTAGGGCTGTCGGGTTCGGGCATCGACCGGAACCCGGGCCCGAATGAAGTCGTCCCCGACCTCGAGGAATTCGATTCCGAGTCGCTGCACCGCAGTGTCATGGTGAGCCTGGGTCAGGATGCTCACCGAGACCTCTTTTTTCCAGATGCGGGTCATAGCGAGGTCTCGAGCATCTGCCGGTAGTCGTCGGCGGTCGCGCGACGCGGGTTGGTCAGGTGACAGTGGTCGGCGAGCGCCCCGGCGATCACGCGGTCGAACAGGTCGCGGGTCACGCCGACCGCGGCGAGACCCGCGGGCAGGCCGAGCCGGGCATTCATCGCCTTGATCGCCTCCGGGATGTCGGCCCCGCCGGCAAGGCCCATCGCCCGCGCCATCCGGTCGAGCCGCCGGTCCTTGACGACGCTTTCGGCGCTCGCGTTGAAACGCACCACCGCAGGCAGGAACAGCGCATTGAGCGTGCCGTGGTGTAGGCGGGGGTCGGCGCCGCCCAGGCTGTGGGACAGCGAATGGACCGCCCCCAGTCCTTTCTGGAACGCCAAGGCGCCCTCGATCGACGCGCTCATCATGTTCAGGCGGGCCTCACGATCCTGGCCGTCGCGGGTGGCGCGCTCGATGTGGGCCCAGCCCCGCTCGAGCCCGTCGAGGGCGATCCCGTCGGCGGGCGGATTGAACGCCGGCGCCATGAAGGTTTCCATGCAATGCGCGATCGCATCCATGCCGGTCGCGGCGGTCAGGCCGGGGGGCAGGCCCAGGGTCAGTTCGGGGTCGCAAATGGCCGATCGCGGCAGCAGATGCCAGGAATGAAAGCCCAGCTTGCGGTGATCGTCGGTGATGATGATCGCGCCGCGCGCCACCTCGCTGCCGGTGCCCGCGGTGGTCGGCACCGCGATCAGGGGCGCGACGCCCGCGGTGATCTTGCTGCTGCCGCCCTCGATGGTCGCGAAGCCCACCAGCGGACCGCTGTGCGTCGCCGCGATCGCCACGCCTTTGGCACAGTCGAGCGAGGAGCCCCCGCCGACCGCGATCAACCCGTCGCACTCTTGCGACCGGTAGAGGGCGACGGCCTCACGCACCGCCGATTCGGTCGGATTCGACGGCGTGCCGTCGTAGACCCGGCCCCGCAGCGCCGGCGGCAGCGCGTCCAGCACCTTTTGCAGGACCCCCGCGGCACGCACCCCGGCATCGGTGACGATCAGCGGCCGGGCGATGCCGATCCGTTCGCACTCGGCGGCCAGCAGCGAGCGCGCGCCGAACTCGAGCTGAATATGGGTGAGGTACTGGATCAAGGGCATCGTGTCTCCTGGGCGGTGACGGCCGCGTGGGCGAACGCGGTCAGTCTTCCTTGAACAAGGGATGGAGGTTGTTGAGCTTGGCGCCGAACACTTCGGGCGTGACATCGATCTGCAAGGTCACGCCGACCAGGCGGCGCGCCTGGATGGGTTCGAAAAAGCCCTGGGCAACCGCCAACAGCGCCTGGCCGACCCGCTGCGGCGTCTGCGCATCGGGATCCGGGGCCATGCGCAGGTTGAGGTCGGCGAAGGCGTAGTCGTTCTGGCCGTCGGCGATGGCATAGTGCAGCGACGGATAAGCGAGCACCCGCGTGGCACCGGTCGGAAAAATGCGCCGGCCGCCCGCGTCGACCTGAGCCAGCAAGGTGTCGGCCAGGCCGCGGCACAGCGCACCCATGTCGGCCTGGGCGTCGAGATTGCCGCTGTAGAGGATCGTCAGGTGAGGCATATCGCTTTCTGGGGTGGGGGCGCGCTCATGGCCGGGCCACGGGGTGACCACGCCGACAACGAGCGGACGGGGACCTCGGCGAGTTTAATAGGACCCTGCCCGGGTGGTGACGCGCCATTTCGTGACTGGGGATGGGATCGGCGCCAGAAATGCTTATGCTTGCGGGTCGCGCCCGAAGGGCCGGCGAGCGTCGCGCTGCCGGAATCACGCCTCCCAGCCTGGCCGCGTTGGTTCGAATCGACACGTCACCACTCATGCGGTACCGAATTGCCCTCTGCGGCTTCAGTGATTTCGAACACCGGGCCATGCAGTTTTCCTTCCACCACCTCAGCGGCACCTCCGAGTCCGAGTATGAGGTGGTCGGGGACCTGACGAAGGCCGACTTCACCGTCGTCAACGCGGATGCACAGGCCGCTGTCACGCAGGTGCTGGCGGCCGGCCGGCTGCCGCATGCCGTG
>JALYHO010000131.1 GCA_030776545.1 Pseudomonadota bacterium | reverse complement strand
ACCGTGCGCCGGCCCGCGGCGCGGGCTGCCGGCGCGCCGTGGGTCAGCCAGAGGCGACATTGCGCCACGCTGGTCGGCCAGTCCTCGGGCGAGCTGGAAGTGGCGGCGTCCAAGGTGCTGATGAACTCGGTGCTGTAGACCGGCATGGGCGCATCGCCCCCCCCTCGGCCGAGCAGCACCGAGAGCGGTTCGTGTGGCCTCGTTCCGGGCACGGCGGCCTCGCCCGTGATGCAGAAGCGCATGACCTCGGCCAGCGCGCAAAGGTCGATCGACGGGCCGGTGGGAGCGACCTCCGGCAACAGCGCGCCGGGTTGCGACTCGACCGTTGCCATCAGCGACTCGACCAGGTCGCTGCGAATCTCGCGCGCCGCGGCGCCCGGCGCCAGCAGCACCGGAAGGTCCTGGTCGCTCAGCAAAATGTTGGCCGCGGTGACGCCGCCGTGTACCTGATCGAGCTGGTGGATCGTTTCCAGGGCGCCCAACAAGGGGTCGAGAAGGGCGCGCAGCGCGCTTTCGGGCGGCGGCTCCGCCATCTGCCGACGCACGTCGTCCAGCCGGCGCCCGGGCTGGAAGGGCATCACGCGATAGGCGCTGCCATGGGCCTCGAACAAATGATTGACCCGCATCAACGCCGGGTGCTCGCAGCGGGCGAGCAAGCGCGATTCCTCGATGAACACCTGCATCCCGCGGTTCAGGATGTCCTCGTCGGTCGGGTCGCTCGCATGCAAGTGCAGCCAGGGGTCCCGGTAGACCAGGCGCATCGGCAGGTATTCCTGCAGCGCGACCGGCATCGCCAGCGCATGGTCGGTGGCCAGATAGACGAAACTGCTCGCGCCGCGCGAAATCAGCCGCTGGACTTCGAACGGTCCCAGGCGCGCGCCCTTGGGCAGGACGATATCGACCCGGTCGCGGGTCGTCGAAGGGGGGGTGGCAGTGCGGTCGTTCATCTGGCGAAAGCTCGGTCAGGCAGCTTAACGCCCGGAGTCGGACGATAGCGCGTCCTTGACACTTGTAACCGTTGCTTGCAGCTGGGTAAAAATTAATACACCTTTGCTCGGCGCGCCGATCGAATATGTCCCGGTGCGTGATTTTGAAGACTCCACCTTGTGGCGGGTGAGCGAATTCGAACGGGTGCAGCTGCAGACCGGCGGAAGCGGGTTTGCCCGACTCGGCGGACCGACCGTGCTCCCCACGACCCTGCTGGCCGACCTGCGCCAACTGGAGCAGGGCCGCGCCGGCCACGACGCACTGGAAGTCGCGGCGGCCTGCGTCCGGCACCGCGAGCCGGCCTTGTTGTGCCTGGGGTGCGACGGCCTCGTATGGCCCATCACCTTGTTCCCGCAGCAAATGCTCTATCACGCGCCCCGGGCACTCGACGAGGCCTCCGCGACCGGGCTGGGTAGCATCGCGTTGCTGGGCGTCGAGCCCCCCGGCGTGCGGCCACCCGGCCACTGGATGCACGAGCGGATTGCCGCCACCCAGTCGTACCGACCGCTCGAACCGCTGCTCTGGGCATTGGCGCTGCGTGGGCCCCGCAGCTACCCGCTCGACGAGATCGCGGGCACCGTGGCCTATCGCGCATTGAAGCCCGTGGACGACGCGATCGTCATGCTGGGCGGGGCGCAACGCTCGGCGGCGCAGCGTCTGCGCCGAGAGACGGTGGCGCTGCGCGACATTGCCTCGTGGCCGGGAATGAGCGTGGAGCGTGCCAGTCGCCTGCTCAATGGCCTCTATCTCACGTCGGCCCTGCTGGCCACGCGAGCCCACCCGGCGGCCCGGGCCCAGCCTGCGGGCTTGTTGGGACGGTGGCGGAACGGGCCACGGACCTGAGGAGAGTGACAGCCGTCACCCGGCCCCTCTCAGGCGACAGCCGTCACCCGCCCCTTTTCAGGTGTCGGCGCGAAGGTGGGAATACAAGCCGGCTCGCTCACGACGCGCCGATCTCATGGACGCGGATGCAAGCCACCTCCTGACCCGCCCCGACATCTTCGAGGACCGGCACCACGCTTTTGCAGCGCTCCACCGCATACGGACATCGTTTGTGAAAGGCGCACCCCGGGGGCGGATTCAGCGGCGAAGGCAACTCGCCGCTCAGCACCTGGCGCGCCTGCCGCGCCGACTTGTCGATGCGTGGGGTGCTGGCGAGCAGGGCTCGCGTGTAGGGATGGCGCGGCGTCGCGAACAGGATCGCTTTCGGCGCGCGCTCGACCACCTTGCCGAGGTACATCACCAGCACCTCGTCGGCGAGCAGTTCCACCACCGCCAGGTTGTGCGAGATGAAGACGTAGGCGATGCGGGTCTCGTCCTGCAGGTCCATGAGGAGGTTCAGCACCTGCGCCTGGATCGAGACGTCCAGCGCGGAGACGGGCTCGTCGAGCACCACGAGCTTCGGTTCGAGCATCAACGCGCGGGCGATCGCGATGCGTTGGCGCTGACCCCCGGAGAACATGTGGGGATACCGGTCGATGTGCTCCGGCCGCAGGCCGACCCGAGCGAGCATGGCGGCCGCACGTGTGCGTCGTTCGCCTCGGCTGGCCGACGTGTTGATGGTCAGCGGCTCCTCCAGCGCATGGCCGATCTTCTTGCGCGGGTTGAGGCTGGCGTAGGGGTTTTGGAACACCATCTGCACGCGCTGCCGCAGCAGCTTGCGATGCGCGGCGTCGGCCGCGGTCACGTTCGCGCCACCGAGCATGAGCTCGCCGGCGGTCGGTGTCTCGATCATGGTCAGCTGACGCGCCAGCGTGCTCTTGCCGCACCCGGACTCGCCCACCACCGCGAGCGTGCGCCCGGCATCGAGCGTGAACGACACGCCGTCGAGCGCACGCGCCAGCGCCTTGGGCTTGAAGACTCCGGTCGAGACCGCGTAGTACTTGGCGAGCGCGCGCGCTTCCAGCACCGGCACCTCGGCATCCGACGCGGTCACGTGGCCGGAGGTCACGGCGCCACCTCGGCGGTCCGATGGAGCGGGAAAAAGCACCGCGCCTGTGCGCCAGGCTCGCCGAAGAGCGCCGGCACTTCGGCGCTGCAGCGGGGCTGCACGTAGGGACAACGCGGCGAGAGCAGGCAGCCCGCGGGGCGGTCGTAGGCACCGGGCACCATGCCGGCCAGGGAGCGCAAGCGGCGCTGACCGACGTTGTGCTCGGGCAGGGCCGAGAGCAGCGCTTCGGTGTAGGGGTGGCGTGGCGCCTCGAAAACGCGGGGCACGGCAGCGGTCTCGACCACCTGGCCGGCGTACATCACCAGGACCCGCTGCGCGATTTCGGCGACCACGCCCAAATCGTGGGTGATCAACACCAGCGCCATCCCGCGCTCGCGCTGGAGCCGCAGCAAGAGCGCGAGCATCTGGGCCTGGATGGTGACGTCGAGGGCGGTGGTCGGCTCGTCGGCGATCAGCAGGCGAGGGTTGCAGGCGAGCGCCATCGCCACCATCACGCGTTGACTCATGCCGCCGGAGAGCTGGTGGGGATAGGCGTCGAGCCGCTGCTGCGCATCGGGAATTTCCACATCGCGCAGCAGCTGCAGGGCCCGGGCGCGCAACGCCCGGCGGCTGCCCCCTTCATGGATCCGCAGGGTCTCCATCAGCTGGAAGGCCACCGTGAAGCACGGGTTCAGGCTGCTCATCGGGTCCTGGAAAATCATCGCGATGTCGCGGCCGAGCATCTTGCGCCGTTCCGTCTCCGGCAAGGTCAGCAAGTCGCGTCCGTCGAACACCAGGCGCCCTGCGTCGACCTGGCCCGGGGCATCGATCAGCCCCATCAGCGCGAGCGCGGTGACGCTTTTGCCGGAACCCGATTCGCCGACGATGCCCACCACCTCGCCCGCGTCGACGCTGAGGCCGACCCCCGAGACGGCGCGAAAGGCGCCGAACGTGACGTCGAGGTCCTGGACTTCGAGCAGGGCCATCGGGGTTCAGCGCTTCAGGCGCGGGTCGAGCGCGTCACGCAGACCGTCGCCCATCAGGTTGAATGCCAGCACCGCGATCAGGATCGCGAGGCCGGGCAGCGTCACGACCCACCAGGCACTCTGGATGAACTCGAGCGAACTGGCGAGCATCGAGCCCCACTCGGGGGTCGGGGGCTGCGCGCCCAGGCCGAGAAAACCGAGGGCGGCGGCGTCCAGGATGGCGCTCGAAAAGCCCAGGGTGGCCTGCACGATGAGCGGCGCGGCGCAGTTCGGCAGCACGGTATCGAACATCAGGCGCAGCGTGCCGGCGCCGGCAATGCGCGAGGCCTGCACGTAGTCCTTGCCCAATTCGCCGAGCACCGCGGCCCGGGTCAGGCGCACGAAGTGGGGCAGCATCACGACCGCGATCGCGTACATCGCATTCATCAGGCCGGGGCCGAGCACCGCGACGACCGCGACCGCCAGCAAGAGGCTGGGCAACGCGAGCATGATGTCCATCAACCGCATGATGGCGAACTCGAGCGGGCCGCGAAAGAAACCCGCCACCAGGCCGAGAAGCACGCCGCCGCCGAGCGAGAGCGTGACCGACACGAGACCGATCAGCAGCGACAGCCGGGTGCCGTGGATCAGCCGCGAGAGCAGGTCGCGCCCGACCGGGTCGGTCCCGAGCAGGAACACGTGTCCGCCGTGGGGCTGGGTCGATGGGGGCTGGAGCACCGCGTCCGGGAACTGTTCCCTGTACGAGTACGGCGCGATCACGTCGGCGAACACCGCGGCCAGGAGCAGCAGGGCGATGACCGCGAGCCCGACGATGGCGCCGCGGTTGCGTCGGAAATCGCGCCACAGGGCGACCGCGGGCGAGGGAGAGGCCAAGGCGACGAGCGCGCTCATGTGTGGCGGATCCGCGGGTTGATCACCCCGTAGAGCAGGTCGACGGCGAGGTTGACGACGATCACGACGGTTGCCGACATCAGCAAGCCGCCCTGGACCGCGGGATAGTCGCGGCGTCCGATCGCCTCGACCAACCATTTGCCGATGCCGGGCCAGCTGAAGATGGTTTCGGTCAGGATGGCGCCGGCCAGCAGGGTCCCGACCTGCAGTCCGATGGTGGTGACCACCGGGATCAACGCGTTGCGCAGGGCGTGGATGGCGATCACCCGGAAGCTCGAGGCCCCTTTGGCGCGCGCCGTGCGGACGTAATCCTCGCGCAGCACTTCGAGCATGCTCGAGCGGGTCATGCGGGCGATCACCGCGAGCGGTATGGTACCGAGTGCGATCGACGGCAGCACCAGGTGCGAGAGCGCGCTGCGAAACGCCCCCGCGTCGCCGGAGAGCAGCGCATCGATCAGCATGAACCCGGTGACCGGCGGGAGGTCGTATTCGATCGCGATCCGGCCCGACACCGGCGTCCAACCGAGCCCGACCGAGAACGTCAGGATGAGCAACAGGCCCCACCAGAAGATGGGCATCGAAAATCCGGTGAGCGAAGCGCCCATGACCGAATAGTCCCAGACCGTGTTGCGTTTGATGGCCGCGACGATGCCCGCCGGAACGCCGATCAGCAGCGCCAGCAACAAGGCACAGGCGGAGAGTTCGATCGTGGCCGGGAACCGCGCCACGAACTCGCGGAACACCGACTCGTGCGTGACGGTGGAAAGCCCGAGATCGCCGTGCAGTGCTTTCCAGACGTAGTCGCCATATTGCACTGGCAGCGGCCGGTCGAGGCCGAACTCGTGCATGAGCCGCGTGTAGCGCGCCGGATCCATCCCGCGCTCACCCGAGAGCGCCTCGACCGGGTTGCCGGGGAGCAGCCGGATGAGCGAGAAGACGAGCAGGGTGATGCCGATGAAGGTCGGCAGCACCAGCCCGAGACGCTTGAGGACGAAGCCGAACACGTGGCGGCGAGCGGGTGGCGCGCAGGCTTACTTGCCGGCGAGGTCGGTGGTGTTGAAATAGTGGTGGGCCGTCGCGTCCATCTTGTAGCCGAGCACTTCCTTGCGTACCGGGTCGAAACGGACCGAGTGGGCGATCGGGATCCACGGCGCTTCTTCGCGGACGATCAACTGGGCCTTTTCGTACAGCGCCGCGCGTTCGGCCTGTTTGGTGCTGACGGCGGCCCGGCCGACCAGGTCTTCGAAGTCCTTGTTGCACCAGCGCGCGACGTTGCCTCCTCCTTGCACCGCGGAGCAGCCGAGCAGGGGAACGAAGAAGTTGTCCGGGTCGCCGTTGTCGCCGGACCAGCCGTACATGATCGCCGGCTGCTCACCCACCTTGCTGCGCTTGCGGTACTCGCCCCACTCGTACGTGACGAGGCGGGCCTTGACGCCGATTTTTTCCCAATCGGATTGAATCAGCTCGGCCATGCGCTTGCCGTCCGGGTTGTAGGGGCGGGTGACCGGCAGGTACCAGAGGTCGATGTCGACGCCGTTGGGAAAGCCGGCCTGCGCCAGGAGCGCTTTGGCCTTGGCCGGGTCGTAGGCGTAGTCGGTGACCTTGTCGTTGTAGCTCCAGAGGGTCGGCGGGATCGGGTTCTTGGCGATCGTGCCGGCGCCCTGGAAGACCGCGTCGAGGATGCCCTTCTTGTTCACGGCCATGTTGAGGGCCTGGCGCACCAGCTTGTTGTCGAACGGCTTTTTCTCGACGTTGAAGGCGATGTAGCCGACGTTCAGACCGGCTTTTTGCATCAGGTTGATGTTGGGGTCGTTCTTCATCAAGGCCACGTCGGCCGGCTTGGGAAAGGCCATGACGTGGCATTCGCCCGTCTTGAGCTTGGCGTAGCGGACCGACGCGTCCGTGGTGATGGCAAACACCAGGTTGTCGATCTTCGGCCGGCCGCCCCAGTAGCCGTCGAAGGCCTTGTAGCGAATCACCGCGTCCTTCTGGTAGGACACGAAGCTGAAGGGACCGGTGCCGATCGGCTCGCGGTCGATCACGTCGGGCGTGCCCGCGGCCTTCATCTTGTCGAAGTACTCGGCCGAGAGGACCGAGGCGAAGTCCATCGCCAGGTCGGCGAGGAACGGGGCTTCGGCCTTCTTCAGGACGAACTTGACCGTCATCGCGTCGACCTTTTCCACGTGGTCGACGATGGACTTCATGTTCATGTCCTCGAAGTATCCGTAGGTCGCACCGGGCGTGGTCTTCGGGATCGAGGGGTCGGCCATGCGGTTGTACGAGAACAGCACGTCGTCGGCGTTGAAGTCGCGCGTCGGGGTGAACTTGGGCGAACTGTGGAACTTCACCCCCGGACGAAGCTTGAAGGTGTAGCTGCGGCCGTCCGGGGCCACGGTCCAGCTCTCGGCCAGGCCAGGGACGATGTTGGTGCTGCCCAATTCGAATTCGACCAGGCGGTTGAACATCGGCACCGAGACGGCGTCGAACGTGGTGCCCGTGGTGTAGTACTGCGGGTTGAAGCCTTCCGGGCTGCCTTCCGAACAATAAACCAGCGTCTTGGCTGCGAAGGCGGTGCCGGCGCTGCACAACAGGGCGCCGGCAGCGAGAGTCGTGAGGGAGAAGGCGCGAAATTTCATGGGCGGGTTCCCGGGGGTTGCGATGCGCTCCTCGTGGGAGCGGAATGAATCATAGAGGCGTCCGCGCCGCTCGGCCGAGGTGTTTCGTGGCGTCGGGCGGCGGCGCCGGATGCGTTAAGCTCCCGCGCCGCATGCCTGTGACCGCCGCGTGCTTTTTTCGATCTTCGTCCGCCGCCTCCTGCCTTGACTCGACCCGCCTTCGCCCCCTCGCCTTTGGCGCGCGGTCTCCTTCGTCTCGTCGTGACCCTGCTGTTGGCGGGCGTGGCCGCCCTCACCCTCGCGCAGCGCGCCGGCACCGTCGGACCCTGGTGGCTGGAGCTGTCGCGCTACCTGCCCTATCCGGCCCTGGCGGCTCCCGCGATCGTCGCGCTGCTGTTGTCCCGCGGGCTGGGCTGGCGCTGGACGCTGGCGAGCCTGGCGGTCCTGGTCCTGGTCGCCACGGTCACCATGGGCCTGGTCTGGTCGACGCCGGACCCGGGCCCGGCCAACCTGCGCTTGATGAGCTACAACGTCAAGGCCGTCAAGGCCGCGCAACGCAGCGGCGGTTTCGCGGCGCTCGCGCGCGAGGTCGCGCTGCAGCACCCGGACATCCTGTTGATGCAGGACGCACGCGGTCTGGTGGACGCCCGCGTGGGGGTCGACGGGCCCCCGGGATCGATGTTCGGTCTGCCCGAAATCAGCGCCTACGACCAATACGTGATCGCGAGCCGCTGGCCACTGCACGATTGCCGCCCCGGCCGGGTCGGCGACATCGGTTTCTTGCAGTGCGAGGTCGCGCTCCCGGGGGGCAGTCTCCAGTTGGTGACGGTGCATTTCGAGTCGCCCCGCAACGGCCTCAACGCGACCCGTCGGGAAGGGTTGGAAGGGGCGGCCGAATGGCGCCGCAACTACGACGAGCGGCTGGCCCAGTCGCGCCTGCTCGCGGCCGCGCTGCGCACCACGCCGCGGCCCCTGGTGGTCGCCGGCGACCTGAACGCGCCGGACACGTCCTCGGTCGTGCGCACCTTGCTGGACCTCGGCCTGCGCGACGTATTTTCGGCGGGCGGGCGCGGCTACGGCTACTCTTATGGCCAGGCGCTGCCGCTGGGCTTTTCGTTCCTGCGCATCGACCACATCCTGGCGAGTCCTGAAATCGGTGTGGTGCACTGCGAGATCGGCCATGCCGGCCCGTCCGAACATCGTCCCGTGGTCGCCGACCTCTCGCTGACCCGCCGCTGACGCCACGGCGCCCACCGGGCCCGGCAAGGCCGTGACGGCGCGGCGTCCTACCGAACTGGATCGGGCGACAGCGGCACAATGCCGGCGAACCAGCCGGAGTGAACCATGCCTGTCATCAGCACGATCGCGACCCAACCCATCGCGGGGCAAAAGCCCGGGACCTCCGGATTGCGCAAGAAGGTCACGGTGTTCCAGCAGGCGCCCTACCTGGAGAACTTCGTGCAGTCGATCTTCGACGCGCTCGAGGGGGGTGCCGGGCAGACCTTGGTGGTCGGGGGCGATGGCCGCTACTTCAATGTCGAGGCGATCCAGGTGATCTTGCGCATGGCGGCTGCCAACGGCTTCGGCAAGGTGCTGGTGGGCCAGCACGGCATTTTGTCGACTCCCGCCGTGAGTTGCGTGATACGCAAGTACCGGACCTTCGGCGGCATCATCCTGTCGGCGAGCCACAACCCTGGGGGCCCGGAGGGCGATTTCGGCATCAAGTACAACATCTCGAACGGCGGGCCCGCACCGGAAAAGATCACCGATGCGATCTATGCCAATACCCAGAAAATCAGCCGCTACCTGACGCTCGACGCCCCGGCGGTCGACCTCGGAACGCTGGGCACCAGCCGCATCGGCGACATGGCGGTCGAAGTCATCGATTCGGTTGCCGACCACGTCGAGCTGCTCGCCTCGCTCTTCGACTTCGAGCGCATCGCAGCGCTGCTTCGGGGTGGGTTTCGCATCTGTTTCGACGCCATGAACGCGGTCACGGGGCCCTACGCCAACGAGATCTTCGTCCGCCGGCTGGGGGCCCCCGCGGCGAGCGTGATCAACGGCGTGCCCCTGCCCGACTTCGGCGGCGGCCACCCCGACCCGAACCCGACCTATGCCGAGGAACTCGTCGAGCGCCTGTTCGCCGCCGACGCACCGGACTTCGGCGCCGCCAGCGACGGCGATGGCGACCGCAACATGATCGTCGGGCGCCGCTTCATCGTCACGCCGAGCGACAGCCTGGCGGTCCTGGCCGCCAACGCCCACCTGGTGCCGGGGTACCGCGCCGGCCTGAAAGGTGTGGCCCGGTCGATGCCGACCAGCGCCGCCGCCGACCGGGTCGCCGCGGGCCTCGGCATCCCGATCTATGAGACGCCCACCGGCTGGAAATTCTTCGGCAATCTGCTCGACGCGGGCCAGGTGACGCTCTGCGGCGAGGAAAGCTCGGGGACCGGGTCGGACCACCTGCGCGAGAAAGACGGGGTGTGGGCGGTCCTCTTCTGGCTCGACGTCATTGCCGCCCGGGGCGAATCGGTCGAAGCGATCGTCCGCCAGCACTGGCAGACCTACGGCCGCAACTACTACTCGCGGCACGACTACGAAGGCGTCGACAGCGCCGCGGCCAGCGGCCTCATGGACCACCTGCGCACCGCCCTCCCCACCCTCCCCGGACAGACCGTGGCCGGCTGCGAGATCGCCACCGCCGACGACTTCGCCTACACCGATCCGGTGGACGGCTCGGTCAGCACCGCGCAGGGCATCCGGATCGGGCTCAAGGACGGCTCGCGGGTGGTGTTCAGGCTTTCCGGTACGGGGACCGAAGGGGCCACGTTGCGGGTGTATCTCGAACGGTACGAACCCGATGCGAGCCGCCACGCGATCGAGACCCAGACCGCCCTGGCACCGCTCATCGCGCTGGCGGAGACGCTCGCCGGCATCCGCGAGCGCACCGGGCGGACGGAGCCCACGGTCACGACCTGAGAACCGGGTTGCGATCGGCTGAGGAGGAAGGCGGTTGTGCCCCGATCGGGTGAATCGCGTTAGACCGCCCCCTCCTGTGATTGTCTAATTCGAAGAGTCAGACCGAGACCGGGCCTGACGAACGGAATACAAAAGCACTTTGGAAAGCCACCTGGATAATCGATCGAATCAACTACGAAATATACTTGGAAGATAACATTAAAAATGGCAATACTGAAAATAACGCACAGTATATATTGAGATTGGCAAACTCATTTCGCTGCGGGAAGGAATGAGTTCGAGATAGAATGGATCGTAATGGCGTGAGTGCAGTTCCGAGAGAAATTCCCTGCATCGTCCAGCGGGGCCTTGGCTTATCGGCTCCCGAACATCATCTGCCTCGCTAAAGCCGATTTCAGCGGCCCCAGCCTTTCGAGCGCCGCGATCCCCAGCCCTCTGGCTGCGCCGGCTCCCGGGAGCGCCCAGGTGAAACTGCGGGCGAGGAAGTCGGTGGCGGCGATCATGGCCCACCGATCGGGTCCGCGTTGCCACTCGAGCCGGCGCAGCACGGCGTCGACGGTGCCGCCTTGCGCGAGTGCGTGTACGAGCTCGAAGGCGTCGCGCAGGCCGAGGTTGAGTCCCTGGCCAGCCACCGGATGGAGGGTTTGCGCCGCGTTGCCGATTCGAATCGTGCGCCCGTCGGTCAGGGTGGGTTGGGCGTTCAGGCCGAGTGCGAACGATTTCAGCGGCGACACACTCTGAATGCGACCCGCGGCGGGCGGGAAGATGTCGTTGAGGACCGCCACGCGTTGGCTGTCGGTCAGTTCGGCCACCGGGTCGTCGGCGGCTGCCACGCACCAGACCAGGCCGGCACGGCCGTCCTTGAGCGGCAACAGTGCGGCCGGCCCGTGGCGGGTGAAGCGCTCGAAGGCGACGCCCGGCGCGCGCGGTCCTTCGAATCGCACCGTGCCGACCCAAGCGGTCTGCAGGTAGTCGTGCGAGTAGCCCTTGCGCACCTGGTCGGAAAACACCCCGCCTTCGGCGACCACGGCGAGGTCGTGGCGTTCCGCGATGCCGGCGTCGACCTCGACTTCGTTCGCGAGATTTTTCAATGCCCGCACCGCTTGCCCGAAGCGCCCGTGCAGGCGCCGTGGTTCGGCCGCCTCCGCCGCCATCCAGGCCTGCTGGAGGGGCGCCACGATGCGGCCGTAGGCGAGCACCGCGCCGAGCATGGGAACCGCCTCGTCGATGGCACGTATGCGCAGGGCCGGCTCGCCGAGAAGGTCGCCCAGGAACGGCGGCATCGAGGGGGGCTGCTGCGACACGTGCACCTCGACGATGGGCTGCGCATCCGCGGCCGGCCAGGCACCCAGGCGCTGCAGGAGGTGGACGCTGCCGAGCGATAGCGCGAGGGTGCGCGGGTCGGCCGACACGTCTTTTTCCGCAGGCCGAGCATCGAAGAGCGTGATGTGCGCGTTCGGCAGCGCCCGGGCGGCTTCCAGCGCAAGCGCCAGACCAACCGGACCCGCCCCGATCACGGCGAGACGGAGATCGGAAATCGAGGAGAGTCGGGTCATGGGACACACCCTTGCGGGGGAATTGTTTGGAATCGGCCGAGCGTATTATTCGCCGCACCCGCTCGAGGGTCACCCGGAGGACTTCGCACCATGGCATTGATGGATTTCATCAAGAAGCAGTTCATCGACATTCTCGAGTGGACCGAAACCGGCGACGGGACGCTCGCCTGGCGCTACCCGATGGAAGACCGCGAGATCCAGAACGGCGGGTCCCTGACGGTACGCGAATCGCAGGTCGCCGTGTTCGTCAACGAGGGCAGAATCGCCGACGTGTTCGGGCCGGGCCGCTACACCCTCACCACGGCCACCCTGCCGGTCCTCACCTACCTCCAGAACTGGGACAAGCTCTTCCGGAGCCCGTTCAAGAGCGACGTCTACTTCTTCAGCACCCGTCAACAGGTCGACCAGCGCTGGGGAACGTCCCAGCCCGTGACCATACGGGACAAAGACTTCGGCGCGGTGCGCCTGCGCGCCTTCGGCAACTACAGCTACCGCATCAGCGACGCGAAGGTCTTCCATACGGAAATTTCCGGCACCCGCGGCACCTACACCGTCGCCGATCTGGACGGCCAGTTGCGCGGCCTGATGCTCCAGCACATTTCCGATGCGGTCGCGAGCAGCGGCGTCGCCTTCCTCGACCTGGCGGCCAACCAGGTGGCGTTCGCCAAGGCGATGCTCGAAGCCACCGCGCCGGCGTTCACGGCGCTCGGTCTCAAGCTCGAAGCCGTGACGATGCAAAACGTCTCGTTGCCCGAAGACCTGCAGAAAATCCTCGACCAGAAAATCGGCATGGGCATGGTCGGCGACATGGGCAAGTTCATGCAGTACCAGACCGCGCAATCCATTCCCAAGTTCGCCGAAGGCGCGGCGGGGGGCGGTGTGGTCGGCGACGCCATGGGGCTGGGCGCCGGCGTCGCGCTCGGCCAGGTGATGGCGAGCCAGCTCGGCCAAGGCCTGCATGCTCCCGCCCCCATCGCGCCACTCAGCGCCGCGCCGGTCGGCGTCCAGCCCGACGACGTGATGGCCATGCTCGAAAAGTTGGGCGAACTCAAAGCCAAGGGCATCCTCACCCAGGAGGAGTTCGACGCGAAGAAGTCCGAACTGCTGAAAAAACTCGTCTGACACCGCGGGGCCCATCGGTCATGACGTCCCATGAACACGCGCTCATCGCCATGACTGGCGCACCACGCTAGCCAGCGCGAGCGGTGGCCACCGAGCTTTCCCCGCAGCGCGCTTATCGCGCGGCGTGTCCGAACTGCGGCGCGCCGGTCGAGTTCCGCTCCGCCGCATCGGCCTTCGCCGTCTGCGGTTTCTGCAAGAGCACGGTCGTGCGGGACGGCGCCGCGCTGCGCCGGATCGGCACCAGTGCCGAACTGTTCGACGACCACACGCCCTTGCAGATCGGCACGTCCGGTCGCTACCAGGGCAGCGGCTTCACGCTCGTCGGCCGGCTCCAATATCACTACGGCGAGGGCACCTGGAACGAATGGCATGCGCTGTTCGACAGCGGCAAGTCGGGTTGGCTGAGCGAGGACAACGGCCGCTACGTGGTCGCCTTCGACGCCCCGCTCGCAGGGCCGGCGCCGCGCTCGACCGCCCTGCGCGCCGGCGACGCGGTGCAGGTCGGTGGCCAGGCATGGGCGGTCGCGTCGGTCACCGTGGCGACCCTGCGGGCGGCCCAGGGGGAACTGGTCGACCCACCACCGCTCGGTCGCGACTTCGCGGTGTGCGACCTGCGCAATACCCAGGGCGAGGTCGCGACGCTCGAATACGCCGACCCGCCTTCGCCGCGTTGGTCCGTGGGCCGCTCGGTGGCCTTGTCCGAGCTCGCGCTGACAGGACTGGCCGACCCCGGCGAGAAGACCCTCGGCGGGCGCGCGGTGCAGTGCCCGAACTGCGGCGCCGCTCTCGACATCAAGCTCACGACCACCCGCTCGATCGTCTGCGGTCAATGCCATTCGGTGATCGATCTGACCGAGGGCGTCGGGGGCGAACTGCAGCACTATGCCCAAGGCGTCGCCCTGGAGCCGCTGATTCCGCTCGGCAGCATCGGTCAATTCGCTTTCGGCTCGGGCCAGGTCCAGCCCTGGCAGGTGGTGGGCTACGTCGAGCGCTGCGAGGTCCCCGAAAGCGCCGACGACGAGCAGACCTTCTGGCGCGAATACCTGCTCTACCACCGGACCGAGGGCTTCGCGTTCATCGTGGACGCCCAGGACGGCTGGAGTTGGAGCGTGCCCATCACCGGGGTCCCGGAGAGCGCCGGCGGCGGCGCCGCCTACCAGGGCGTGGTTTATCGCAAACTCTACGACTACACCGGCCAGGTCACTTACGTGGTGGGCGAGTTCTATTGGCAGGTCACCCAAAACCAGCGCACCATCAACACCGATTTCCAGGGGACCGGGGCGAGCGCGGCCAAGCGCCTGAACCGCGAGCAGACCCGGTCCGGGGCGACCGAGGAGGTGGTCTGGTCAGCGGGAGAAACGCTCGCGGCCGATTCGGTCATGAGTGCCTTTCGGCTGGCCTCGACGCCGGCGGCGGCGTTGCGCCGCGATGCCTTGCCCACCGCTTTCGGCGGCTCCTTGCTGGCCAAGATCATGATCTGGGCGGCGGTGTTGATCGTGCTGCTGATCGTCGTCCGCTGCAGCACGGGTGACGATGAATCCGGCGGCGGCTACGGGTATGGCAGCGCCGGGGGGGCCTACGGCGGCTATTCGAGCGGCGGCAGCCACAAGTGAGCGGGCCGGCCGACGCATGTTCAACGACACAAGTGGAGGTGGATCATGATGGGTATCGAATGGCTCAAGCCCGGCATCGTCATCGGGTCGATTCTGTATGCCCTGATCGGCGTGGCGATTTTCTGGATCACCTTCGTGGTCATCGACAAGCTCACGCCCTACCACTTGTGGGACGAGATCGTCCACAAGAAAAACGTCGCCCTGGCGATCGTGGTCGGATCGATGTGCATCGCCATCGGCCTGATCGTGTCGGCCGCGGTGCACGGGTGAGCGGGCGCGGTGGCTGAGGCGCGCGCGCTGGCTGCGGGCGCCGCCGTACCGGTGCGTCCGGCCGAGATCGCGCTGCTCGCGTCGGTCTTCGTCGTCGCGGCGTGCGGGCTCGTCTACGAGCTCGCCGCCGGCACGCTCGCGAGCTACCTGCTGGGTGACTCCATCCTGCAGTTCTCGACCGTCATCGGCACCTACTTGTTCGCGATGGGCCTGGGCTCCTGGCTCTCGCGTTACCTCGACCGGCAACTCGTCGGGCACTTCCTGCGCATCGAACTGCTGGTCGGCCTGGCCGGAGGTCTGATGCCTGCGGCCTTGTTCGCGCTCCAGTCGGTCGCGGCGCCATCGTTTCGGCTCGCGCTCTACGCGCTGGTGTTGCTGGTGGGCATCCTGGTCGGGCTCGAGATCCCGTTGGTGATGCGCATCCTGCGGCAGCAGTTTCGGGGCAGCCGGCACGGCCTCAAAGACCTCGTGGCCGAAGTCCTGACCTTCGATTACCTGGGTGCGCTCGCCGTCTCCATCGCGTTCCCCTTGCTGCTGGTGCCGCAGCTCGGGTTGATCCGCACCGGCGCGACCTTCGGCCTGCTCAACGCCGCCGTGGCCATCTGGGCGCTGTGGCTCTTTCGCGGCGAGGTGCGTCGCCTCGGTGCGCATGCGGCGGCCTGCGCCGTGACCGTGGCGGTGCTGCTGGCGGCCTTCGCCGGCGCCGACCGGGTCACCACCTTCGCCGAGGACCGGCTCTACGCCGACCACGTGCTGTTCAGCGGGTCCACGCCCTATCAGCGCGTCGTCGTCACCGCCAGCGGGCAGGGCATCCGCCTCTTCCTGAACGGCAACCTGCAATTCCATTCGCGCGACGAGTACCGCTACCACGAGGCCCTGGTCCACCCGGCGATGGCCGCGCAGGGGGCGCCGAAGCAGGTGCTGGTCCTGGGCGGCGGCGACGGCCTGGCGGCGCGCGAAATACTCAAGTACCCGAGCGTCGACCACGTGACCCTGGTCGATCTCGATGCGCAGGTCACGCAACTGTTTTCGACCCAGCCGATGCTGCGCGAGCTCAACCACGACGCGTTGCGATCGCCCAAGCTCCAGGTGATCAACGCCGACGCGTACGCCTGGCTCGAACAAGACCCGGGCCGCTACGACGTGATCGTCGTCGACTTCCCCGACCCGACCAATTTTTCCATCGGCAAGCTCTACACGACGAGCTTTTATCGCCTCGTCGATCAGCACCTGAGCGCGAGCGGCTACGCGGTCGTGCAAACCACCTCGCCGCTGATCGCACGCAAGAGTTTCTGGACCGTCGCGACCACGCTCGAAGCGGTCGGTCTGACGACCACGCCCTATCACGCCCACGTGCCGAGTTTCGGCGAGTGGGGCTTCATCCTGGCGAGCCGGCGGCCGTATCGCCTGCCCGCGGCATTGCCCCCGGGCCTGCGCTTCCTCAGTCCGGCCGATCTGCCGGCGCTGTTCGACTTCCCGCTCGACATGGCGCGCGTGCCCGCCGAACCCAACCGCCTGTCCAACCAGGTGCTGGTACAGACCTTCGAAGAGGAGTGGGGAAAGGTGCACCAGTGACGCTGCGTCGCCGCAGCCTCCTCGGCGGGGCGGCGCTGGCGCCGCTGGCGGCTTGCGTGCGAGCGCCGCCG
>JALYHO010000130.1 GCA_030776545.1 Pseudomonadota bacterium | reverse complement strand
CGGCAGACTTGTCGCCCATGAAGGGCAAATGGGCGCAGCCGCCGAGCGCGAGCGCCGCCACTGCGACGATCGCAGCGCGCAGCCGATGCCCCAGGGTCATTTGCTCAACAGACGCATGGCCCCTTCGAGCCCGGCCAAGGTCAGCGGGAACATGCGCTGGTTCATCAATTGCTGCACCACCGCGATGCTCTGCCGGTAGCCCCACACGCCCTGCGGCTCGGGGTTGATCCAGGCGAACTTCGGGAAGGCGTTGGTGAGGCGCTGCAGCCACTCGGCGCCCGGCTCCTCGTTGTTGTATTCGACGCTGCCGCCGGGCTGGAGGATCTCGTAGGGGCTCATCGTCGCATCGCCGACGAAGATCAGCTTGTAGTCCTTGTTGTACTTGCGAATGACGTCCCAGGTCGAGAATTTTTCGCTGTAGCGGCGCCGGTTGTTCCGCCACATGAAGTCGTAGACGCAGTTGTGGAAGTAGTAGAACTCCAGGTGCTTGAATTCGCTCTTGGCGGCGCTGAAGATTTCTTCGACGCGGTGGATGTGTTCGTCCATCGTGCCGCCGACGTCCATCAGCAACAGCACCTTCACCTTGTTGTGGCGCTCGGGCACCATCTTGATGTCGAGCCATCCGGCGTTGGCCGCGGTGCTGCGGATGGTGTCGTCGAGGTCGAGTTCATCGAGCGAGCCTTCGCGTGCGAAGCGCCGCAGGCGACGCAACGCGACCTTGATGTTGCGCGTGCCGAGTTCGAGCGAGTCGTCGTAGTCCCGGAACTGGCGTTGGTCCCAGACCTTGACCGCGCTCTTGTTGCGGCTCTTGTCCTGACCGATCCGGATGCCCTGGGGGTTGTAGCCGTAGGCGCCGAAGGGCGACGTTCCGCCCGTGCCTATCATGCGGTTGCCGCCCTCGTGGCGCTCCTTCTGCTCCTCGAAGCGCTTCTTGAGCGTCGCCATCAGCTCGTCCCAGCCCATCTTCTCGATGGCCGCTTTTTCTTCGGCGCTGAGCTCGAGTTCGAGTTTTTTCTGCAGCCAGTCGAGCGGGACGTCCTGGGTGAAATCGGTCAGCAGTTCGACACCCTTGAAGTAGGCTGCGAAGGCCCGATCGAATTTGTCGAATTGGGCCTCGTCCTTGACCAATGAGGCGCGAGCGAGGTGATAGAACTTCTCGACCGTGGGCCCGCTCGGATCGGCGGCATCGGCGTCCAGGACGCCGCCTTCGAGCGCCTCCAGGAGCATGAGGTACTCCTTGACCGAGACTTTGAGTTTGGCCGCGCGCAGGGTGAAGAAGAAGTTGATCAACATGGTCGCGCGGTCCGGGTGGGGATGTCCTCTGCCCACTGCGGGGCCAGCCAGGGGTCAAGCATAACGGGGTCCGAGGGGAGCCGCCGGCGGCTCGGAGGTCGACCGCACGCGCCGGGCGCAGCCTCGGCAGGCGGCGCGCCTCGATTTCCTGCGGGCCCGGCATGGAATCACCATGATTGACACCTGCCCCGGGAAACTCCGAGGCTGGTTTCCGGGAAACTCTGTACTACATTGTGCAGCGCGCCACGTGCACGATGAATGTCGCGATCGGGTCACAGACTCGTGCGGACTCGTGCGGACTAGCGCTGCAACTGAGTTGATTCAACAGAAAAAAGAGGAGACACCGTGAACAAGCGTCAATGGTTGGTTGCCGCCGCTGCGGCATGCGCCGGGCTGGTCGCGTCGGGGGCCGGGGCAGCGGGGGTGAACGTCGCCGTGGCCTGTGGCTCGGTGGGTCAGGACCTGGATTTTTGCAAGCGTGCCACCGATGCCTGGGCGGCCAAGACCGGCAACACGGTCAAGCTTCTGACGATGCCGCAATCGACCTCGGACGTGCTGGGCCTGTATCGACAGATGTTCGCGGCGCGCTCCACCGACCTGGACGTGGTCACGGTCGACGTGGTGTGGCCGGGTCTGCTCAAGGACCGTCTCCTCGACTTGAAGCCCTACAGCCAGGGCGCCGAGAAGGAGCATTTCCCGGCGATCGTCGCCAACAACACGGTCGGCGGCAAGTTGCTTGCGATGCCATGGTTCACCGATGCCGGCGTGCTCTACTACCGCCGCGACCTGCTCGAAAAATACGGCGCCAAGCCACCGACGACCTGGGACGAACTGGCCTCGACCGCGAAGAAGGTGCTGGAGGGCGAACACAAGGCCGGGCACGACGACCTGCAGGGCTACGTGTTTCAGGGCAAAGCCTACGAGGGCCTGACCTGCAACGCCATGGAGTGGGTCGCCAGCTTCGGTGGCGGCACCATCGTCGACGCGTCCGGAAAGATCACGATCGACAATCCCAAGGCCGCCAAGGCCCTGACCACCGCCGCCAGCTGGATGGGGACCATCACGCCGCAAGGGGTGTTGAACTACGGCGAGGAAGACGCGCGCGGGGTCTTCCAGAAAGGCGGCGCGGTCTTCATGCGCAACTGGCCCTATGCCTGGTCGCTGAGCCAGGGCGCCGACAGCCCCGTCAAGGGCAAGGTCGGGGTGAGCGCACTGCCGCGCGGCGATGCCGGCCAGCCCGCAGCCACGCTCGGCGGTTGGCAGCTCGCGGTCAACAAGCTTTCGGCGCATCCGAAGGAGGCCGCGGACCTGGTCATGTACCTCACCAGTCCGGCGGTCCAGAAAGAGCGTGCGATACAAGGTTCGTTCAATCCGACGATCCCGGCGCTCTACAAGGATCCGGAGGTGCTCAAGGCCAATCCGTTCTTCGGTGATCTGTACGAGACCTTCACCGGCGCCGTGCCGCGGCCGGCGACGGTCACCGGTGCGAAATACAACGAGGTCTCGGCTGCGTTCTGGAACACCGCGCACGACGTGTTGTCGGGCGGCGTCAAGGCCGAGGACGGCTTGAAGAAACTCAACACCAAGATCGAATCCATCCGCCGCGGCCCGACCTGGCAGTAACGGTCGCGGGGACCCGAGCCCATGAACCCGCTCCCGGCGACCTCGGCGCTGACGCGCCAGCGCACCCGCAGCGCCTGGTTGTTCCTGCTGCCGGCCTTGGTGGTGCTGCTCGCGGTCGCGGGCTGGCCGCTGGCGCGGACCATCTGGTTCAGCTTCACCGACGCCACGCTCGACAAGATCGGCGATTCGAGCTATCGCTGGGTCGGGCTCGACAACTACCTGGGCGCCTACGGTGTCTTCAATTTCACCACCGCGGAGGGCTTCTGGCGCAGCGACTGGGGCATGGCGATCGTCAACACCTTCAAGTTCGCGCTCGTCTCCGTCTTGATCGAAACCGTGCTGGGGGTGGTCTTCGCGCTCGTGCTCAACGCCGAATTCAAAGGCCGCGCCCTGGTGCGCGCGGCCGTGCTCGTTCCCTGGGCGATCCCGACCATCGTCTCGGCCAAGATGTGGGCGTGGATGCTGCACGACAACTACGGCGTCGTGAACGCAGCGCTGCTCGGCGCCGGCCTGGTCCAGCACAAGGTGGCCTGGACCGCGGACCCGGCATACGCGATCTGGTCGGTGGTGCTGGTGGACGTGTGGAAGACCACCCCCTTCATGGCACTGCTGACCCTCGCGGCCTTGCAGATGTTGCCGCGCGACTGCTATGAGGCGGCCCACGTCGACGGGATCCACCCGGTGCGCGTCTTCTTCAAGGTGACCTTGCCGCTCATCTGGCCCGCGCTGATGGTGGCGGTGATCTTTCGGCTGCTCGACGCGCTGCGCGTCTTCGACATCATCTACGTGATGACCTCCAACAGCATCGACACGATCAGCATGTCGGGCTTCGTGCGGCGCGAGATCGTCGACAACAATTACGTGGGCTTCGGCTCGGCGGCCTCGACCGTGCTCTTCCTGATCATCATGGCCTGCACGCTGGCCTACCTGAAGGTGTCGCGGGTGAACCTGGGCGACAAGTCGTGATGACATCCGCAGCGCCCCGCAGCGATGCCTGGCGGCTGCTGGGCCGCGCGGCGTTCTATCTGCTGGTGGTGCTCATCACGTTCTTCTGCCTGTTCCCGTTCTATTTCGCCATCGTCACCTCGCTCAAGTCGGGAACCGAGCTCTTCAGCTCCGCCCTGGTGCCCGCCGCGCCCGCCGTCAAGAACTACACCGCGCTCTTTAGCGATGCCGAGCAACCTTTCGGCCGCCACATCGTCAATTCGCTCGGGGTGGCGTTCATGGTCGTGGCCGCGTCCTTGTTCCTCGGCGTGACCGCCGCCTATGCCTTGGGGCGGATCGCCTTCCGTGGCAAGGGGCTGGTGTTGCTCACGGTGCTGGCGGTATCGATGTTCCCGCAAGTCGCGGTGCTCTCGGGAATGTTCGAGCTGATGCAATCGATCGGTTTCTACAACCACTGGTGGGGCCTGGCGCTCCCCTACATGATCTTCACCTTGCCGTTCACGGTCTGGGTCCTGACGACCTTCGTTCGTGACTTGCCCAAGGAGCTGGAAGAGGCCGCGATCATGGATGGCTGCGCGCCGGCGGCCATCATCGGCAAGGTGTTTTTGCCGCTCATGTGGCCGGCGCTGGTCACCACCGGGCTGCTCGCGTTCATTGCCGCGTGGAATGAATTCCTGTTCGCGCTGACCTTCGTCCTGGACAATTCGCAACGCACGGTTCCGGTGTCGATTTCTCTCATCAGCGGCGCCGACAAATACGAAATTCCCTGGGGCAAGATCATGGCCGCCTCGGTCCTGGTGACGCTGCCGCTGATCGCCCTCGTGCTGGTGTTCCAGCGCAAGATCATCGGCGGGCTGACGTCGGGCGCGGTCAAGGGATGAGCGCGCGCATCGGAGCCGACGGCTGGTGGCGCGGCGGCGTGATCTATCAGGTCTACCCGCGCAGCTTCCAGGACAGCAATGCCGACGGCGTCGGCGACCTGCGCGGCATCGTGCAACGCATGGCCTACCTGGCCGATCTCGGGGTCGACGCGATCTGGATTTCGCCGTTCTTCAAGAGCCCGATGAAAGACTTCGGCTACGACATCTCCGACTACCGGGATGTCGATCCGCTGTTCGGAACGCTGGCGGATTTCGACGCCCTGGTGGCGTCGGCCCATCATCATGGGCTCAAGGTGCTCATCGACCAGGTCATGAGCCATTGTGCCGACGTCCACCCGTGGTTCTGCGAATCGCGCACCGACCGCACCAATGCGCGTGCCAACTGGTTCGTCTGGTCCGACCCCCGGCCCGACGGAACCCCGCCGAACAACTGGTTGTCGGTCTTCGGCGGCAGCGCCTGGCAGTGGGACGTGCGGCGGCGGCAGTACTACCTGCACAACTTCCTCTCCGCACAGCCCGACCTCAATTTCCACCACCCGGAAGTCCAGGACGCGGTGCTGGAGAACCTGCGCTTCTGGCTCGACCGCGGGGTCGACGGGTTTCGCCTGGATGCGGTCAACTTTTGCTTCCACGACCCGCTGCTGCGCGACAACCCGCCGCGCGACCGCCTGGTCTACGACCCGGCGGTGCACGTCGCCACGCCCTACGCCTGGCAGCGCCATCTCTATGACAAGAGCCAGCCGGAGTGCCTGCCGTTCCTGCGCCGGCTGCGAGCGCTGCTCGACCGCTACCCGGGCACCGCCGCCGTCGGCGAGGTCGCCGACGAAGACACCCTGCGGCGCATGGCCGAATACACCGGGGGTGGCGACAAGCTGCACATGGCCTACGGGTTCGAGCTCCTCGGACCGCGCTGCGATGCGCGCTACCTGCACCACGTGATCGGCGCCTTCGAAGCCACGGTGCACGATGGCTGGGCCTGCTGGGCGCTTTCCAATCACGACGTGCCGCGCGTCGCCACCCGCTGGCGGATGCCTGGCGTGGACCGAACCGGGTGGCTGCGCCTGGTCGCTGCGCTGCAAATGAGCCTGCGCGGGTCGCCATGCATCTACCAGGGCGACGAGCTCGGTTTGACCGAGGCCGAACTCGACTACGCCGACCTCCAAGACCCGGTCGGCTTGACCATGTGGCCGGAGACTCGCGGTCGCGACGGCTGCCGCACACCCATGCCGTGGGACGCCGGGCGGCCCCACCTGGGCTTCAGCGATGCCGCCCGGACCTGGTTGCCCCAAGCCGCCGCGCATGGCCCGCTCGCGGCGCTCGGCCAACTGGCCGACCCGGCGTCGCTGCGCAGCTTCTACCGTCGCCTGCTTCTTTGGCGACGCGAACAGCCCGCGCTGCGTAGCGGCCGCTTGACGCTGCTGCCGGCCGACGATGCGGTGCTCGCTTTCGTGCGTGGGGACGCGGACGGATCATGGCTTTGTGCCTTCAACCTGGGGAGCGAACCGGCTCGCTATCGGTTGCCGGCCGAGTGGGCGCACGCCGTGCTCGACCCGACCCTCGGACTCGCGCCGGCGTCGCGGGTCGACGACGTCCTGCTCTTGCCCCCGTGCGGGGTGGCTTTCGCCAGGCGTTAGCGCGCCCGGAAATTCGAGAACCTGCCATGTCCGATGTCCGATTTCGAGCCGTCTCCAAACGCTACCCGCGGGCCGCGGGTGACACCATCCGCATGGTCGACCTGGACATCGAGGATGGCGAGTTCGTGGTCTTCGTCGGCCCCTCGGGGTGCGGCAAGTCGACGCTTCTGCGAATGGTCGCCGGGCTGGAGGACATCAGTGCAGGTGAACTGAGCATCGGCGGTCGGCGGGTCAACGAAGTGCCGCCGGCCCAGCGCGGCGTCGCCATGGTGTTTCAGAGCTACGCGCTCTATCCGCACATGAGCGTCTACGACAACATGGCATTCGGCCTGAAGCAGGCCCGGACCGAAAAGGCCACGGTCGACGACCGGGTGCGGCGGGCTTCCAGGATTCTCCAACTGGACCCGCTGCTGACCCGGCTGCCCAAGGAACTGTCGGGTGGGCAGCGTCAGCGCGTCGCGATCGGGCGCGCGATCGTGCGCGAGCCCCGGGTGTTCCTGTTCGACGAGCCGCTGTCCAATCTCGACGCGGCGTTGCGGGTCCAGACACGGCTCGAGATCGCCAAGCTTCACAAGGACATCGGCACGGCCAGCATGATCTACGTGACCCACGACCAGGTCGAGGCCATGACCCTGGCCGACAAGATCGTGCTGCTCAACGCCGGCGAGGCGGTGCAACGCGACGGCAGCGTGGCGCAGGTCGGCGCGCCGCTGCAGCTCTATCACCACCCGGCCAATCGCTTCGTGGCGGGCTTCATCGGCAGTCCGAAGATGAATTTCATCGACGCGCGCTTGCTGAGCGCCGAGCCTGCCCACGCGCTGGCGCAGGTGGCCGATCTGCGCCTGCGCGCCGAGGTGGATGCCCGGCGTCTCGCGCCGGGCGACGAGGTCAGCCTCGGGATTCGACCCGAGCACGTGCAGATCGTCGCCCGGGCGGGTGACAACACGCTGGCCGGATCGCTCGCATTCATCGAGCAATTGGGCGAGGCGAGCTATCTCTACGTCCGGCTGGCCGGTGGCGACCTCGTGACGGTGCGAGAAAGCGGGCAGTCGCGCGCGGCGGTCGGCGACGCGTTGCATCTGCGGCTGCCTCCCGACGCTTTGCACATGTTCGATGAGCAGGGCGTCGCGCTGCCGCGCATGGCGGCTGCCGAAAGCGTGCGTCAGACTGCGACGGCTTGAGGGGCTGGGTGTTTGGCCTCGGAGAAATACGGTTCCGGCTGAGCCTGAACAGGTCTTGCGTATTCAGTCACCGGCCCTTCGCCGAGCTGACGGCCCCCGAGGACTTCTTCGGCCGCGCCCGCGGATGATGCTGTTCGAGCCAGCGAAAGAATTCGGCATACCAAAGCTGCGAATTGCGCGGCTTGAGTATCCAGTGGTTCTCGTCCGGGTACCACAGCAGCCGTGCCGGGACGCCGCGCGCCTGGAGGGTGTTGTAGTAGGCCAGGCCTTGCTGGTCCGGGACGCGGTAGTCGAGGGCGCCGTGTATCACCAGGGTCGGCGTCTCCATCGCCGCGGCATAGGTGCTTGGGCTTTGCGCGCCGACGCGCGCCGGGTCGTCCCAGTACCAGGCGCCCAATTCCTTGGCGTGCCAGTCGTACGCGTCGTCGCTGAACATCGCGGTCCAGTCGAAACAGCCCGCATGGCACACATAGGCGTTGTAGCGGCCCGGCTTCACGTGCGCATTCATCCACGCCACCATGTAGCCGCCATAGCTGCCGCCGCTGGCGAAGACGCGGTGCTTGTCCGCCCATGGCTGGGCCAGCAACCAGTCGGTACCGGCCTCCACGTCCTGGAGCTCGTACTCGCCCCAGTGGTGGGTGATGCTGTCCAGGAACTCGCCCCCGAAGCCGCTCGAGCCGTGGTAATTGACGCAGGCCACCACATACCCCTGCGCTGCGAACACCTGCGTGTTCCAGCGGTAGTGGAAGGTGTCCCCGGCGGCCGCGTGCGGGCCGCCGTGGATGCTGTGCAGCACCGGGTACTTCTTCTTGCGATCGAACCCAGGGGGATAGTTGAGCCACATCTGGACCGGATCGCCGCGGGCGCCCTGGAGGGTCACCTCTTCGATCTCGCCCAGATCGATGCGTTCGAGCAGGTCGTCGTTGAAGCGCTCGATGCGCAGCGCCTGGCGCCCTCGATGAGCCTCGACGCGAGCCGGGTGGCGCAACGAGTCCGCCACCGTGACGGTCACGTCGCCTGCCCGGTCGAAGCCATGCAACCAGCCGCCTTCGGCGGCAAGCTCGGCGCGCCGCGCGGCGAGGTCGAAACGGTAGAGGTGGCGCCGTCCCCGGTCTTGCGCCGCGAAATACAGACCCTCGCCGTCGGCCGACCACTGCAAAGGCGCCTCGACGGCATGGTCCCAGGTCTCGGAGAGCAGCTGCCAGTCGCCGCCGCGCGGCAGCAGGGCGGCGTGCTGCGGCAGGGTGTGCTTGCGGCCCAGGTTCGCGGCCAGCATCGCGAGTTGCTGGCCGTCCGGGCTGTAACGCGGCGCGTCGAAGTCCCAGTCCGGCTCGGAGCAGAGCGTGGCGATCTTGCCGCTGCGCAGCGTCACCTCGGCGAGCGCCTTCAGGTTGACGGTGCGTTTGGTGACCAGCGGGTCGAACGCAAATGCAATGCGACGGCCGTCGGGTGAAATGTCGAACGCGGTCTCGTCGGGTTCGGCGCGGGTGAGTTCGTAGGCGCTGCCTTCGAACAGGTCGGTGACGCGGCCCGTGGCCAGGTCCAGCACGTGCAGGTGCGGGACCCGCCCGACCGGCAGCGGGGCGTCCCAGTAGCGATAGAAGGCCTCGCTGGTCGCCAGGCCCGTGGCCTTGCGCTCGTTCCATTCCTTGAGCTTCCTCGCCTGGGCCTTGGCGCCCTTCAATTCGGGCCAGACCCAGGCGATGAAAGCGATGCGTTTGCCGTCTGGAAACCATTTGTAGGCACCGACCCCGGGGGCGTAGCGGCTGACCCGTCGCGCTTCCCCGCCGTCGGCAGCGATGAGGTAGAGCTGCGGGGTCTCGTCCTTGCTTCCTTCTTGCTCGCGCTTGGCGACGAAAGCGATCTCGGCGCCGCTCGGAGACCAGCGCGGCTGGCCGTCCTTGTCGCCGCACAGTGTCAGGCGCCGCGGCTCGCCTCCGAAGGTCGAGAGCAGCCACAGATGCGCCTGGCTCTTGTTGTCGGCCATCGAGAAACTGCTGAGCGACGCGACGGCCTGGGACCCGTCGGGAGCGAGCGAGATGCCGCCGACGCGTTCGAGTTGCCAGAGCTCATCGACGCCTATCGGTTTCTTTTTGTGGGCCATGGGAGCCTTCGGACTGTCAGCGCGGTCTGGCGAGTTGCCAGCGCAGATGCGCCTGCACCGCCGGCCATTCCGCCGGCAGGATGCTGTAGACGCAGGTGTCGCGCAGGCTCCCGTTGGGGCTGCGTTGGTGGTTGCGCAAGATGCCGTCGAGTCGGGCGCCCAGACGTTCGATGGCGCGCCGACTTTGCAGGTTGAGGACGTGGGTGCGGAATTCGACCGCGATGCAGTTCAGCTGCTCGAAGGCGTGGCCGAGCAGGAGCAGCTTGCACTCGGTGTTGAAAGGGGTGCGGTGCATCGAGGCCGCGGTCCAGGTCGAGCCGATCTCGACCCGCCGGTGGGTCGCATCGATGTGCATCAACGTGGTCATGCCGACGATGCGACCCTCTCGGTTGCGGGCCGTCAACGGCCGCATCGAGCCTTGTGCCTGCAGCTCGAGCCGGCGCGCAATTTCGGCGTGCATCGTCTCGGGGCTCGGGATCGCGGTGTACCAGAGCGTCCAGAGTTCGCCATCGCGTACCGCGGCGACGAGATCGTCGTGGTGCGCGGGCTCCAGGGGCTCCAGGCTGCAATGGTCGCCTTGCAGCCGAAACGGGGCGGGCCAGGGGGAAGTCACCGGCGGCGGGTCAGCGGTGATTGCGCTGCATGAAGACCAGTTTCTCGAACAAGGAGACGTCCTGCTCGTTCTTGAGAAGTGCACCCACGAGGGGCGGCACGCTGACCTTTTCGTCCTGGCTTTGCAACACCTCGATCGGGATGTCCTCGGCCAGAAGAAGTTTCAGCCAGTCCAGCAGCTCGGACGTGCTGGGCTTTTTCTTCAGGCCGGGCAGGTTGCGAACGTCGTAGAAATTCTTCAGCGCGGCGCCCAGCAGGTCTTTCTTGAGGCCGGGAAAGTGCACCTTGACGATCGCCTGCATCGTCTCGGCGTCGGGGAACTTGATGTAGTGGAAAAAACACCGCCGCAGGAAAGCGTCGGGCAGTTCCTTCTCGTTGTTGGACGTGATGAAGACGAGCGGCCGGTGGCGCGCCTTCACCAGTTCGCGGGTTTCGTAGACGTAGAACTCCATCCGGTCGATCTCGCGCAGCAAGTCGTTCGGGAACTCGATGTCGGCCTTGTCGATCTCGTCGATCAGCAGCACCACCGGCTGCTCGGCCGTGAAGGCCTGCCACAGCACGCCCTTGACGATGTAGTTGTGGATGTCCTTGACCTTCTCGTCGCCGAGCTGGCTGTCGCGCAGGCGGCTCACGGCGTCGTATTCGTAGAGGCCTTGCTGCGCCTTGGTGGTGCTTTTGATGTGCCATTGCATCAGCGGCATGCCGAGCGCCAGCGCCACCTCCTCGGCCAGCATCGTCTTGCCGGTGCCGGGCTCGCCCTTGACGAGCAGCGGGCGTTTGAGCGTGGCGGCGGCATTGACAGCCAACATCAGGTCGGGCGTGGCGACGTAGTTTTCGGAGCCTTGAAACTTCATGGTGCGGGCCGCGAGGGGGGTGTTTTCGGGTGTCGGATCAGTATAAGGGGGGTCGGATCGGGACCCTATAATTCGCCGCTGAACCGACACAATCGCTCCTGGAACCCATGAAAAATCTCGTTCGTTCGATGATCGCGCTGGTGAGCATGCTGGGCACGTTGGGCCTCGCGGCCGAAGCTCGGGCCCAAAGCGCCGAGGCGGGCGAGAAAAAGGCGGCGATGTGCATCGGCTGCCATGGAATCCCGGGCTACCAGGCGAGTTTCCCCGAGGTCTACAAGGTGCCGATGATTTCGGGCCAGAGCGCGAAGTACATCGTCTCGGCGCTCACGCAATACAAGAAAGGCGACCGCAAGCACCCGACCATGCGCGGCATCGCGGGCTCGCTCAGCGAACAGGACATGGCCGACCTCGCCGCCTTCTACTCGACCGAGGCCAAGGCCGAGCCGCCACCGGCGCAATTGCCTGGCGGCGCCCCCCCGGACGTCGCGGCCTTGCTCGCGCGGGGCAACTGTGTCTCGTGTCACGGCGCCAATCTCAGCACCCCCATCGACCCGAGCTACCCGAAGCTCGCGGGGCAGCATGCGAGTTACCTGTACGTCGCGCTGCGCGAATACCAGACCAGCGGCAACCCGCTGGTCGGACGCAACAACGCCATCATGATGGGAATGGCGCGGCCGTTCACCCACGCCGAAGCCAAGACCTTGGCCGACTACCTCGCGACGCTGCCATCGGAGCTGCGAACGGTGCCGCAGTCGCGCTGGCGCTGAGGGTCCGGCCCGCCAGGGTCGGCCGGATCATGAAGATGCTGTAGGACGATGGACACACCGCCCGCAGGGGCCTACGCTTTGAATTTCGGCCGCGACATACTCGAGCGGTCGAATCAACGGAGGTGTCAAGGGTGTATCAAATTTCCTCTTCGTTAAAGGAAGTTCCCCTGTCGTCGCTGCGGCCGACACAAATGACGGTCGGCTTCCGTGAAGTGGATGAAAAGCGCCGCGAATGGCGGCGGCTGCCGGCCAAGCGCCGCAAGCTCGACATGGACGAGTTGCTGTTTCCGGTCGTCGTCGGCCCGAAGGAAAAGCTCTACATCCTCGACCACCATCACCTGGCGCTGGCGCTGCTGGGAGAAGGGGCAAAAGAGGTGCAAGCCGGAACGGTCTGCGATCTCTCCGACCTGTCGCTCGACGACTTCTGGGTGTTCCTGGACCATCGCAGCTGGGTGCACTGTTATGACGCCACCGGCGAACGGCGGGGATTCGACAAGATCCCCAAAACCTTCGCGGCGATGACCGACGATCCCTACCGGAGCCTGGCCTCTTCGGTCCAAAAGCTCGGGGGCTACGCCAAGCCGAGCGAACCCTTCCTCGAGTTCCTGTGGGCCAACCACTTCCGCCGCGCGATCAGCCGGCGCAAGGTCGAGGACGACTTCGAACGGGCCCTGGCCGAGGCGCTCGAGTTGGCGCGCCAGCCTTCGAGTGCTCATCTCCCCGGTTGGGCAGGTCCCAAATAGGTCGCGATAGGGCATGAGCGGTATCGACTCCCTGTTCGGATCCGGCGAAGCGCTGACGCCGATCCAGATGGTGCTGCGTGCGCTGACGGTCTTCGTACTCGCCCTGATGATGATCCGGGTGGCAGGGCGCCGCGGGTTCGGGCAGCACAATTCCTTCGATGCGTGCATGTCGGTGCTGCTCGGCGCGGTGCTGAGCCGTGCCGTCGTCGGGGCCTCGCCTTTCGGTGCCACGATGTGCGCGGGCCTGGCGATCGTCGCCCTGCATCGCGGCGTGGCCTGGCTGAGCATCCGGTGGCCCGCGTTCGACCGCCTGGTGAGCGGCTCCGAACGCGTCCTCGTGGAAGACGGGCGGGTCGACCCGCGCGAGATGCGCCGCGCCTTGATGGGGGTGCGCGACCTGGACGAGGCCATGCGCAAGCATTTCGGCGCCAAGGCCGGAGCCGGCCTGGACGGCGCTCGCACCGGCCCCGACCCGGACGGCGCGCTGGTCAGCGCCGAACTGCTGCGCGCGGTTCTTGAACGGGACGGCACCGTGACGCTCGCCCGTGCGCCAGGGCGATCCTGAGGCTGGACAGACCGGGCCCGAGACTTGCTGCCCTAAACTGGTGGTTTTGAAATTTGCCGGAGCGACAATGATCAAACGTGCTTCTCAAGGGCGCACCCTCGCGTGGGCCGGCGCCGCGCTCGCCTTGACGCTGGCGGCAGCCGGCGCCCAGGCCCAGACCCTGCGGTGGGCGTCGCAGGGCGACCTGCAGACGCTGGACCCCGATTCCCGCAACGAATCCCTGACCAATTCCATCAACGGCCAGGTCTACGAGACCCTGACCGGGCGCGACAAGCAGCTCAACATCGTGCCGATGCTGGCGACCGAATGGAGCCAGGTCAGTCCCTTGCAGTGGCGCTTCAAGCTGCGCCCCAACGTGAAATTCCACGATGGCACGCCGTTCGGCGCCGACGACGTCGTGTTCTCCATCAAGCGCGCCCAGGAGAAGAGTTCGGACATCAAGGCCTACGCGAACGCGATGGGTGAGCCCAAGAAGATCGACAACCTGACGGTCGAATTCGATCTCAAGGAATTCGACCCGATCTTCCTCGAGCATGCCAATGCGGTCTTCATCATGAGCAAGGCCTGGTGCGAGAAGAACAACGTCACCAAGCCGCAGGACTTCAACGCCGGCGAGCAAAGCTACGCCGCGATGAACGCCAACGGCACCGGACCCTACATGGTCGCCTCGCGCCAGCCCGACGTGAAGACCGTCTACAAGCGCTTCCCCGGCTGGTGGGGCAAGCCCGAAGGCAATGTGCAGGAGGTCGTCTACACGCCCATCAAGTCGAACCCGACGCGCGTGGCCGCGTTGATTTCCGGCGAAATCGACTTCGTGCTCGATCCGCCTCCGACCGATGCGCCGCGTTTGCGCAACACCCCCGGCGTGAAGCTCATCGACGGGCCCGAGAACCGCATCATCTTCATCGGCATGGACCAGGGGCGCGATGAGCTTCTCTACAGCAACGTCAAGGGCAAAAACCCGTTCAAAGACCAGCGGGTGCGCCAGGCGCTCTACCAGGCGGTCGACGAAGAGAGCATCAAGACCAAGCTGATGCGCGGCCAGGCGCAGCCCACCGGGGCGACCATGGTGTCGCCGCTTGGGGACTACAACGACCCCAGCCTGGAAAAGCGCTTGCCCTTCGACCTCGGCGCCGCGAAAAAGCTGCTGACTTCGGCGGGTTATCCGGACGGGTTCGAATTCACCCTCGACTGCCCGAACGATCGCTACGTCAACGACGAGGAGATCTGCAAGACCCTGGCGTCGATGTGGGCCCGGCTCGGCATGAAGGTTCGCGTCAACGCGATGCCGCGGTCGGTCTATTTCGCCAAGCTGGGCAAGCTCGACACCTCCATGTACATGCTGGGTTGGGGCGGCTCCATCACCGACGCCGAGACGATGTTGACGCCCATCTACCGCACCCGCGGAGCCGGGGGGATCGGCGACTTCAACTATGGCCAGGTCAACAACCCGAAGATGGACCAGCTCGCTGCCCAGTCGAGCAAGGAAGCCGACCCTGCCAAGCGTGAAGCCCTGATCAAGGCAGCGGTCAAGGAGCACAACGACCAGGTCCATCACATTCCGCTGCATCGCCAGTTCATTCCCTGGGCGATGCGCAGCAATGTGGAAGCGGTCCATCGTGCAGACAATTGGCTGGAGTGGTCGTGGGTGAAGGTGACTGCGAAGTGACGGGGAGGGCGCTCCGACAAGGTCAAGGCGACCAGGGGAGGGTCGGGTTCAGCCTGGCCGGTAAGCGACCGCCGTGATCCGCCGCAGTGCGAGCACCAGCGCCGTGGCGACGAGCACCAGAGCCACGAGCAACCCGATCCAGAAGCCATACACCTCGAGCGGACCCCTACCGAAGAGTCCATGGTAGCCCAGCACGGCTCCCAGCGGCAATCCGATGCCCCAGAACGCGGCCAGCATGAGCAGCATCGGAAGCATGGTCGACTTGTAGCCCCGCAAGCCGCCGATCGCGCACACCTGCGCGGCGTCGAACACCTGCCAGAAGGCGGCCAGCAGCAGGAGGTTGGCGGCCAGCGCCTGCACCGATTCGTCGTCGCTGTAGAGTCCGGCCACCCGGTGCCGCAAGGTCACCACCGCGCCGGCAAGCAGCAAGCCGAGCGCCATGCCGGTGTGCAAGCCGCAAAAGGCGATGAAGCGAGCCAGGCGGCGGTCGCCTGTTCCGAGGGCCTGGCCGACCCGTATCGTGACCGCGGCCGACAGCCCCATCGGCAGCATGAAGGTCAGCGAGGAAAGGTTGAGCGCGATCTGGTGCGCGGCGATCTGCACGTCACCGAAGCGGGCCACCAGCACGGCGATGCCGGCGAACGCGGTGACCTCGATAAAGCCGGCGCCGCCCATCGGCAAACCGATGCGCAGCAATTGCCGCTGCGCGTCCCAGCGTGGCCAGTGCCAGTCCGTCCACAGGGTGTAGGGTCGGTAGGCGCGCGCGCAGCGGGTCCAGACCAACATCGCAAGCAAGGCGACCCACATGCCGATGCCGGTGGCCCAGCCGCACCCGGCCCCTCCCAACGCGGGGGCCCCCCAATGCCCCCGGATCAACACCCAGTTGAGGAAGGCGTTGACGCCGAGTCCGACGAAGGCAAGCACCATGGCCGGCCGGGGATGGCCGATGCTGGCGGAATAAAAAGTAAGCGAGCGATACACCATGGCAGCCGGAAAGCCCAGGCTGATGCCCCACAGGAAGATGCCGGTGCGCGCGGCGAGTGCCGGGTCGACCCCCGCCCAGCGCAGCAAGGC
>JALYHO010000129.1 GCA_030776545.1 Pseudomonadota bacterium | reverse complement strand
CTGCCGGTGGGCGTCGAGCTCGGCGACGAGGACGCGATGTCCGTCGAAGCCACCGTGGCGGCGGTGGCGCTGAAGCTGGGGCTGGCGGTCGAGGCCCCGCCGCCCCCGCCGCAACCCGTCACGGCCGCCACGAGCGCCGCGACGGACAGTCCGAGACGCAAGGAACTGATTCGAACAGGTGAAGCTTGGTTCATGCCGCCCCGGGGCGCAGCTTCCATGCCACTGCCAGCAGGGCGTGGCGGAGCCGCGTTAGGTCGACACGCGCTTCAAAAAGGGGGGAGCCGCTGTTTCAGCCACTTACAAGTGTGACCGGGCGTGATCGGTCAGGTGCGCTGACGGATCCGCATGCGCCTGCACGCGCCGCGCCACACCCGATCGAGTCGCCTCCAAAAGGGATGGCGAACAAAGGGGTCGACGACCTCGATGGCTTGCGTCCGGCACGTGGCCGACAGGATTTTTTCGGCAATGATCGCTTCGGCCTTGCGGGTCATGCGGGCGCGGTTTTCGTGGGTGAGGGGTCCGCTCGCGTACCACCGCCCCCCGAAAAGCCAGTGGCGCAAATGATTCTCCAAATCGGTCGACAGGCCGGAGAAAAAGCGTGCCTCGTCGAGCCCGCCGGGCACGCAGGCACGCACGAGCGAAGGCTGAAAGAGCGTCGAATTCAGGCGTTCGAGCGCGGCGCCGGTGAGAAAGAAGCAGTAGGTGCTGACCCAGGCCGGGACCGGCATGCCGGCAATTCGAAGGTCGCCGTCGAGCTTGTCGCAAAAGCCGACGATGGAGGCGCCTTGGGCGGCCGCGATGGCGCGCCGCAAGGCGGCGACCCGAAACCACGTGAAATGGCGGTGGGTGTTGACCGTATCGTTGGCAAACATCACCGGGCCCCGATCGCCACCGAGGTGGTCGAGCCCCTCCTGCCACGCCGAAAATTCACCGAAATCGTTCGAGCCTGCGACCACTTCCCAGCGCCCGGCGATCGCCTTGGCGGCCGGCAGCAGCTCTGGGTTGTTGACCAGCAAGATCCGGCGCGCGTGGCGTCGAGCGGGGAAGTGCCGGTTGCAAAATGCCAGCGAAGCGGTGAGGTCGCCGGGGCGATAGGTGGCGAGTATCAGGTGCATCGACCGATTTTCGCAGCAGAGTCCAGGTGCTCGATGCCGGGCGCGAACTGGTCGACTTCATCGGTGATGAGGCTGTCGATGCCGAGTCCGAGCAGCCGGCGGACCTCGGCGGGGTCGTTGACCGTGTAGACCGCGGCGCGGAGTCCAGCCGCTCGCAGCTGCCCGATCAACGCCACGTCCATCATGCCGAACTGGGTCACCACGGCGCCGCATCCCAGCGCCCTGGCACTGGCGAGCCAGTCCGGGCCTGGCTGCTTGACGAGCAAGGCTCGCGGCATGGCCGGCGCCGCGTCGCGTGCCGCGGCCAGGGCTTCGGGACTGAACGAGCTCAACAGGGGCGGGCGCTCGTGACCGGTCCAAAGGCGTGCCGCCGCCGCGGCGACTGCCGCCCCGGTCCGTTCTTCGTCCCCGGGCGTCGGCTTGATCTCGATGTTGAGCGCATGGCCATTGGCCAGGCAGTAGCGTGCGACGGCCGCGAACGTGGGCAGCGGTTCGCCGGCGTAGGCGCGGCCATGCCATGCCCCCGCGTCCAACTGCGCCAGCGCCGACCACGGGTGGAACGACGCCATGCCCAGGCCGTCGGTCGTGCGCTCGAGCGTGGCGTCGTGCAAGAGGAACGGAATGCCGTCCGCGCTCAGCTTCACGTCGCATTCGAAGCCGCGGTAGCCGAGCTGGGCGCCGAGCCGAAACGCTGCCAGCGTGTTCTCCGGTGCGAGCTTGCCGGCGCCGCGGTGGGCGATCCAGCGCGGATAGGGCCAGCCGTTCACCGATCGCTTTCGAGGCGCCGCCCCGTGGCCGCGTCGAACCAGTGCAGGTGGGCGTGCGTCGCCGACAAGGTGTGGGTGTCACCGACCTTGGGCGGCACCAGTGTCGCGTCCAGGCGCACGGTGAAGAGCGCGTCGCCGAGCCGTCCATACACGAGTCGTTCGGCGCCGAGCATCTCGAGCGCTTCGATCTTCAAGGGCCAGCCGGGTCCGCCCTCGAGGTTCAGCAGCGCGTGCTCCGGACGCACTCCCAGGATCAGTTCACCCGCGCGCGGCGCCGGGGACGGCAGCGCCAGTGTCTGCCCGCCCGTCGTGAACACCGAACCGTCGGCCTGGCCGCGCAACAGGTTCATCGGCGGGGAACCGATGAAACTCGCGACGAAGATGGTCGCCGGCCGGTGGTAGACCTCGTCGGGCGTACCGACCTGCTCCATGCGCCCCGCGTTCATGACGATCATTCGTTGGGCGAGGGTCATGGCCTCGACCTGGTCGTGCGTGACGAAGAGCGACGTCACCCCGAGATCGGCGTGCAGTTTCTGGATCTCGAGGCGGGTTTGCGCCCGCAGCTTGGCATCGAGGTTGGAAAGCGGCTCATCGAAGAGGAAGACCTGTGGCTGGCGCACGATGGCCCGCCCCATCGCCACCCGCTGGCGTTGGCCCCCGGACATCTCGCGCGGCTTGCGCTGGAGGTAAGGTCCGAGCTCGAGGATCTTGGCCGCCTTCTCGACGCGCAGCTTGATGTCGTCGAGCGGCACCTTGGCGATCTTCAGGCCGTAGGCCATGTTGTCGAACACCGTCATGTGCGGGTAGAGCGCGTAGTTCTGGAACACCATCGCGATGTCGCGTTCGCTCGGCTCGATGTCGTTGACGACCCGGCCGCCGATCGCGATCTCGCCCTCGGAGATTTCCTCGAGCCCAGCCACCATCCGCAGCAGGGTCGATTTGCCGCAGCCCGAGGGGCCGACGATGACGACGAACTCGCCATCGGCGATTTCGGCGCTGATGCCGTGAATGACCGGGTTCGCCTTGGCACCGGTGCCGTAGCGCTTGACCACGTTTCTGAGTGAGATCGAAGCCATCGAGTGAATTCTCTTGTGCGCCTTGCGGGCGGGATTATTTTTCGGTGTCGACCAGGCCCTTGACGAACCATTTCTGCATCAGGATCACCACCACCGCGGGCGGCAGCATGGCGAGCATCGCGGTGGCCATCACCAGATTCCATTCGTTGACGGCTTCGCCACCGGCGATCATGTGTTTGATGCCGATGACGATTGGGTACATGTTCTCGCTCGTCGTGGCGAGCAGGGGCCAGAGGTACTGATTCCACCCGTAGATGAACTGGATGACGAACAGCGCCGCGATGCTCGCGCCCGAGAGCGGCACCAGGATGTCCTTGAAGAATCGCATCGGCCCCGCGCCGTCCATGCGTGCGGCCTCGACCAGTTCCTCGGGGACGGTCAGAAAAAACTGCCGGAACAAGAAGGTGGCGGTGGCGGAGGCGATCAGAGGGATCGTGAGTCCGGCGTAGCTGTTGAGCATGTGCAGATCGGAGACCACCTGGTAGGTCGGCCCGATGCGAACTTCCACCGGCAGCATCAAGGTCACGAAGATCAACCAGAAGCAAAGCATGCGGAAAGGGAAGCGGAAGTACACGATCGCGAAGGCCGACAGCAGCGAGATCGAGATCTTGCCGACCGCGATGGTCAATGCCGTCACCAGGCTCACCAGCATCATCCGGCCGACCGCCGCGTTCGAACCCTGCGACTTGCCGGTTCCCAGCAGTGCCGTGGTGTAGTTCTCCACCAGGTGCGATCCCGGCAACATGGGCATGGGCGCCTGCACGATCTCGGCCGCCGTGTGGGTCGAGGCGACGAAAGTGACATACACCGGGAAGGCGACGAGCACGACGCCCAGGATCAGCACCGCGTGGGCGAGCAGGCCGAGGGCGGGGCGGCGTTCAACCACGGTGCGCCTCCTTGGAACCGGGCTTCATCAGTAGTTGACTTTCTTTTCGACGTATTTGAACTGGATCACGGTCAACACGATCAGGATGCCCATCAGCACCACCGACTGCGCGGCCGACCCGCCGAGATCGAGCGCCTTGAAGTCGTAGACGAGCTTGTAGACGAGGATGGACGTGTCCTTGCCCGGGCCACCCTGGGTCGCCGCGTCGACGATCGCGAAGGTTTCCAGGAAGGCATACACGACGTTGATCACGAGCAGGAAGAAGGTCGTGGGCGACAGGAGCGGGAACTGGATCGACCAGAAGCGCTTCCAGGGGCGCGCGCCGTCGATCGCCGCCGCTTCGATCAGCGACTTGGGGATGCTGGCCAGTCCGGCGAGAAAAAACAGGAAGTTGTAGGAAAGCTGCTTCCAGACGGCGGCCAGGACGATCAGCACCATGGCGTGCCGGCTGTTGAGCAGGCTGTTCCAGTCGACGCCGAGCGCGTGCAGCCAATAAGACGCGATGCCGATGCTGGGCGAGAACATGAAGAGCCACAACACGCCCGCAACCGCCGGCGCCACGGCGTAGGGCCAGATCAGGAGGGTCTTGTAGAGGCCTGCGCCCCGCACCACGCGGTCCGCGTAGACCGCGAGCAGCAACGACAAGGCAATCCCGAGCCCGGCCACCAGGACCGAGAAGATCGCCGTCGTCTCGAACGACGCGAGGTAGCCCGGATCGTTGAAGAGGGCGCGGAAGTTCTCGAGCCCGACCCATTCGACCGACCCCCCGAACGCATCGGTCTGCTGCAAGGACTGCAGCAACGCCTGTGCGGCCGGCCAGAAAAAGAAGACCCCGATGACCACCCCCTGAGGGGCGAGCAGCAGCCAGGGCAAGCCGCGAGAGCGGAAGACGACGCGTTTTTCGGAGGCCACGCGCGTCGACTATTTGTTCGCCTGCTGGAACTTGGCCAGGAGTTCGTTGCCCCGCTTGACGGCCGAGTCCAGGCCCTCCTTGGCCGTTTTCTTGCCGGCCCAGACTTGCTCGAGTTCCTCGTCTTCGATCGCCCGGATCTGCACGTAGTTGCCCAGGCGCACGCCGCGCGACTTGTCGGTGGTCTTGCGGATCATCTGGTTCACGGCCACGTCGGTGCCAGGGTTCTTTTGATAGAAGCCCGACTTTTCGGTCAGCTCGAACGAGGCCTTGGTGGTCGGCAGGTACCCTGTGCGCTGGTGGCTGGCGGCCTGCACTTCGGGTTGCGAAAGGTAGGCGAAAAAGGCCGCGACGCCCTTGTTCTCGATCGCCGGTTTGCCGCTCATCGCCCACAGGCTCGCGCCGCCGATGATGGTGTTCTGGGGCGCCCCGGGGACGTCGGGGTAGTAGGGCAGGGTGGCGTAGCCGGCCGCGAATTTCGCCACCTTGTGCACTTCGCCGTAAGTGCTCGACGAGCCCATCGACATCGCGCACTCGCCAGAGATGAAGGCGGCGTCGGGCACGTTGCCGCGTCCCTTGTAGACGAAGAGGCCTTGCTTGGCCAGGTTGGAGAGGTTTTCGATGTGGCGCACGTGCAGGGGACTGTTGAAGACCAGCCGCGCGTCGCTGCCGCCGAAGCCGTTGTCCTTGGTCGCGTACTCGACGTTGTGCCATGCCGAGAAGCTTTCGAGTTGGGTCCAGCCCTGCCACGAGGTGGTGAGCGGGCAGGTGCTGCCGCTGGCTTTGAGCTTGGCGGCCGCCACGGCGACTTCCGGCCAGGTGGTCGGCGGCTTGTTCGGGTCCATGCCCGCGGCCTTGAAGGCGTCCTTGTTGTAGAAGAAGACCGTCGTCGAGCTGTTGAACGGCAAGCTGAGCATCTGTCCGTTGGGGGCGGTGTAGTAGCCGGCCACCGCGGGGACGTAGGCCGAAGTGTCGAACTTCTGGCCGCCGTCTTTCATGATCTGCCAGACCGGGACGATCGCGCCCTTGCTCGCCATCATGGTGGCGGTGCCGACTTCATAGACCTGCAGGATGTTGGGCGCATTGCCCGCCCGGTAGGCGGCGATGGCGGCCGGCATCGATTCGTCGTAGGTGCCTTTGAAGGTGGGAACGACCTTGTAGTCCTTTTGGCTCTCGTTGAAGCCTTTGGCCAGGTCGTTGACCCATTCGCCGAGCGGCCCGCCCATGGCATGCCACCAGGTGATCTCGGTTTGCGCCTGCGCAGCGCCGGAGAGGGTGAGGGCAAGGGCGCCGAGCAGGGCGATGGTGTTCTTTTGCATGAATGCTTCCGGTGCGATAAAAAAGGAAAAGCGTCTAATTTGCCAGGTGTGTGTGACACGCCGCGTATCCGGTGGGCGATCGGGAAGGCGTCGTGGCAATGGGGTTGCAGCGCTGCAGCGACGTCGCCGTGAGAGCGGTGTCTTTCAGGCGACGCTTATTTTCCACGATGTGACAGCGACTTCGGTTTCACTCCCTTTTGGGTTCGAAAATCGTGAGTTCGGGGCCTCCCGGCCAGCGCCGGGTCCGGCCATCCGCTGGGCTGGGCGCCGGCCGGCCGGCTCGGCGAGGAGTCTCCGGCAATGCGGCCCGCGACGCAATGAGGGATGTGACGGCCCTGTTAGCATCGGTCTCTGATCCCAGTGCGGACTCTGGTCCGAGGTTCGTTGCATGAACGATGTCACCCCGCTCAACCTGATCGCCGCCGCCGCGGGCGAGGCGGTCGACACGCCACGGTTGCGCGAGATCCCCTACAACTACACCTCGTTCTCCGACCGGGAGATCGTGATGCGGCTGCTCGGCGTGCGGGCCTGGGAGGTTCTCGGGCGGCTGCGCGACGAGCGCCAGACCGGCCGGTCGGCGCGCATGCTCTACGAGGTGCTGGGCGACATCTGGGTGGTGCAGCGCAACCCCTATCTGCAGGACGACCTGCTCGACAACCCGCGCCGCCGCGGCCTGCTGGTCGACGCCTTGCACCATCGCCTGGGCGAGGTCGAAAAGCGCCGCACCCCGGCGGCCGACGCCGCGCGCGACGCGGCGGTGGGCGAGCTCTTGCAGCTCGCCAGCACGTGCGTGACCGCTTTCGCCGAGCAGTTCGAGCGGATCGCCGAGTTGCGCAAGCGCACCGCCCGGGTCCTCGGCCGCGTGACCGCCAAGGACAACATCAAATTCGACGGCCTGTCCCGGGTCGCGCACGTCACGGATGCGACCGACTGGCGGGTCGAGTACCCCTTCGTCGTGCTCACCCCCGACACCGAGGCCGAAATGGCCGCCCTGGTCGCCGGCTGCGTCGAGCTCGGCCTGACCATCATTCCCCGCGGCGGCGGCACCGGCTATACCGGCGGGGCCATTCCGCTCACCTGGAACAGCGCGGTCATCAACACCGAAAAGCTCGAGGCGATGACGGGCGTCGAGATGCTGCGGCTGCCCGGCCTGCAAAGCGAGGTCGCGACCATCTGGACCGAGGCCGGGGTCGTGACGCAGCGCGTGGCCGACGCCGCCGAGCGCGCCGGCTACGTCTTCGCGGTCGACCCGACCTCGGCCGAGGCCTCCTGCATCGGCGGCAACGTCGCGATGAACGCCGGCGGCAAGAAGGCGGTGCTCTGGGGCACGGCCCTCGACAACCTGGCCTCCTGGCGCATGGTGACGCCGGAGGCCAAGTGGCTCGAGGTGACCCGGCTCGACCACAACCTCGGCAAGATCCACGACGCCGAGAGCGCGAGCTTCGAATTGCGTTATTTCGACGCGACCGGGCGGATCTGCGAGCGCACCGAGCGGCTCGACATTCCCGGTCGGGTGTTCCGCAAGGAGGGCCTGGGCAAGGACGTGACGGACAAGTTCCTGGCCGGACTTCCGGGCATCCAGAAGGAAGGCTGCGATGGCCTGATCACCAGCGCGCGCTGGATCGTCCACCGCATGCCGGCGCACACGCGCACGGTCTGCCTCGAATTCTTCGGCAATGCGAAGGACGCGGTGCCCTCCATCGTCGACATCAAGGATTTCATGTTCGCCGAAGCCAGGCGCGGCGGCGCGATCCTGGCCGGGCTCGAGCACCTGGACGACCGTTACCTGCGCGCCGTGGGCTATGCCACCAAGAGCAAGCGCGGAGGCTTGCCGAAAATGGTGCTGTTCGGCGACATCGCGGGTGACGACGCCGACGTGGTCGCGCGCGCCGCGAGCGAAGTCGTGCGGCTGGCCAACCGGCGCGCCGGCGAGGGCTTCGTCGCGATCAGCCCGGAGGCGCGCAAGAAGTTCTGGCTCGATCGCAAGCGCACCGCCGCCATCAGCAAGCACACCAACGCCTTCAAGGTGAACGAAGACGTGGTGATCCCCTTGCCCCGGATGGGTGAATACACCGAGGGCATCGAGCGCATCAACATCGAACTGAGCCTGCGCAACAAACTCGCCCTGACGGACGCGCTCGAAGCCTTCTTCGTCGCCGGCAAGCTGCCCCTGGGCAAGAGCGACGATGCGGTCG
>JALYHO010000128.1 GCA_030776545.1 Pseudomonadota bacterium | reverse complement strand
CCTCGACACCGAACGGGTGCGGTTGGCCGAGCTTTTCAAAGGCACACCGGTGGTCTTCATGACCACGTCCGAGGGCAACTTGCGAGCAACCGTTCCGCGTCGTTACTGCTTCGAACCCGGCGCCAGCATCGTCAAGCCCGCGCTCGCGGCGGTTCTCGGGCGCGTCGCGAAAAGCCAGGTCACCACCAGTTCACGGTTCCGGGTCGGCGTTCCCGGCGACCCGGGAGGCCGCGTCGCCAACCTGCCGCAAGAGCGCGCGCGCAGCGTCCGTGACTGGCTGGCCGCTCAGGGCATCGCCCCCGCCCGGCTCCAAGTCGCTCCCGCGACCCAAACGGAACAACTCGAACTGTTCGTCGTCCCCGATTCACCGGCCTGAATGGGGCGGGGGCAGGACACCTTTTCGTCCGCCTTGTGCTGTCGACAGGCCGGGGACTTCTGATTCCGTTTGTGTTGAGCCTGTCGAAAGGGCGACGACTCGTCCCCGACCCGAAGCACCCCCTCAATCGCTCCGCGCATACCGCTTGGCCCGCAAATTTTTCTTGATTTCCTGCAGCATGGGTCGAAGCGCTCCGGGCAGCCGCAACGCCACCGCGGTGGTCAATACATCGATCACCACCAGGTGCAGCAGTCTGGACACCATCGGGCTGTATCGATCGTAGTCCTCCGGATGATCCACCGCGAGCAGCACCTGGCCGGCCGCGATCGCCATCTGCGCCAACGGCGAATCGGACGCCGTGATGACGATGAGGGTCGCGCCTTTCTTGCGCGCGATCTCGGCCACGTCCAGTAGATCGCGGCTGTGTCCCGAGTTGCTGATCACCACGGCGCAGTCACCCGGCTGCAGCATGGTCGCGCTCATGACCTGCACGTGGCCGTCGGAGACCGCGGTCGCGCGCACGCCCAGCCGGAAAAACTTGTGCTGGGCGTCCTGGGCCACGATGCCGGAATTGCCCACGCCGTAGAACTCGATCCGCTTGTTGTCACGTCCTGCCGCCGCGAGCCCGGTGATGGCGCGCTCGAAAGCGCCGTCGGCCGCGTCGTTGCGGTACTTGAGCAGGGCACTGACCGCGTTGTCGATGACCTTCACCACGATGTCCGAGCTCTTGTCGTCCTCGTCGACGGCGCGATGCACGAACGGCACCCCCTCGTTGACGCGGCCGGCGAGCTTGCGCTTGAAGTCGGTGAGGCCGTCGTAGCCGACGCTGCGGCAAAACCGCACCACCGTCGGTTTGCTGACGTGCGCGCGTTCGGCCAGCTCGACGACCGGCAGCGTCGCGAACGCGCGCGGGTCGGCCAGGACGAGTTTGGCGACGCGTTGCTCGGCGGGCGGCAAGGCTGGAATGGCGGCGCGGATGCGGTCGAGCATCGTCCGCTTACTGTTCCTCGGCCCAGGCGTGGCCGTCGCGTGCGACCAGTGCGCTGGCCGCCGCCGGACCCCAGGTGCCGGCCGCATACGGACGCGGGCCGGCGGTGTCGCGGGCCCAGTAGGCGAGCACCGGCTCGACCCAACGCCAGGCCTGCTCCTGCTCGTCGCTGCGCACGAAGAGGTTGAGGCGGCCGGCGATCGCTTCCAGCAGCAGCCGCTCGTAAGCGCCCACGCGGTTCTCGGCGAAGGCCTTGTCGAAGTCGAGGTCGAGCGAGACGGGTGACAGGTTCTCGTGCTGCCCGGTGCCCTTGGCGGCAAGCAGGTGCAGCTCGAGGCCGTCCTCCGGCTGCAAGTTGATGACGAGCTTGTTCGGCTGGTTCATCCCCGGGAAGATGGTGTGCGGCGTCGGCCGGAAATTCACCACGATCTGCGCCTCGCGCGAGGCCAGGCGCTTGCCGGTGCGCAGGTAGAACGGGACCCCGGCCCAGCGCCAGTTCAACACCTCGGTGCGGATGGCGACGAAGGTTTCGGTCTGGCTGCCGGGCGGCACCTTGGCCTCTTCGAGGTAGCCCACGGCAGGGCGGCCTTGCGCATTGCCGGCGCGATACTGGCCACGGACCACGTCGCGCCCGACGATTTCATCGGTGAAGGGACGCAGCGAGCGCAGCACCTTGAGCTTCTCGTCACGGATGGCGTCGGCGTCGTTGCGGCTCGGCGGTTCCATGGCCACCATGGTGAGCAACTGCAGGGCATGGTTTTGTATCATGTCGCGCAGGGCCCCGGTCTTGTCGTAGAAGTCGCCGCGGGTGCCGACGCCGAAATCCTCGGCGATCGTGATCTGCACGTTGGCGATGCTCTCGCGGCGCCACAGCGGCTCGAACAACACGTTGCCGAAACGCAGCGCCATCAGGTTCTGGACCGAGGGCTTGCCGAGATAGTGGTCGATTCGAAAGGCCTGCTCTTCCTTGAACACCGCGCGCACCACCCGGTTGATCTCCTGGGCGCTGGTCAGGTCGTGGCCGAGTGGTTTTTCGAGCACCACCCGAATTTGCGGGCCGTTCAGCCCGACCGCTCCCAACTGGGCGCAAATCTGCGGGAACAGGTAGGGGCTGGTGGCGAGGTAGAGCACCACCGTCTCGGCACTGCGTTCGCTCAGCCAGTCTTTCAGACGCTGGTAGTGCTCGGGCTGCGACAGGTCCAGGCGTCGGTAGTGGATCATCTCGGCGAACTGGGCGAATTCCTCGTCGCTCGGACGTTTCGCCCCTTCCACGTCGTGGAAGCGCTCGCGCAGCCAGTTGCGGTACTGGGCGTCGGTCTGCTCGTCGCGGGCGACCGCGAGGATGCGACCGTCGGCGGGCAGTTTGCCGTGGCGAAAGGCCTGGAACAGCGCCGGCATCAGTTTGCGCCAGGTGAGGTCGCCGGTGCCACCGAAGAAAACGAGATCGAACGACATGGTTTGCTAGGCGCTCCCGTGAAGCGCTGTAACTTAGTTTCAGCGATTATCATGCACAAGGTTCTTCGGCGGGTCAAACGCCCCTGGCCGGTCCCGCCATCCCAAGGACGACCGCCGACAGGGGGCACCGGTTCGCGTTCTAATGGTCGAACCGCCCAGCCACTTTCCGCCTCGACCACCATGAACCAACTCGACCAACTCAAGCTCTACACGACCGTCGTCGCCGACAGTGGCGACTTCAACCAGCTCGCCCAGTACAAGCCGCGCGACGCCACCACCAACCCCTCGCTGATCCTGAAGGCGGTGCAAAAGTCCGAGTACGCGCCGCTGCTCAAGGAAGTGGTCCAGGCGCACCGGGGCGAGCCCACCGACAGCATCGTCGACGAAGTGCTGGTGCGCTTCGGCAGCGAGATCTTGAAAATCGTTCCGGGCCGGGTCTCGACCGAGGTCGACGCCCGGCTGAGCTTCGACACTGGCGCCAGCATCGCCAAGGGCCATCGCCTGATCGCGCTCTACGAAGCGCTCGGCGTGCCACGCGAGCGCATCCTGATCAAGCTCGCGTCGACCTGGGAGGGCATCCAGGCGGCACGCACGTTGCAACACGAAGGCATCAACTGCAACATGACCTTGTTGTTCTCCTTCTGCCAGGCGGTCGCGTGTGGCGAGGCCAACGCCAAGCTGATTTCGCCTTTCGTCGGCCGGATCTACGATTGGTACAAGAAGAGCGCGGGCGCCAAGTGGGTCGAGTCCGAGAACGCGGGCGTCGACGACCCCGGCGTCCGCTCGGTCGCCCAGATCTATCAGTACTACAAGAAGTTCGGCATCCGGACCGAAATCATGGGCGCGAGCTTTCGCAACGTCGGGCAGATCCAGGCGCTGGCAGGCTGCGACCTGCTCACCATCAGTCCCGATCTCCTGGGCGAACTGCAGTCGAGCGACGCCCCGCTCCCACGGGTGCTCGATCCCCAGGCCGCCGAGGGCGCCGACATCCATGCCGCGACGTTCAACGAAGCGGGCTTTCGCTTCGCGCTCAACGACGACGCCATGGCCTCCGAAAAGCTCGCCGAAGGCATCCGCACCTTCGCTGCCGATGCCGCCAAGCTCGACAAGCTGATCGACGCGCTCAAGTAACCACGCCGAGGCCATCCCATGTCACCCCGCTGCGACCAAACCGAGGCCTGGGCTGCGCTCACCGGCCACTACGAGGCCCACGGCCGCGACTTCGACCTGCGCGACGCGTTCGCGCGCGACCCGGGCCGTTTCAAGGCCCTGAGCCTGGAGGCGCCCGAGGTGTTCGTCGACCTCTCGAAGAACCGGATCGACACCGCGACCGTGCATTTCCTGCTCGACCTGGCGCGCGAGTGCCAGGTCGAGGCGCGGCGCGACGCGATGTTGCGCGGCGACCCCATCAACACCACCGAAGGCCGGGCCGTGCTCCACACCGCCCTGCGGGCGCCGCGCGGTGAGGGTCCCTTCAGCACCGACGTGCACGCCGTGCTGGACGCGATGTTCGCCTTCGTGGAGGGCGTGCGGGACACCGCGTCGAGCGGCATCCGGCATGTCGTCAACATCGGCATCGGCGGCAGCGACCTGGGGCCGCAGATGGTGGTGCCTGCGCTCGATGCGTTCGTTCACCCGGACCTGACCCTGCATTTCGTCTCCAACGTCGACGGTCACGACATCGCCCCGGTGCTGCGCAAGCTCAAGCCGCAGGAGACGCTCTTCGTCATCGCCAGCAAGACCTTCACGACCCAGGAGACGATGGCCAACGCGCACGCGGCCAAGGCCTGGTTCGAAGCCGCCGGCGGCACGGATATCGGCAAGCATTTCTGCGCCACCACCACCAACGTCGAGGCGGCGGCCCAGTTCGGCATCACCACCACCTTCGGATTCTGGGACTGGGTCGGGGGGCGCTATTCCCTCTGGTCGTCGATCGGCTTGCCGATCGCGCTGGCGATCGGTGCCGAGAATTTCCGTTCCCTGCTGGCCGGCGCCCATGCCATGGACCTGCATTTCGCCAGCGCACCGGCGGCGCAGAACGTGCCACTCCTGCTCGGCCTGATCGACGTCTGGTATCGCAACTTCCACCACTTCAGCAGTCGCTGCATGGCGCCCTACCACCAAGGGTTGAAGCGCCTGCCCGCCTACCTGCAGCAACTCGAGATGGAGAGCAACGGCAAGTGTGTCGACGAGGCGGGCCAGGCGTTGCCGTACGGCACCAGCCCCGTGGTCTGGGGCGAGCCCGGAACCAATGGACAGCACGCTTACTTCCAGATGCTGCATCAGGGGACCGACGTGATACCGGTCGAGTTCATCCTGGTCAAGCGGGGCTCGCAACGCGTCGGCGGCTCGCAGGGCCCGCTCTTCGAGCAACTGGAGCGTCAGCACGCGATGCTCTTGGCCAACGGGCTGGCGCAATCGCAAGCGCTCATGCAGGGCAAGTCGACGGCCGACGCCGCGACCGAACAAGCGCCCACGGCGTCCAGAACGATCGATCCGCAGACCCTCGCCAGGCACCGCACGTTCCCTGGCAACCGGCCGAGCACGACCCTGGTGCTGGACCAACTGACCCCCCGTTCGCTCGGGGCCTTGATCGCGCTCTACGAGCACCGCGTGTTCACCAGCGGCTCCGTGTGGGGCATCAACAGCTTCGACCAGTGGGGCGTCGAACTCGGCAAGGCGCTGGCCAGCAACCTGCTGCCGCGCCTGGGGTCGGGAGACACCGACGGCCTGGATCAGTCGACCGCGGGTCTCCTGAAGAAGGTCAGGCCGTAACCCGTACCGGTCCGGCGCGCGCCGGCACGTGAGGGTCGGTCGGTCACTCCTGCGCCAAGATCTTGTCCAACGTGATCGGCAACTCCCGGATCCGTCGACCGGTCGCATGCCAGACCGCGATGGCGATGGCGGCGGCGGCGCCGGTGATGCCGATCTCGCCGATGCCGCGCGCTCCCAGGGGTGAGTGCGGGTCGGGGATGTCGTTCCAGATGACGTCGATCTCCGGGATGTCCAGGTGCACCGGCACATGGTATTCGGCCAGGGTCGGGTTCATGAAGCGGCCGCTGCGCTCGTCGAAGTAGCTCTCCTCCATCAGCGCCATGCCGATGCCCATGATGATGCCGCCCCGAAATTGACTGCGGGCCGTCTTCGGATTGATGATGCGACCGGTGTCGAACGAGCCGACCCAGCGCGCCACCCGCACCTCCCCGGTGACTTCGCTGACGCGGACTTCGCAGAACTGCGCACCGAACGAATGCATGGCGTATTTCGACGACTCGGTCGCCTGTGGGGCGGCGGCTTCGACCTCCAGGTGTGCGCGGTCCACGCGTGCCAGGATCGAAGCGTAGCGCTCGCCACGCGTCGGCTCGTCGCGCCACCACAGGCCAGCGTCGCGGGCGACGAGTTGATCGGTTCGAGCGCCGTGCAGCGGCGAATCCTTGCCCGCCAGGCGAACCAGTTCGCGTTCCAGGCGTTCGGCCGCCGCGATCACCGCGGCCCCGACGCTCACCGTTTGCGAGGAACCTCCGGCGACCGGACTGTCGGGCAGCGACGAGTCGCCGTACTCGAAACTCACCTGGGCCAGCGGCAGGCCCAGGCGCTCGGCGGCGTGCTGGGTCTGCACCGTGGCCGTGGCCATGCCCATCTCGTGCGCGGCCGCCGACACGACGGCCCGGCCATCGGCATAGAGGCGTATGCGTGCCGAGCCGCCCGTCATGCGGTAGTACGGATAGGTGGCAGTCGCGACCCCCTGGCCGATCAGCCACTCACCGTCGCGTTGCGAACGCGGAGCGGGCGGACGGGACGCCCAACCGAAGCGCTCGGCGCCGCGTCGAAAGGCCTCGATCAGGTGGCGCCCCGAGATCGGGTGGCCCGTGGTGGGATCTTTCTCGGGCTCGAGCCGGCGCCGCAGCTCGACCGGGTCGATGCCGGTCGCGACGGCGAGTTCGTCCAGCGCCGATTCGAGCGCGAAGGTCCCGATCGACTCGCCCGGTGCGCGCATCGAGGTGTTGGCGACCATGTCGAGTTCGACCACCTTTTGCGCCACATGCAAGGTGTCCGCCGCATAGGCGTGGCGCGCCGGGAACGAGAACTGCTCGGGGAACGCGTTGTGCGTCACCACGGCCGTGGTGCCGGTGTGGATCAGCGCGGCGAGCGTGCCGTCGGCACGGGCCCCGAGTGCGACTCGTTGCACCGACAGGGTGCGCCCGCCGACCAGCCGAAACACATCGGGCCGCGTCAACGCCAGCCGGACCGGGCGGCCCACCGCCTTGGCCGCCGCGATCGCCAGCAGCGTGTGGCTCCAGACGGTCTTCGCGCCGAAGCCGCCGCCGACGAATGGCGACAGCACGCGCACCCGGTCTTCCTTCAAGCCGAACACCTCGGCCACCGTGTGACGGGTGCCCGCGAGGTACTGGGTGGCATCGTGCAGGGTCAAGGCGTCGTCGGCCTCCCAGTGCGCGACCACCGCGTGCGGCTCGATCGAGTTGTGGTGATAGCGAGGGGTCCGGTAGAGGGCGTCGATGCGCACCGGCGCGGCTGCCAGCGCGGCTTGCGCGTCCCCCACCTTGACCTCGGCCGGTTCGCCGATGACGTCCTTCGGCTGGTGGGCCCGTCCGAGCGCCGCGTCGAAATCCAGCGCGGCGGGCGCGGGCGAGTAGCTCACCCGCACCAGCGTGGCCGCATGTTCGGCCTGGTCTTGCGACTCCGCGACGACCACCGCCACCGCCTCGCCGTTCCAGTGGATGGTCGCATCCTGCATCACCGGCAGGTTGCTCGGCGAGGCGCTGGTGCGGTCGCTGAACATTTGCGGCGGCGCCTTCATGCGGGGGATGTTCAGGTGCGTCAGCACGGCCAGCACCCCGGGTGCCGCTTCGGCCGCGGCGCTTTCGATATGCTCGATCCGGCCCTTCGCGATGGTCGAGCACACGATCGCCGCGTAAGCCATGCCGGGCAGCGCCACTTCGGCCGCGAAGCGCGCCTGGCCCCTGACCTTTTGCGGCCCGTCGAGACGGTCGAGCGCCTGGCCGATGGCGCCGTGTCGGTGACTCAGCGGATCCGACGGTTTGTCAGGGACGAGCGAGACGATTTTCTGAACCACGGTCTGAACGATGCTCATCAATGCGCTCCTTCTGCCGCCGCGAGACGGCCGAGCACGTCGACGATGACCCGGCGCGCGAGATCGATCTTGAAGCCGTTGTGGGACAGCCCCACGGCGGGAACGAGTTCGGCTTCCGCCGCACGCTGAAAATTCTCCGGCGTGGCGGCCCGGCCCTGCAACGCCGCCTCGGCGACGCTGGCGCGCCAGGGCTTGTGCGCGACCCCGCCGAGGGCGATCCGCACGTGCTTGACCTGGCCGTTTTCGACCGCCAGTGCCGCCGCCACGGAGACCAGGGCGAAGGCATAGCTGGAGCGGTCACGGACCTTGCGGTAGGCCGAACGACAACCGTCGGGCAAGCGCGGAAGGTCGATCGCGGTGATCAGTTCGCCCGGACGCAACTCGGTTTCGATCTCGGGCGTGGTGCCGGGCAAGCGGTGCAGATCCCGCAGCGGCAGGCTGCGCACGCCATCCGGGCCTTCCAGGAGCACCGACGCGTCGAGAGCGACGAGCGCCACGGCCATGTCCGAGGGGTGGGTGGCCACGCATTGCGCCGACGCGCCGAGGATGGCGTGGATCCGGTTGAAGCCGCCGACCGCATCGCACCCGGTACCCGGCCTGCGTTTGTTGCAGCGCGCTGCGGAGTCATAGAAGTAGTAGCACCGGGTTCGCTGCAGCAGGTTGCCGGCGGCGGTGGCCATGTTGCGGATCTGTGCCGAGGCGCCGTTCAGGATCGCCTCGGAGAGGACCGGCCAATGTTCGCGGACGCGGCGGTCGGCCGCCAGCGCCGTGTTGCGCACGCCAGCGCCGATCACCAGCCCGCCGTCGGCCCGGTCGTCGATGCGTGTGGCCAGCCCGCTCACATCGATGACGCGCGGTGGCCGCTCGATCTCTTCGCGCATCAGGTCGACCAGGTTGGTGCCGCCGCCCAGATAGCGCGCGTTCGCGCCCTCGCGGCTGGCGATGCGCACGGCGGCCGCGGTGTCGTCGGCACGGGTGTAGGCAAAGTCGATCATCGCGCCAACTCCGTCTTGCAGATCTCGCTGACCGCATCGACGATGCCGTTGTAGGCGCCGCAACGACACACATTGCCGCTCAGCCGCTCCTGCAATTCTTCGCGGCTGAACGCGATGACCTCGGCCGTCAGGTCCGCGGTGCGCGCGCTCGGCACCTGGCGTTTCCATTCGTCGATCAGCCCGACCGCGGAGCACAGCTGCCCGGGGGTGCAATAGCCGCATTGGAACCCGTCGCAGTCGACGAAAGCGCGTTGCAGCGGGTGCAACTGGCCGCCTTCGGCGAGGCCTTCGACGGTGACGATGCGCCGGCCCTGCATTTGCACGGCCAGTGCGAGGCACGCGTTGATTCGTTCCCCATCGACCAGCACGGTGCAGGCGCCACAGGCCCCTTGCGCGCAGCCCTTCTTGGTGCCGTTCAGGTGCAGCTCGTCGCGCAGCGCATCGAGCAGGGAGACCCGCGGCTCGAGCGTGAGCTCGTGCGCCTGGCCGTTGATGTTGAGCTCGACGAGCTCGGCGGTGGATGGGTGCATCGTGAGGGGCCCCCGCGCCGAGCGGGAGTGTGACCAGCGGATCGATGAACCATAGGCAGGGCCCGATCCACCCAGCATCGGGCGATGCCGGGCGTGCGCGTCAGCGGGAGCCTACAGTCGGGTGGCGTGAGTCGAGGAAAGACGCCGCGGTCTTGCGACCGACTCCCCTTGACGCTCGGCCGGTGTGCTGCAATACTTAAGCCGTTACTTATCTATTGGGTGCCCCATGTCCATGACCTTGTACTACCACCCGCTGTCGTCTTTCTGCTGGAAAGTGTTGATCGCGCTCTACGACGCCGATGTCGCGTTCGAGCCGCGTCACGTCAACCTCGGCGACCCGGCCGATCGGGCCGCCCTGGAAGCGGTCTGGCCACTCGCCAAGTTCCCGGTCCTGCAAGACCACGAACGGGGCAAGACGGTCCCCGAGTCCAGCGTCATCATCGAGTACCTCGCGCGCCATCACTCCGCCGCCGCGACCTTGCTGCCGGCCGACCCCGACCATGCCCTGCAGACCCGGCTGATCGACCGCCTGTTCGACGGCACCATTCATGTGCCGTTGCAGCAGATCGTGGGCGAAAGGATGCGGCCCGACGGCCAGCACGATCCGTTCGGCGTCGACCAGGCGCGCGCCCGAATCCGCGCAGGCTACCGGCTCCTTGCCCCGATGGTCGCCGGCCCCTGGGCCACGGGCGCGGACTTCACGATGGCCGACTGCGCCGCTCTGCCAGCGCTCTTCTACGCCGACTACGCGGTGCCACTCGCCGACTGGCCCGAGCTCGCCGCCTACCTGGAGCGCCTGAAGGCACGTCCCAGCGTGGCCAGGGTGCTCGCGGAAGCCGAACCCTTCTTCCAATACTTCCCGCTGAGGGACGGCTGATGCCGCGCAGCGACTTCCATCTCGACCTGACCTTCCAGGCGCTCGCGGATCCGACACGGCGGGCCATGGTCGAGCGCCTGTCGCGCGGCCGGGCGTCGGTCAGCGAACTCGCCCAGCCCCACGCCATGTCGCTGCCCGCCGTGCTCCAGCACCTGGCGACGCTCGAGAACAGCGGCCTGGTGCGCTCCCGCAAGGTCGGCCGCGTGCGCACCTTCAGCATCGTGCCGGCCACGCTCAGCGCCGCCGAAAAATGGTTCAACCAGCGCCGGGCGCATTGGGAGCAGCGACTCGACCGCCTCGGCGAACACCTCGAACGATATCCAGACGGAGAACCGAAATGACCCCCCCGACCGAACCCAACCGCAGCGTCGCCCACGGCGTCTTCGCCATCGAGCGCCACTATGCATCCGTCACGCCGCAGCGCGTGTTCGATGCCTTCGCGAGCATCGAGGGCAAGAACGGCTGGTTCACCGCGCCCAACGAGCACTGGGAGATCGTCGAACGCACGATGGATTTCCGGGTCGGCGGCCGCGAACGGTTGAAGGGCCAGTGGCGAACCGGCCGGGTCACCGAATTCGACGCCACCTACTTCGACATCGTTCCCGGGGAACGCATCGTCTATGTCTACGAGATGCGCCTGGATGGGCGCAAGATCTCGGTCTCCCTGGCGACCTTCGAGTTCAAACGCGCGGGCGGAGGGTGCCGGCTCGTCATGACCGAGCAGGGCGCATTTCTCGACGGCTACGACGACAACGGCAGCCGCGAAGGGGGAAGCCGCCAGATCATCGACAAGCTCAGTGCCTATCTGGAGGGCTGAACGTGACGACCGCCGGGTCGCTGCGTTGGGCCTGCTTCACACGTCATGGATCGAGGCGCTTGCGAACGACCAGGCCGCCGTCGGCCTCGCGCTTGACCATGCCGAAGCCCGCCGCCTCGTACATCGCGAGCGGGCCATGGTGGTGCTCGGCCGCGTTCACGCTGGCCGGCCGCGGATAGGCTTCCGCCCATTCGAATCCGCAGGTGCGAAGGCCGTCGCAGGCGGCGTGCAGCAGTCGAGTCGCCACGTGCTTGCCACGAAACGCAGGTGCGATGACAAAGCATGCGATGGCGCCGATGCGGTCGGCCAAAGGCTCGGGTTCATCGAACAGCCCTGCGATGAAACGGCGCGGCCCGGCGTTGCACCAGCCGATCGAGAGGCCATCGGCGTACGCAAGCCAGCCCGTCATCGTGCCGGCTTCGATTCGTGCGCAGGTCGCGGCCCGGTTCTCGGTCGCGGTGCGCTCCTTCCAGACGATGTTCGCGTGATCGGCATGGGGAAAGTGGCAAAAACAGGAGAGCCACTTCGGGTTGTCCACGAAGGCCCGGTGCTCGAAGAAATCCAGGAAGTCGGGGAGCCGCTCGGGTGTGAGCGGCAGGATGTCGATCGCGGTCGGTCGCACGGCAAGAAGCTCCCTGGTGGGCACGATGGCGGGGGGTCGGCCAAAAAAACCATTGATGCGCTCGGCATTCATGGGCAGTCTATCGATGTCTCGCCTCGCCACGACACCTGGCGCATGATCGCGTCCATTCGCCACCCAGGAGCGTCACGATGAAGTCCAAGATCACGGGAACCACGTTGCCGGTGCTTGAAATCGGCCTCGAGCCGGGCGAGCAGATCGTCTCGGAGCCGGGTCGGTTTTCCTGGATGTCGCCCAACGTATCGCTGCAGACGACGGCGATGACCGCCGGGGCCAAGGGCCTCTGGGGCGTGCTGGGGCGCGCCCTGGCAGGCGGCGGGATTTTCATGAATGAGTACCGGACCGGCGCCGGGCGGGGCATGGTTGCTTTCGCGGCCCATGTGCCGGGCCAGATCATGGAACTGCAACTGACCCCGGGACGCAGCTACCTCGTGCATCGGCATGGATTTTTATGCGGAACACCCGGGGTCGAGCTGAGCATCGGATTTCAGCGCTCGCTGGGCGCCGGGGTGTTCGGCGGGGAAGGGCTGGTGCTGGAGAAGCTCTCCGGGAGTGCCACCGCCTGGGTCGAGCTGGGGGGCGAGATCGTCAGCTACGAGCTGGCCCCGGGCGAGTCTCTCCAGGTGCATTCGGGGCACATCGGCTTGTTCGAAGGCACCGTGAGCTTCGACGTCGCGCTCATGCGGGGAATCAAGAACGTCCTGTTCGGCGGCGATGGCCTCTTCATCGCCCGTCTGACCGGACCGGGCAAAATTTGGCTGCAGACCCTGACCATGCCCCATCTCGCACACGCCTTGATGCCCTATCTCGACAGACAGGCCGGCGACCCCATGGGCGCTGCCGGCGCCGGCATGGGCGGCGCGGCAGGCGGTCTCGCCGGGGCCGTCACCGGCGGCGTCATCGGCTCCGTCCTCGGCGGCCTGTTCGGCGACAAAGACTGAGGAGCGTCGCGGCCAGCACCCCGGCCGGCGCGAACGGGCACATCGTTCCTTTTTGCGCAGCCCTGCTTGCGCCTGCTTTCGCCGGATCGAGCTGTCGCACGATGCGTCGGCGTCGGCACCTGCTTGTCGCAGGGGCGGGCCTCTGAACGGCCGACCCGCCGCGGCCGGACTCGACTTCTTGGCACGGCCTTTGCTAGCTCTGGAGTGAGTAGAAGCCGGCAACGACGCGCACCCCCGTGCGCCGCGTGGGTCATTGCTCCGAAGGCTGTCATTTCGAGCGCGCTGTGCCCTGGACGGGCATTTTGTGTTCGCCATTGAACCCAACGGAGAAAACGCACACCATGTTGGTGACCCGACAACCCATCTTGCGGCGTTCTTGGCACGCACCCATGCAACCCCAGACCGAGCGCGACACGCCATGAGCGATCTGTTGATCCGCAACGCGGCGGCGATCCTCACGGGCGAAGGCGGCGCGGGCGCGCGGGCGAAGGGACCGGACATCCGGGTTCGCGGCCAGCGCATCGCCGCCATCGGCAGGCTGACGCCCGAGCCGGGCGAGCGCACCCTCGACGCGACCGACTGCGTCGTCTATCCGGCCTGGGTCAATACCCATCACCACTTGTTCCAGTCCTTGCTCAAAGGCGAGCCGCGGGGACTGAACGCGACCCTGACCCCGTGGCTCGCAGCCACGCCCTATCGTTTTCGTGTCGGCTTCGACGCGCAACGCTTTCGGCTCGCGGCGCGCATCGGCCTGGTCGAGCTGGCCCTGTCCGGCTGCGGCACGGTCGCCGATCACAATTACCTGTACTACCCCGGCATGCCCTTCGACGCGTCCGCGATCCTGTTCGACGAGGCGGAGCGGCTCGGTTTGCGCTTCGTGTTGTGCCGAGGCGGGGCGACTCTGACACGGCAGCTGGAGGCCGACCTGCCCGCCGCGCTCCGCCCCGAAA
>JALYHO010000127.1 GCA_030776545.1 Pseudomonadota bacterium | reverse complement strand
CCTTCGACCCGAGCGGGGCACGGCCCCGCCCGGGGGTGCTCCGGGCGCGGCCGCTGACCGACGCCGCCGGCCGCTTCTGCGGGTACGTCGGAACGTTTCGACCGCGAGGAAGTGCGGCGCCCGCGGTCCAGGCCGCCGCGCTGCCGGTGGCGGCACCCGCGGACGCCCTGCCCCCGATGGACGACCACGAATCGTTCAGCTTCACGGTGTCGCACGACTTGCGCGCCCCCATTCGGGTGGTCGAAGGCTTCACCAAGATCGTCAAGGAGGACTACGGCGGTCTCCTCGACCGGGTCGGCAACGACCACCTGGACCGGGTCCTCGGCGCCGCGGCCCGCATGAACAACATGATCGATGCGCTGCTGGCGCTCTCGAAACTGTCGTCCCAACCGCTGGTCTACCAGCCGGTGAACCTGTCGCAACTGGCGGGCTACGTGGTCGACGACCTGCGCCGTCAGTGGCCGGAGCGCAACGCGCAAATCGACATCGAGCCCGACCTCCAGGTTCATGGCGATCCCACCTTGTTGCGCGTGGTGGTCGAAAATCTGCTCGGCAACGCCTGGAAGTACACCGCCAAATCGGCCGAGAGCCGCATCGCGCTCACCCGCCACGCGCACGATCCCGACACGTTCAGCGTCAGCGACAACGGAGCCGGCTTCGACATGCGTTTCGCGGATCGCCTCTTTGGGGTCTTCCAGCGGTTGCACAGCGCCAACGACTTTCCCGGCACCGGCGTCGGTCTGGCCTCGGTACGGCGCATCGTGCGGCGCCACGGCGGCGACATCTGGGGCGAAGCAGAAGTCAACCAAGGCGCCCGCTTTCATTTTTCGTTGCCGCCGCACAGCGTCGGCTGAAGCCGCCTCCGCTGGCCATGCCGACGGGTGCTCAGTCGCGTTCCGCCGTGCTTTGCTCCAGCTCGACCAGAAGGTCCTGCGCCTGCGTCTCGAGCGAAAGACCCGCGGCGATGGCCATCCGGCTCAGGCGCTCGTAGGCCCGGGCCCGCACGAGACGCTCACGCGACATCAGCACCCCGACGGCCATGAGCACTTCCGGCCCCGGCATGGGCGCCGCGGGCTTGACCGCCGGAGCCGGCGCCGCGCGCCGCGCCTCGTCCAGCGCGGCCGCGACCACCGGCAAGATCTGGCTCACGTCGAGCGGCTTGACCAGATAGGCCACCGCGCCGAGCGCCTTCACCTGCGCCGCGGTCTGGGCATCGGAGAAGGCGGACAGGAACATGAAAGGCGTGGGGCAGTACTCGCGCAGATAGTCGGCCACGTCGAAACCGCTCTTGCCATGCATGCGGATGTCGAGCAATGCCAGGTCGGGGCGGTGTTGCCGCGCCAGCAGGATGGCATCGTCGCCGTTGTCCGCGTCGATCACGTCGTAGCCGGCCTGCGACAGCCCGTGCGAAAGCGTCGCCAACACCAGACGGTCGTCGTCGACGACGAGTATCGTGGCCTTGGGAGCGGAAGTCATCGCGTGGATTGTCGGCGAAAGCCTCGGCGCGGTCATCCCCCGGCCGGTGCGCCGGTGGGCAACGTGTGGGCCCGTATCACCCCGGGCGGCTTGAGTTGCACTCGGGCAAGCACCTGCGCCTCGCACTGCGTCAGCGTCAGGGACGCGCTGCGCCGCGGCAGGAGTGCCCGCACGAGACCCAGGCCCGAGACCCCACCGGGGACTCCGGCGAGATGGAATCCAGGCGGCAGGCGACCCGGATTGGCGACCCGGACCTCCACGGCCACGTCGGTGCAAGCCAACGTACAGCAGATCTCGACCTCGGGCGTGGCGGCACCGTGCTTGACGGCATTGGTCAGCAACTCGTTGAGGGTCAGGGCGATCGGGATGGCCTCGGCTTCCGGCAGCACCCACCCCGCGGCCGTCTCCCCGGTGACGTCGACGCGTATCGACCGGCCGAAGGTGCGCTGCACCGACGCGGCGATCGCCGCGACCACTCCCATCAGTTGCAGCGGCCCGCTGGCACCGACTTGCAGGCCGTAGACCTGGGCGATGGCCTGGACCTGGCCGACCACTTCGGCGATCGCTCCGGCCGTCTCCGGCTTGCGCTGCGCGATCTGCTGCAGCAGGCCGGCCACGCCCTGGAGGTTGTTCTTGATCCGGTGATGCACCTCCTTGACCAGCATGTCGCGCTGCGCGAGCGCCGCTTCCAGGCGGGCCTCCTGCGCGGCGCGCTGCGCGGTCACGTCGGTCGCGACCAGCAGCAATTGGTCCGGCGGGGCACCGGGCGTGGTCGCCAGCGGCAGGTAGCTGGCGTCCCAGATGCGCATGTCGCCGTCGCTTTCGGTTCGGTACTCGCGGCGCGTCACCTCGGCCGAGCGCAGCGCTGCGGCCATGTCGGCGCGCTGCTCGGCCGCCGTCGGCGGATCGAACATCTCTTCCGGGCTGCGACCGATCAAGGCCTCCGGCACGGTCTTTCGTATGCTGGCCGCGACCCGGTTGGCCTGCAGCACCCGCAGTGTCCGGGCATCACGCAGCGTGATCGCCAGCGGCGCGGCTTCGATCACCCGCTGCAGTTGGGCCTGGGCCTCGGAGACCCGCGCCTCGGCCTGCCGCCGGCGTTCGATGTCCAGCAAGGCATAGGTCAACTGGCGCTCGCCCGACTCGTGGACCGTCGAGACGACGTTGCCGACGACCCAGAACTCGCGACCGTCGCGCGCCCGGACCCGGCATTCGAAGGCTTCGGTCTGGCCCTCGGCCAGTCCGGTCAGGTAGTCGGTGCGCAGGAACGGATGACGGGGATCGGGGGTCGCCACGCAAGCGATCGGTGCGCCGATGAATTCGGTCAGGTCGGCACCGAACATCCGGCGCGCCGAGCGGTTCATCCATTCGATCCCGCCCGGCCCCACCGTGACGATCCCCACGAGCACGGAATCGAGCACGGAACGGGTCCGTTCGGCCTGCATCGCGACGGTCCGGGCCAGCACTTCGAGTTCGCGCTGCTGGTGTTTGAGACGGCTGATGTCGGTGAGGACGGCGATGGCCTCGAGCTGCCCGCTGACCGACCCGGAAAGTCGCACCGAAAGCGAATACCAGCGCGTCTGCAAGACGCCGTCACGGGTGACGGGCACGTCGAACTCGGTTTCGTAGATGGCGCCGTGGGTCAGCGCTTGCCAGGCATCGGTGACGATCCGGGCGGTGGTCTCGCTCTGCGCGAACAGCGACTCGATCGTCTGGCCCGGCGCGGTGCCGGCCGCCAGGCCGAGCATGGCCTCGAAACGACGGTTGCAGCGCACCAGCGTGTCGCCGCGCAGGTAGGCGATCCCGGCCGTCGTGCTCTCCAGGATGGTGCTGAGTTCGTGCAGCAATTGCCGCGTCCGGTCTTCGGTTTCCTGCTGCTCGGTCACGTCGAGCGTGACCACCGACGTGGTGCGTTGTCCCGACGCGAGGGTCGCCGGCTCGACCCGGGTCAACAGCCAGCGGCGGCCGAGGTCGGGATGGACGATCTGGTAGCGCGCCTCGGCCCGCTCGGCGTGCCTCAGTGCCCGCTGCAGGCGTTCGAATTCGCCCAGCGACTCGTCCGCCACGATGTCGCGTCCGATGCTCTGCAGCGCGGCCGGGGCGCCACGCGCCGAGGGCGGCTGCCGAACCCAGCCCGACGACTCCTGAAAGGTGGCGAGTCCGACCCCGGCGGTGTCCATCAAGGCGCCGATCTGCGACTGCGCGAGGTCGCGCTCTTCCTCCGCGCTGCGGTCTTCGACCACCGCCATGTAGCGGCGCTGACCACCGGCGGTCTGGTAGCAACGCAGCAGCGCGCGCAGCAGCCGCTCGGGGGTGCCCTCGACCGCCACGCGGCCGCGGCGTTGCAC
>JALYHO010000126.1 GCA_030776545.1 Pseudomonadota bacterium | reverse complement strand
TTGCAGCGCGGTCCAGGGGGTGCCCAGGGCCGCCGCGGCTTGCAGCTCGAAGCCACCGCCGACCCGAGGCCGGGTCTTGACCGCCGCGGCCGGGCACGGCGCGACGGTCAGCCCCAGGAGCTGCGGACAGAAATCCAGCGACATGCCCGAAGCGAAAGTGCCTGCCGGCGCTTGCGCCAGCAGGACATAGGCGAACGCCGAAGCCTGGCCGCTGCCCACCACCATCGGCAGCAGGTAGGTCGGCAGCTGCTCGGAGGCCTGGACATGGCGTGACAGGTTTTCGAACGCGCCGGCGGCATAGGTGCACTTGCCATCCTGCGCTTCGAGTCGGCGGTAGAACGGCGCCAGCGGCACGACCGCGACCATCGCACCGGCGTTCACCATCGTGTGGACGAGCGCCTGCTCGCTCGCGTCCGGTCGATCGTTGGCGGACACCAGCAGCACGAACTGGCGGGGCGTGCCTGCGGGGCGAACGATGCGCACGTCGGTGAACAGGCCGTGTGACATGGCCTGGTCGGGGCGTCCGGGCGCGGCGCTGGTCGCCTTGGCCGCGGGACCGGCGGGTGAGGAGGGTGAGGAGGGTGCAGATTGCGCGCCCGCGCCGGTGCTGCCGAACGCGGCCGAGGCGGCGACGGTGGCGGCGACCACGGCGCGAAGGAAGCGTGATGAACTCATGCGTTGTCGTTGCGCCCGCGCGCGCCGCCGCCAATCAGCGCCGCGACGTCGGCCAGCACGAACATGGGGGCCAGGCCACCGGGAGCGGCGAGGTAGCGTGCCTCCCAGACCGGCTCGAACTTGTCCTTGAAGCTGCGCAGTCCGCGGAAGTTGTAGAAACGATCACCATACTCGAAAAGCAGTCGCCCCAGGCGCTGCCAGCGCGGCGCTCGGCGGCGTCCGGCCATCCCCGCCATCGGTGCCATGCCCAGTCCGAAGCGCTGGTAACCCTCGGCCTGAAGGTGGAGGAGAATCTTCGCGAACAAAAAGTCCATGGTGCCCGGTGGCGACCCCGGCAGGTAGCGCATCAGGTCGACGCTGGCCTCTTCCCTGGCGTCCGTCGTGAGGAGGTTGGCGAACGCGATCACCCGGCCCTCGCGGCGGACCACCGCGAGTGGCAGACGCTGCAAGTAGACCGGGTCGAAAGAGCCGATCGAAAAGCCTTTTTCGCGCCCGCGTTGCTGGCCGAGCCAGGCATCCGAGACGGCGCTGAGCTCCGGCAACAGGCTGCCGACCCGATCGGGCGTCAGGACTTCGAACACCAGGCCCTCGCGGGTGCCGCGGTTGACGCCCGAGCGCAGGTTGGCGCGCTTCGCGCCCTTCAGGCTGAAGTCGGGAAGCGTGACATGGGCATGCTCGCCCAACTTGAAGGCGCGCAGCCCGCAGTCGAGGAAGAGCGGCAGCGCGACCGGGCGCACCTGATAGAACGCGGCGCGGCCGCCATGGTCGCTCGCGACCTCGATGAAGCGCCAGACCAGGTCCGGCCACTCCCGCGCGTCGCCGAAAGGGCCGAACAGCGACACCCAGGTCCGTCCTTGCTTGCCGAACATCAGGAAACTGCTGCCCGAGGTCGAGAACATCAGGTGCTTGTCGCCCGTCAGGACGTAGCAGCCGTCGGACGACGGGTTGGCGCGCACGATGGCGGCGGCGCGCGCCATGTCCGCCGGCGAGGTCTGCGCCACGGCTCCCGCCGGCGGCCGCAGCAACTGCCACAGACCGAAGCTGAGGGCCACCAGGGCGACTCCCATCAGCGCCCGCAACGAACGCGGCGCCTGGCCGTCCAGTTCGAACTGCCACCAAAGCTCGTTGCTGTAGCGGACCTCCTGGTAGGCGAAGAAGAGCACCCAGACGCAGGCTGCGATCACGCCGCCCAGGGCGAGCAGCCACTCGGGATCGAGGCGCTGCGCGAACAAGGACGAGCGCCGGTCGAACTGGCGCCGCGAGATCAGCAACAGCACCGCCAGCGTCACGAGCAGGGCGGCCTCGTTGAGCGCGATGCCCTTGGGAAGCGCCAGCACCGCGGCGACGAGCGAAAGCACGAGCGCGGCCCACCATGCGGCGTCCAGCTGGTGCAGCAGGCCGCGGGCCACGAGCAACAGGCCGATGCCGGCCACGCTGCCGAGGAAATGCGAGGCCTCGATGAGCGGCAAGGGCAGTCGCATCGCAACCATGACTTCGCGCGCATCATCGGTGAAGGGCGTCACGCCGGAGACCATCAGCCAGAGGCCGGCGATGAGCGCCAACGCGGCCATCAAGCGCGGGCTGAGGTGCACCGCCATGCGCCCGACCGGGGCTGCCACACCGGACCGCAACTCGTAGGCGATCAGGGCCCCCGTGGCGAGCACCAGCGGCAACACGTAGTAGATGCCCCGGTACAGCAGCAAGGCGCCGAGCATGGTATCGGTCGGGATGGAATGGCCGCTCACCAGCAGCATCACCGCTTCGAACACCCCGACCCCGCCGGGCACGTGGCTGACGATGCCGGCGACGACCGCGATCGCGTAGAACGCCGCGAAGGTCGACATCGCGATGTGATGCGCAGGCAGCAGGAACCACAGCGCGCTGGCGGAGGCGCCGAGCTCGAACGCCGATATGGCGAGCTGGCGCAGGGCCAGCCGAAACGGTGGAAGCCGCATGCTCCAGCGCCAGGGCCGACCCAGGACGAATTCGACCCGCAGCAGACGGCGCCGGGAGCACAGGACGAGGAAGGCGGCCAGGGCACTCAGCATCAGGGTCGCGATCGCTCGCAGTGCGAGGGGGTCCACGCGCAGCAGCCGGGCGACCTGTGGTGCCCCCCATAGCAGGCCGAGCGTACCGAACGCCAGCATGCCGACCCCGAAGGCGGCAGCGTTGAAGACGATCACGCGCGCGATCCGCGCCGGCTCCAGCCCGGCCGCCGAATAAAGACGCATCCGCACCGCGCCGCCCGAAAGCGGTCCGAGCCCGATCGTGTTGGACAGCGCATAGGCGACGAAGGAGGTCAGCAGGACGGTTTTTCGGGGCACCCGGGCGCGCGCGTAGCGCAGCGCCGAGGCGTCGTATTCGGTCAGTGCCAGATAGCTCACCGCGGTGGCGACCAAGGCCCAGGCGGTCGATCCGAAGGGCGTCGACCCGACGGCGGCCATCACCTTCTCGTAGCGCACCTGGAGCAGCAGCCGGTGCAGGGTCAAGCCCAACGCCAGTGCGAGGACGACGCCGACCCCCGCCGCCAGCCAGGGCCGCAGGCGCGGCCACCAGGAGCCGACGGCGGACAGTGCGGAGGATTCGGCCAGGGACGCGCGCGGGACAGAGTCGGACAAGGCGAGAGTGAAAGCGTCAGGAAGGGCGATTATCGGCAGGCGTCCGGGTCGCCACGTCGGCCTGCCGCAACGTCGCTGCGTCGGCAGCCACGTCCGAAGGCGGCGCCGGGTCGTTCTCGCGCTGCCGCCGCTGGCGTGCCCGCAGCAAGGTCACACCGAGCACCAGCCCGACCACCACCACCAGGCCGGCGGCCTCGAAGCGCGCGATGTCGGTCATGAGCCACTCCAGGGTGTGCCCGAACAGGTAGCCGACCCCCACCACCGCGGGGGCCCAGATCGCGGCGCCGAGCATGTTCAGCCACAGAAAGCGCCGACTCGATACCGGGCTCATGCCGATGACGAAGGGTCCCGCCAGGCGCAGCCCATACATGAAACGCACGCCGACGATCAAGAGACTCTGATGGCGCACGATCGCCGCGCGTACCGGCAGCGCCTTGGCCTCGAGCGTCGGGTAGCGGTGCAGCAACGCAATGCCGTGACGGCGACCGATCGCGAACAGGACCTGGTCGCCGAGGGTGCCGCCGACGAACGCCAGCAGGCACACGCCGAAGTAGGAGAGGTACCCCTTTTGCGCCGCCGCGCCGGCCAGCAGCAGCACCGTCTCGCCTTCGAGCAGGCTGCCGACGAGAACGGCGCCATAGCCATAGTGGGCGACCAGCTCGGCTAGGTGCATGCGACACGCTCCTTCGCCTGCCGAGTCGACTCGCTCGGCACGACGCGCCCGCGACGGCGGCCCGGCATGGCGTCAGTTCGGCTGCGAGGTCGTGCGCAGGTAGGGCTTGATGGTCTTGAAACCGGGGAACGCCTTTTCAGCGTCTTCGTTCGAGACCGCCGGCGTGATGATGACGTCCTCGCCCGGCCGCCAGTTCACCGGCGTGGCCACCTTGTGCCTGGCAGTCAGCTGCATCGAATCGAGCACCCGCAGGATCTCGTCGAAATTGCGGCCCGTGGTCATCGGATAGGTGAGCATCAGCTTGATTTTCTTGTCGGGCCCGATCACGAACACCGAACGCACGGTCGCGTTGTTGGCGGCCGTGCGGCCGTCGGCTCCCACTTCCTCGGCCGGAAGCATGTTGTAGAGCTTGGCGACCTTCAGGTCGGCGTCGCCGATCATGGGGTATTTCACCGCCGCGCCCTGGGTTTCTTCGATGTCCCGGGCCCACTCGGCGTGGCGCGCGACCGGGTCGACCGACAGGCCGATCAACTTGGCATTGCGGCGCGTGAACTCGGGTTCGATCTTGGCCATGTAGCCGAGTTCGGTGGTGCACACGGGCGTGAAGTCCTTGGGGTGCGAAAAGAGCACCGCCCACTGGTCGCCGATCCAGTCATGGAAGCGGATCTTGCCCTGGGTGGTCTCGGCCTCGAAGTCCGGGGCGGTATCGTTGATGCGCAGTGACATGGGTTCTCCTTTGAAAGACGCTCGGTGGCTGCCGGAGCGGCCGGGAAACGTCGAAGGTACTCTAAAGGGAACGGCACGGCGCGCAAAGGGGTCGCGCCCGGGGTTCGCAGCACTTGTATCATCGGGCCCGTTTCGACCCACCGGCGTCCTCCACCCGCGCCCGGCTCGCCCCGGTCGACTCCTCTTCGCGTCGGGCCCCATGGATTTTTCAATCGCCAGCATTCTGATGCTCGACGGTGCGACCAACGGCGCCATCTACGCGCTCCTGGCGCTGGCCACGGTGCTGATCTTTGCGGTCACGCGGGTGATTTTCATCCCGCAGGGCGAGTTCGTCACCTACGGCGCCCTGACCCTGGCCATGTTGCAGATGGGCAAGGTTCCCGGCACGGTCTGGCTGCTGCTGGCGCTGGCGGCCGGCGCGGCGCTGCAGGACGGGGTCGCCGCGGCACGTCGCGGCATGTCGCCGGGCCGCAT
>JALYHO010000125.1 GCA_030776545.1 Pseudomonadota bacterium | reverse complement strand
GCTGATAGAATCGCAGGCGTTGCGTCCGTAGCTCAATGGATAGAGTACTGCCCTCCGAAGGCAGGGGTTGCTGGTTCGATCCCAGCCGGGCGCACCAGTCGGGATGCCGCCCTCGCATCCATGCCCCCAAGCGATCGAGCCGCAGGGGACTCGACATTTACCTCCTTGGCGAGCCGACAAAGAGAGACGTCCAGTGGACGTTCCGAGATTAAGTTCGTGCGGTCCAAACTTCGGGGCCAGTCTTGCTTGCGAGGGTTGCCTGCGAGCTCGTCTCGCATGATTGCGTCAAGCCACACCGGTGACCCCGACCGAATGACCGCTACTTCTTCGGCGAACGTTGCAACGCACTTACCTCCACGTTCGAAGGAGTCCCAAGGCGGGTGGGAGTCCATATCCTCGAATGCCGTCCCGACGGGTGGGCGTATCGTCTCGCCGGTTCGTGATCGGGGTTGGCAAACCCACGCATGAGGAGTAGAAATGACACGCCTCGCTGTCCTTGCCTTCGCCGGATTGTCCGTATCGCTGGTGTCACCGGTGAGAGCAACCACCTTTGTCGACCAGACGTTCAACCTGTCCGACTACACGATCACCCAGAGTCTTCAGGTGGGGACCGCCACGGTCACCCAGACCCAGTCGGGCGGGAACCCGAGTCCGGCCATCGAGGTCGACTACGTCATCCCGGCAGTCGCCTCGTCAGGCAGCGAGCTCGGCAGTGTTTTCTACCTCAACAAAAACTTCACCTACGACCCGGCGAGCAACGGCGCGCTTGCCAGCCTGACGTTCATGATCGACAAGAACATCGACATCGTGAGGCCGCCGAGCACCGGCGTCACGAACGGCCAGTCCTTCCTGATCTTCCAGGGAGGCAGCTACTACGTGGATGCGGTCGCCCTGGGCTCGAAGCAGAACGTTTTCCACACCGCCGACCTCACGGCAGGCGCTGGCGACTTCTCACTTATCACGAACCTGTCGTCGGGGGCCGTCGACAGCAGTGTTCATCCCAGCTTCGCCGGCGGGTTGATGGAATTCGGTTTTCGCAACGGATTCGTCTTCGATCCCCAGACCGCCGCGGAAGTCAGGATCGTCGAGGACAACTTCAGCGTGGCCTTGACGCCAGCGGTTCCCGCCGTCCCGGAACCCGAGAGCTATGCGCTGCTGCTCGCAGGCTTGGGACTTGTCGGGTGGCGCGCCTGTGCCAGGAATCGCCGTGCGCTCCCCGAGGCCGCCGGTGGATGACGAGCGGCTGCCACGCGTCCCAGCATTCGACCCCGGAGCCCTCTGCGATTTTCCAGAGGTGCAATGGCGCCAGGGGGCTGTTCATCGACGAGCGATACGGCGTTGGGCCCACCGTTTGCCAGTACCCGCAAGCGCGTCGAACCCGCGGTGAGGTGCCCATAGGCTGCCTTCACCTATCGACGTCTCGTGTCGTTGCTGCACCTTGAATCACGGAGGCTCGAATGTCCAACAGCAGTATCCTCGGCGGCCCTGCGGCGCCTCGCCCGGCGCCGGGCAAAGATGTCGACGCGCTCGGTCCGAGCGACACGTCCGACAGTGGCAGCGACGTGCAAGGGGCGCGCAGCATGCCCACCGCCCCGGACAGTCCCGACGAATGGGGTGCCATCGTCCCGGCCACCGACAACGACAGTGATGCACAAGGGACGGGCGAGCGTGGTGCCGCGGGTGCGGACGAGGCGGTTCGCGATGGCGACGACATCTTGCCGGACCGGGTCATCGAGGGCGACCCCGATTCCGATCTTGTGGAAGACGGCGGCTCGGTCGGGGTCGACGACCTTCCCGACGACGACGCGGAGGACGACGACGCACCCCCCGATGGCGACGGCGACGCTGCGGGCCGGCGAGGACCCGCCCGCTGATGCCGGGACGGGCGAAACGGGCCGCGACGCCGGCCTTGATCCGGCGTGTCCTGCGCACTCGATTCGGCCTGCATCGCTTGCGCGAAGGTCAGGAGCGGGTGATCGATCGGATCCTCGGTGGGCGCAGCACGCTGGCGGTGATGCCGACCGGGGCCGGCAAGTCGCTCTGCTATCAGCTGCCGGCGCTGCTGCTGGCGGGTCGAACGTTGGTGATTTCGCCATTGATCGCGTTGATGAAGGACCAGTGCGATGCACTGGTCGCACTCGGCGTCGCGGCCACGCGGATCCATAGCGGCCTCGCGGCCGCCGACGTGGCACTGGCGCAGGCGGCGCTCGAGGACGGCAGCGCGCGCATCGTCTTCACCACCCCGGAACAACTGGCGCGGCCGGAGTTCGTCGCCGCGGTCACGCGCACGCCGATCGCGCTGCTGGTCGTGGACGAGGCGCACTGCGTATCGCAGTGGGGGTTCGACTTCCGCCCCGCGTATCTGGAGCTGGGGCACGCCCTCGGCGCCCTCGGAAACCCGACCGTGCTCGCTTTGACAGCGACGGCGACCGACGCCGTGGTCGAGGACATTCGCGCCCTGCTCGGCATCGCGGCGGCGGGGGTGGTCGGCACCGACCTGTTCCGGCCCAACCTGCACTATGCAGCCGAGCACTTCTCGCGGGCCGAGGACAAGTTGGCGCGCTTGCTGGACATCGTCGCCGCGTCGGCGGGATCGGGGATCGTGTACACGGCCACGGTGCAGGCGGCCGAGGCGGTGCACTCGGCGCTCGATCGGGCCGGCGTCGCGGTGGCGCTCTATCACGGCCGGTTGCCGGCCGCCAAACGGCACACCGCGCAAGATGCCTTCATGTCCGGTGACGCCCGCGTCATGGTGGCGACCAACGCGTTCGGTCTGGGGATCGACAAGCCCGACATCCGTTTCGTCCTCCATCACCAGTCGCCCGCCGGACTGGACGCGTACTACCAGGAGTCGGGGCGGGCAGGACGCGACGGCGCGGACTCGGACTGCATCCTGCTGTTCGTCGACGGCGACACCAGCGTGCAGCATTTCTTTCTGGCCGGGCGCTACCCGTCCCTGACCGAGTTTCATCGGTTGGTGGCGACGCTTGGCGAGCGGCCGGCCGAGACCGATGCCTGGACGGCCGAATCCCTGCTGTCACGGGTGGGTGGAAGCAAGCGCAAGCTCGCTGCGGCACTGAATGTCCTTCGGCACGAGGGCCTGGTCGAGGCGACGCCGACCGGGGGTCTGTCGGTCACGCCAGCCACTCGGGATGCCGCGACTCTCGAGCGGCTGGCGACGACGTGCGCGGACAAGGCGGCGCGGGACCGGGCCATGCTCGAACGCATGGTCGCGTATGCGCAGAGCGGTCGGTGCCGATGGCAATTGCTGCTCGAGACCCTGGAGGGCACGCCGCCCGCCGAGCGCTGCGGCACTTGCGACAACTGTGTTCGGCTCGCCCTGCACGAAGCGCGGGCGCGGCAGGATGAGCCCGGTGCCGCGCTGGATGACCCGGCGTCGGCACGGGCGGCACCGCCGAATTTCGCGATCGGCGAACGGGTCCGAACGCGCCGACACGGGACGGCCGACGTGGTCGCGAGCGACTCGATCAGCGTGACGGTGCGGTTCGGCAACGGCGAGACCCGAAGCTTTCAGCCCCAATTCCTCAAACGGATTCGAAGAGCCACGCCCGGCGCTGCCCGCGAGACTGCCGCCCTCGGCGCCTAGCCCTCGAGCGGGGCTGCCAGCAAGGCCCGCAGGGTTGACGGCGAAAACGGTTTGGAAAGGGGTCCGGCGAGGTCGAGCCCGAGGCTCTTGGCGAGTCGAGCCGCGCCATCGAGCTCACCGGTTCCGGCGCCGCTGGCGACGATGACGCGGGCGCGGCACCCCAGTGCGGCCAGGCGCTGCAGCACCTGCGTACCGCTCATTTCCGGCATCGTCAGATCGATCGCGACGTGGGTCGGCTGCCAGTCGCTCAGGGCGTCGAAGAATTGGGCCGGCCGGACGGCGAGCCGGGTCGCGAAATCCACGGTTTCGGCGACGAACGCGAGGATCTGTCCGACCGTCGGGTCGTCGTCGAGGATCAGCAGGCGGCCTGCGCTCACTCCGGTCCTCCCGCCAGCACGGCCCGGACCTTCAGCGCCAGGTCGACGCGCCGGTAGGGCTTGTGCAGCAAGTGGACGCCCGGGTCGAGGCGGCCCTGGTGCACGATCGCGTTGTCGGTGTAGCCCGAGGTGAACAGGATTTTCTGGTGGGGCCGGATTTGCAAGACCAGGTCGGCGAGTTGTCGGCCGTTGATACCGCCCGGCATGACCACGTCGGTGAAAAGCAGGTCGATGTCGTGCCGCTGCCGCGCGATGTCGAGCGCGGTCGCTCCGTCGCGGGCCGCGATCACGCGATACCCGAGCGAAATGAGTTGATCCTGGGCATAGCGGCACACCAGGTCGTCGTCTTCGACCAGCAGGATGGTTTCGGTCCCGTGCAGGTCGGCGGTTCCGAACTCGGACTCGGCGACCGATTGCACCTGGCCCTGGGAGCGCGGCAAGTACATCTTCACGGTCGTCCCCTGCCCGGGTTCGGAATAGATCTTGATGTGACCCTGGGATTGCTTGATGAAACCATAGACCATGCTCAGGCCCAGGCCGGTGCCCTTGCCGGCGGCTTTGGTCGTGTAGAAGGGTTCGAACACGCGCGTCATGTCCTCGGCCGCGATCCCGTGTCCCGAGTCCGACACGGCCACCATCACGTACTGCGCCGCGCGTACGTTGGCGTGCTGTCGGGCATAGTCGTCGTCGAGCCGCACATTGGCCGTCTCGATCGTCAGCCGGCCGCCATCGGGCATCGCGTCGCGGGCATTGATCGCCAGGTTGAGCACCGCCGATTCGAGCTGCGGCGCGTCGATCAAGGCCGGCCAGAGCCCGGCGCCGCGAACGAGTTCGATCTCGATGTCCTCGCGCAGCGCGCGGCGCAGCAGCCCATCCATCCCCGCGAGCAGCTGATTGACATCGACCGACCTGGGATCGAGCGCCTGGCGGCGGGCGAACGCCAGCAGTCGATGGGTCAGTTCGGCCCCGCGGACCGCTGCTGCACGCGTCATCTCGGCCAGCATGCGCAGTGGCGGGTTATCGACCAACTGCTCGACCAGCAGTTCGGAATTTCCGAGGATGACCGTGAGCAGGTTGTTGAAGTCGTGCGCCACGCCGCCGGTCAGCTCACCGATCGACTCGAGCTTCTGAACCTGGTGCAGCTGGGCCTCGAGGGCCCGGTGGGCCTCCTCGCGCTGGCGCTGTTGCGTGATTTCCAGCGACGACGAGATGGCGCCCATCACCTCGCCGTCCGGGCCGCGCACCGGATGGATCGAATTCAGAAAATAGCGCAGCCGCTCAGGGTGTTCAGGCGACTTGCGCGTCACCTCGACGTTCTCGACCGGGACGCCGGAGTCCATGGCAGCGAGGTAGAGCGGTTCCAGCCGGTTGGCCAGTTCCGGGATCATCTGGCGGATGGACCGGCCTCGGTGCGCGGACGGGGCGTGACCGTTGATGCTCGCCAGACGCTCGTTGATGTCGATGTAGTTGAGTTGGCGATCGACGAAGGCCAGGCCGACCGGGGCGCTGTCATAGAGCGCCTGGAGTTGCGCCGCCCGATGGCGCAGCTCGGTCTCGCTCTCGAGCAGCGCGGCGCGGGCCGAGCGGATCTCGTCGATCTCGGTCGAGGTGTGGAAAGCGCTCACGACGGTGCCGTCGGGCTGGCGCGTGACGGCGCCGCGCAACAGATGCCAGCGGTACGTGCCGTCGGCGGTTCGGAGCCGGTACTCGACGGGGGCGTCGCGTGCCAGGCTTTGCTCGACGCGGGCGCGGTCGTCGGGATGCACGAAACTTTGCCACGGCACGTGCAAGGCGGCTTCGGGCGACTGGCCCGTGGCCGTGGTCCACCGATCGTTGACGTAGGTCAGGCGGCCGTCGGCGTCGCAGACCAGAACCAGCTGCGGCATGGCCTCGGCGAGCTGGCGAAACTTCGATTCGCTCTGCCAGCGCCGCCGCCATTCGCGCGTGAGTCGGGCGCCCAGCAGCGCGCAGGCACCGATCGCCAGCACCCAGAGCACCAGGGTGAGCACCGCCAGGCTCCGCCACACGCCAAGGTAGAGTTGCGGCGACTGGCTGACCACGACCACGAGTTGCGGGTAGCCCGAAAGCCGTCGGTAGGCCGCACGGCGCGACTGGCCGTCGACCGGATCGGTGTGCTCGAAGGTGCCGGTGGGAGATGCGCCGAGGTGTTGGGTCAGCAGCGCCCGATCGGCCGCGGCGTTTCCCTTCGAGGCGGTGTCGAAGGGGGTGCGCAGGAGCACCACGCCGTCGTCCCTGGTGAGCGTGATGGAGCCACCGCCGCTGAGGTCCACCGAGCGCCACAAGCGTTCGAAGTAAGTCGGTTCGAGCGACGTCACGATCGCGCCCGCGAACTGCCCGTCCGCGGACCGCAGCGGTCGGGACATGCTGACGAACCAGAGCCCATCGGTGCGCGACAGGATCGGCGGCCCGATGAACAGGTGCGTGTCCGGTGCGCGTCGGTAGACCTGGAAATACTCCCGGTCGGAGAAGTCCATGCCCAGGTCGCCGTCGCGCGAGTTGTAGATCATTCGCCCGTCGGCGTCGACGACCCACATCGCTCGCAGGAAGGGGAGTTCGATCAGGCGACGCGTAAGCACCTGGCGAACCGCGTTCGCATCGGCGGGAGCGCCGGAGGCTTGCAGTGCCTTGAGTTGTTCGGTCGCGAGCTGCAGCGCCACATCGACGGTTTGCACCGTGCGCGCGGTCTGTTCTTCGATGACCTGGGCCAGCGTTTCCGTCTGGGCCAAGCCCACTCGAATGGCGTCCTGGCGCAAATAGCCCAGGAGTGCTGCGACCAGGGCGCCCGAGAGCGCGATCGCACCGACCGCCGCCCAGAGGATGCGCCGTCGCAGCGTTCCACCCCTGGCACCGTCTTCCGGGTTCGCCCCGGGTGGGTCCGAATGCGCGAGCGAGCGAGGCGGCATCCTGAAGTGGGCCTTCCTTGAGTCCGGGGCCAGCGAGTTCCAATGTCGGCGCGGGGGCCGCACGTCCTTATCCTGCGCTCGCGCGGGTTCGGCGCCGCCATGGTTTTCCCGAGCCGACCTCGACGGCCAAGGCGCCGATTCCAAAGGCCGAGTCCAATACCAATTGACAGATTGGTATTGCTGGTATTAAAGTGGTGTCATTGTTCGGATTTCCCTCCACCGGTGGCGTTTGTCCGGCTCCAACGCACCAGTCGCTGAGGTCTTTCCCATGGTCACGGTCCCGGAGCAGACTCCATGAATTTTTCGCAGCGGCAAGCCGATCCACGCCGGCATTTGGCAGGGATCACGGTCGTCATCCTGTTTCACCTCTTCATCGTTTATGCCCTGGTCACGGGCCTGGCGAAAAAGGTGGTCGACGTGGTTCGCGCCCCGATCGAGACCAAGGTGATCGACGAGGTCAAGAAACCGCCGCCGCCAGAAGTGGTATTGCCACCACCGCCTAAGTTGGAGGCCCCTCCGCCGCCTTACATCCCGCCCCCCGAAGTCCAGGTCGCCACCCCGCCCCCGCCGACGCCGACGATCACCGCGGCCGCCTCGCCGGTCCCTCCGGCACCGGTCGAGATCACGCCGCAAGCGCCCGTCGCGGCCGTCGCGCCAGCATCGGCAAAGCCGGCGGTCGTGGCCATCGGCGTCGTGTGCCCGAACCAGCCCCAGCCGAAAATGCCATCCAGAGCATTGCGGGAAGGGATTGCCGGCTCGGTCAAGGCGGTCGCCACGATCAAGGGCGGGCGGGTCACCGCGATCGAGATCGTCTCCGCCACCCCGAGGGGCGTGTTCGACGCGGCAGTTCGCAACGCCATGATGCAGTACGACTGCAGGGCGGCCGGCGACGAGGAAGTCCGCGCGGTCCAGGACTTCGATTTCAAGCTCGAATAGCCAGGGCGAGCAACAGCACAGTGAAGTGACCGATACGCCTTTCGCCCCACGAATCCCTCTTCGAAGATCTTTGCCAGGAGCCCACCACATGAACACCCGTTTCCAGACCGCGCTCGTCGCTGCCTCTCTCGCTGCCGCTTTGGCCGCGGCCCCGCAACTTGCCGTGGCGCAGGCCTCGGCGCCGGCGGCGGAGGCCTCCGGGCCGGCGGCCGACGCGTCGGGTACGGC
>JALYHO010000124.1 GCA_030776545.1 Pseudomonadota bacterium | reverse complement strand
CCGCCATGGTGGTCGCGCCCGGCGCGGACGCCTTCGATCCCGTGGCCGCCGGCGCAGCCGTGGCTGCCTCCGCAGCGTACCAGTCCTTCACACCGCCGTGGTGCGCGCAGGAACCGCGCTTGGTCGCGTTGGAGGTGTAGGAGCCATCCTTGCAAGCCCCCGTGGAGCCGGCCGGGGCGCCGGCGGGAGCCTGCGCCAGGCTCCCGAAGGAGACGGCCAGGCCAGCGGACAGCAGCAAGGTCGTGAGGGTGCGATTCATGTGAGGGCCTCTGGTAGTGAAGGTTTTTCGGCGAAGAACGACGGGTGTGCAAGTCGCCATCGGCGGCGTCTTGCGCAGGGAGTGCCAGGGGCATCCGCGCCTCGGGTCAGCGCCTGGTGCATATCTTTGCAACTCATTCTCTATTTTGCAAGCATCGCGTGCGGCGGCGGTTCAAGTCACCGGCGCTGTGCTCGGGGGGCCGCCGGTGGGCGGCAGCACCTTGTGGAGCTCGCTCGGGTTCAGAGGCTTGCGCAGGTAGTGGTCGACGACTTCGAAGGTCTCGGCCACTCGGGCGTCGCGGGCACTCCAGCCCGTCACCGCCACCAGGACGATGTCGTCGCCGTACTGGGCGCGCAGCGTCTTGGAAAGCTCCAGTCCATCGATTCCCGGCATGTCGACGTCGAGCAAGACGCAATGCGGGGCGAATGACTGGACCTGAAGCAGTGCCGTGGCGCCGTCCGCTGCCGTTCGAACCACGTAGCCGCCGATCTCCAGGAGCAAGGCCAGCGCCTCGGCCGCGTCGGCCGAATCGTCGACCACCAGAACGCGAACGTCGTCGGCTTCACTCGACATGGCCATCTTCCGTGCTGGCAGCGTGCGCGGGGCGGGCCACCGCCCCGCGACGCCCGCCATCGATCAGCGAGATCGCCAACGCCACCAGTTGCGGGCCCTCGAATGGCTTGGCAAGGTGGTGCGCGAAGCCGGTCGCGAGCGCTTTGCGGGCGTCTTCTCCGCGCGCGAACGCGGTGACCGCGATCGCCGGAAACAGGTGGCCGAGACCGCGCAACCGGCGCAGCAGCGCGTGCCCGTCCTGGCCGGGCATCCCGATGTCGCTGACCAGGAGGTCGACCGGGCCGGCTTCGACGGTCGCAACGGCTTCGTCGGCCGAGCCGGCCAGCCGCACCCGGGCGCCACGCTCGCCCAGAATGCGACCGATCATCTCGCGGCTGTCGAGTTCGTCGTCGACGACGACGACGTGCGCGCCCTGGAGTTCGGGGGCCGGTGGGCCACCCGGAGCGGTCGGGGTCGCGTCGGCCGGTGCGGTCAGCGGGGGGACCGCTGCAGCCTGCGTGTCGGGAGGCAAGAGGGGCAGGTGGAGGACCAGCGTCGTCCCCTTGCCCGGGCCGTCGCTGGCGGCGCGTATCGTCCCGCGATGCAACTCGACCAGGTTGCGCACGATCGACAGTCCCAATCCGAGCCCGCCGTGGCGACGTGCCGACGACCCGTCGGCTTGCCGAAACCGATCGAAAATGAACGGCAAGAAATCGGCCGGTACGCCTTCGCCGGAATCTCGTATCTCCACGGCCAATTGGTCGTGCTCGCGCCGCACCGCGACCTCGATGGAGCCCCCGGCAGGCGTGAACTTCACGGCATTGGACAGCAAGTTCCAGATGATTTGAGTCAACCGGTGCGGGTCGGCCGAGACCAGCCCCACCGATGCGTCGATGGCGCGCCGCAGGACCAGGGACTTGGCGTCCGCGCTCGGCTGGATCGACGCCATCGCGGATTCGACCACGGCGCAAGGGTCGAGCGGCTGCTGGTCGAGGGCGACGTTGCCGGCAATGATGCGGCTCATGTCGAGCAACTCGTCGATCAGCCGGGCCTGGGCACGCGCATTGCGCTCGATCACGTCCACCCCCTTGGCGAGGTCGGCGGCACTCGGCGGCCTGGACTTGAGCACGTAGACCCAGCCGAGTATGGCGCTCAGGGGCGTGCGCAATTCGTGCGAGAGCGTGGCGAGGAATTCGTCCTTGGTCCGGCCCGCTTGCTCGGCTTGCTCACGGGCCCTGCGCTCGGCGGCCAACACCGCGTCGCGTGACTCGGCGGCTTCGCGCAGCGCCCGGCTCTCGGCCGCGTAGAGGCGCTCGTTTTCGCGGTGGATGCGTTGTTGCTCCATGAGGTGAAAGCGGGTGTCGTACTGGCGCGCCCGCGAACGCGCCGCCGCCCGGGTCGCGCTCGACAGCGTCTCGGCATTGAGCGGCCGTTCCAGCAGCACGACGTTGCCGAGCGAATCGAGCGTCGCCCGGGCGTCCGGGGTGCGGCGGCCGGCCTGGCGGGTGGCCAGCACGAGCAGCGGAAAATCCGACCACGGCGGCTGACGGGCCATCCACAAACGGAGCGCCGGGAGATCGTCACCCGCCAACGTCTCCTCCGTGATGATGCCGACCGCGGCGCCCTCGTTCAGGCGCTCGATGAACGCGGTCAAAGTGATACAGGAAACCCCGTCGTAGCCGGCGGTCTTGAGCACCAGCAGCACCACCTCCGCATCGCGCCCCTGCGGCGCCAACACGACGACTCTTCGCTCGGTGGGCTGCGTGTCGCGCGCCGGTTTCATGCGGCGTCGTCGACCAGCAAGGCGGTGCTGCCGCGGTAGCTCGTCAATCCGCTCAAAATGCCATCGAATCCTTCCAGGGCCGCACCGATCTGGACGCCCTTGCGGCTGGACAAGCGCAGCTCGCGTATCCCTCGTTGACTCGCGCCGGTGCGGCTCTTGAGCACCGAGATCGCCGCCCTGACTTCGCCCTTGGCTTCGAAGAATCGAAACAGCACGATCGAATCGCTCAGATAGCTCAGATCGATGTCCGAGCGCACATCGCCGATCAGGCCGTGCTGACCGACCACGAGCATCGTGATCACGCCGCGCTGGTTCAGGAAATTGAGCAGTTCGTGCATGTGCAGCAACAGGAACGCCTGCCCGGGCATGGCCAGCATGTAGGCGTTGAGGCTGTCGATGACCACGAACTTACAGTCGAGATCGAGCACCGCGTGCATCACGCCGTTGGCGAATTCGCCAGGCGACATGGCAGCCGGGTCGATTTGCGCGACGGTCAGGAGCCCGGAGTCGAGGTGGCGCTGGAGGTCGATGCCGAGCGTTCGACAACGGCCCAGGAAGGTGTTGAGCCCTTCGTCGAACAGATAGTAGTGCGCCCGCTCGCCGCGTTCGAGGGCGGCGAGCACGCAGCGCGCCGCGGTGCTGGTCTTGCCGATCCCGGAGGGCCCGAGCAAGAGGGCGTTGGACCCGGGCACCAGGCCGCCGCCCAGCATCGTGTCCAGTTCAGCGGAACCGGAAGTCTTGGGTTTGAGATCGAACGTGACATGGTGCTCGGCCGCGACCAGACGTGGGAAGACTTCGACCCGGCCCGTGTCCAGCGAGAAGTCGTGCACGCCGCCTTGAAACTTCATCCCGCGCATCTTGCTGACCCTCAGGTGACGGCGTTCGGCGCCGAACATCTGGGTGCTGGAGTCGAGCGAGATCACCCCGTGGGCGATGCTGTGGAGCTGAAGGTCGGTCGGGTCGGAGGTCTTGTCGTCGAGGAGCAGGACGGTGCAGGCGCGGGTCGAGAAAAACTGCTTGAGGGCGAGGATCTGCCGCCGATAGCGCAGCGGGTCCTGAGCCAGGAGGCGCATCTCCGAGAGACTGTCGAAGACCACCCGGCCCGGATTGCGCGCCTCGATTTCTTCGATCACCGCACTGATCGTCTCCCCCAGCTCGATCTCCGACGGGTGCAGGATGGTTTGTTGGGTCGAGGGTCCGACGCCGAGCTCGTGACCGAGCTCGTGCACCTCGATCCCGTCGAGCGACCAACCGTGCGAATCGACCACGGCCCGCAATTCGGACGCGGTTTCGGAAAGCGTGATGTAGAGGCCCGGCTCGCCCGCGGCCACGCCCGACATCAGGAAGCGCAGGGCGAACGTGGTCTTGCCGGTCCCCGGCGCCCCTTCGAAGAGGTACATGCGGGAGGGCGTCAGGCCGCCCCCGAGGATTTGGTCCAGGCCGACGACGCCTGTCGAGGCGCGTCGGGTATCGATGGCGTTAGACGACATGTCGATGCTGCAGATAAGAGGCGCAATCCAGCCCGGATTCTCGCCGGGTGGCCTATCCGTGGCTGTAGGCCAAGGCCGCAAATCAGCCGCTAAGCTTTGCTGGCCGCGACTTCCGCGATCAAGGCGTCGAGTTCTTCCAGTTCGAAGGGCTTGCGCAGCGACCGCACATTGGGACCGAACTGACGGACGCTGTCGACGAAGTCGTATCCGGAACACAGAACCAGCCAGCGCCCCGGATCCGCGCGCAGCAACCGGCGCGCGAGGTCGGTGCCCGATATCCCCGGCAGGCTCACGTCCGTGACCACGAGGTCGAAGCGCTGCTGCTCGCAGCAGGCGATCGCCTCCTCGCCGCTCGCGCACAGGACCACCTCGCGGCCGTCGCCCTCCATCAGCATGCCGATGGTTTCCCGCAGATGTTCGTTGTCTTCGACGTAGAGTATGGTCAGCACGCTCACTGGGTGGTCGCCTCTGCTTTGGTTCCGGTCCGAGCGCTCAACCCGCCAGGCCGCGCGTCCGGTACGCCTCGTCCCGCGCACATGCCCCGATCGCGAGCAGCCACCATTCGGCCGCCTCGGCCGCGTCCAGCAGCCAGGTGCCGTCGTGTGCCAACTCGGCGCAGCGCAAGGCATCGGCCAAAGGAAGCGAGGGCCGGCGCCGGATCAGTTCGAGTGCCATGAGCAGCAACCAACTCGGCGATGGCACCTTGGGCGGCGCAGGGATCAATTCCATGGGGTACCTCGGGCAAAGGGACAGGTCACGAAAGCGTAGCGTGGCTCGCACCGTTCGCGCACGCCAACTCGCGACAATGGAATCGGCCCCACGCGACCGCGGCGCGTCGTCCGACATGGGCTTACGCGGCAGCCCCACCGACGCCCGTGAGCTGCTACATCCCGGCGTAGTTCGGACCCCCGCCGCCCTCCGGAGCCACCCAGACGATGTTCTGCGTGGGGTCCTTGATGTCGCAGGTCTTGCAATGAACGCAATTCTGGGCGTTGATCTGCAATCGGTCGGTGTCGTCCGGGTTCTTGACGAATTCATAGACCCCCGCAGGGCAATAGCGGCTTTCCGGCCCGGCGTACGTGGCCAGGTTGATGGCGACCGGCACCGACGCGTCCTTGAGGGTCAGGTGCGCCGGCTGGTTCTCGCCATGGTTGGTATTGCTGATGAACACGCTCGAGAGGCGGTCGAAGGTAAGCGTCTGGTCGGGCTTGGGATAGTCGATCTTCGGGCACTCGGCGGCGGGCTTGAGCCTGGCGTGGTCCGGCGTCCGGTTGTGGAGGGTCCAGGGGGGCGCCTTGACGCCCATCATCGGCAGCAGCCAGAGCTCGATCCCGTTCATCAGCGACGACAGATAAAGACCTTTCTTCATCCACTGCTTGGTGTTGCGGGAAGCCTGGAGCTCGGTGTAGAGCCAGCTCTTCTCGAAGGCCGCGGGGTAGGCCGCGAGTTCGTCGTGCTGGCGTCCGGCAATGACGGCCTCGAACGCGGCCTCGGCGGCGAGCATGCCGGTCTTGATGGCCGCATGGCTGCCCTTGATGCGGGCGAAGTTCAAGTAGCCTGCTTCGCAGCCCACCAGGGCGCCCCCGGGGAAAACGGTCTTGGGCAGGCTCATCAACCCGCCGCAGGTGATGGCGCGCGCGCCATAGCCGATGCGTTTGCCGCCCACCAGACACGCGCGCACGGAAGGATGGGTCTTCCAGCGTTGCATCTCCTCGAACGGACTGAGCCACGGGTTGCTGTACTCGAGGCCCGTGATGAAGCCGAGCGTCACCAGGTTGCCCTGCATGTGATAGAGGAAGCCGCCGCCATACGTCGCGCTGTCCATGGGCCAGCCGAGCGAATGAACGACATGGCCGGGCCGGGCCTGGACCGGATCGATTTCCCACAGTTCCTTGATGCCCAGGGCGTAGGTTTGCGGATCCTTGCCGGCGTCGAGTTGGTAGCGCGCGATCAGCTGGCGGCCGAGTTGCCCGCGCGACCCTTCGGCAAAAATCGTGTACTTGGCGTGCAGTTCCATGCCGATCTGGAAATCGCCGGTCGGCTCGCCATTCTTGCCGACGCCGACATTGCCGGTGGCCACGCCCTTGACCGCCCCGGCCTCGTTGTAGAGCACTTCGGCGCCCGCGAAGCCGGGAAAAATCTCGACCCCGAGCGCCTCGGCTTGCTGTCCGAGCCAGCGCACCACGTTGCCGAGGCTGACGATGTAGTTGCCATGGTTGTGCAGGCCGGACGGGATCATGAACTGGGGCGTTCGCACCTGGCCGGTGGCGGTCAGCAACAGCAGCTCGTCGCCGGCCACCGGCTGGTCGAGCGGCGCTCCGCGTTCCTTCCAGTCGGGCAAGAGTTCGGTGAGGGCACGCGGATCCATGATCGCGCCGCTCAGGATGTGGGCGCCCGGCTCCGAGCCTTTTTCGAGCACCACGACCGAGATGTCCTTGCCCTGCGCCGCCGCCAATTGCTTGAGCCGGATCGCCGTGGCCAGACCCGCCGGACCACCACCCACGACGACCACGTCGTATTCCATGGCTTCGCGCGGACCATGCTGGGCGAGGATCTCTGCTGGCGTCATTCGGCTTCCTTCGGAGCGTGCGGTTCGGCGCGATTCTAAAGGGGGCCGGGTCCTGGCGTGAGGACCCCGCAGACCCGGCAAGCGCAGGTTTTCCCTCGGTGAGTCACGTGCTATCGTTCCCCGCACAAGGGCACTCGGGCTCGATATGTCCAGTCGTCGGAAGGACCACGCATGAGCTACAACATCGATCTGTCCGGGCGGGTCGCTCTGGTGACCGGGGCTTCGAGCGGCCTCGGGGCGCAGTTCGCGAAGACCTTGGCGAAGGCCGGTGCCGGCGTCGTGCTGGCGGGGCGGCGGGTCGAGCGGCTCAAGGCCTTGCGCGCCGACATCCAGGCCGAAGGCGGGGATGCCCACGTGGTGGCGCTCGACGTGACCGACCACGACAGCATCAAAGCGGCCGTGGCGCATGCCGAAACCGAGGTCGGCACGCTCGACATCCTGGTCAACAATTCGGGCGTCGGTCGCACCCAGTCCTTGACCGATGTCGAGGAAGACGACTACGACTACATCTTCGGCACCAACACCAAGGGCGCCTTCTTCGTCGCCCAGGAGGTGGGCAAACGGATGATCGCGCGGGCCAAAGGTGCGGCGCCCGGGACATTCACCGGCGGCCGCATCGTCAACATCGCCTCGATCGCCGGTCTCAAGGCGGTGTCCCGGATCGGCGTCTACGCCATGAGCAAGGCGGCGGTGATCCACATGACCCGCGTCATGGCGCTCGAATGGGGCCGCTACGGCATCAACGTCAACGCCATCTGCCCGGGCTATATCGACACCGAGATCAACCACCATCAGTGGGACACCGAACAGGGCCAAAAGCGCATCGCCTCGCTGCCGCGCAAGCGCGTCGGGCAGCCGCAGGACCTGGACGCGGTGCTGATGATGCTTTGCGCCAACGAAAGTCACTTCGTCAATGGCGCGGTGGTTCAGGCCGACGACGGTTTCGGGGTCTGACGGCGTTGCGTCCGCTCTCGCTCCTGGAAGGTCGCGTGCTCGGTGTCTTGATCGAGAAAGCCCACACCGTCCCCGACAGCTACCCCCTGTCGCTCAACTCGCTGACCTTGGGCTGCAACCAGAAGACCGCCCGCGAGCCCGTGATCAGCGCGCTCGAAAGCGAGGTGCAGGAGGCGGTGGACGCGCTCAAGTCGCTCCACCTCGTCCTCGAGGCGAGCGGGTCCCGGGTGACCCGCTACGAACACAATGTCGGCCGGGTCCTGGGCCTGCCTTCGCAGTCGGTCGCTCTGCTGGCGACGCTGGTGCTGCGGGGGCCGCAGACCGTCTCCGAACTTCGCACCGCGGCCGAGCGCTTGCACCGGTTCGCCGATCTGTCGTCGGTCGAAGGCTTTCTCGAGGAACTCGCGGTGCGGGCACCGGACAAGGGCGGCGCCCTGACGGTCAAGCTCCCTCGCGCGCCCGGGGCGCGCGAGGCGCGGTGGGCTCAATTGCTTTGCGGGCCGATCGAGATCGCGCCGTCGGTCGCCAGCGATTCGGCCGACTTCGTCGCTGCCAGCGAGATCGCGGCCTTGAAGGCGCAGCACCAGGTCATGCGAAACGAGCTGGCCGAGGTACGCGAACTGGTCGAGCGGCTCTACGCCGAACTCGGCGTGGCCCGCGGCTGAGGTCCCCATGCGATTCGATCTCCCCGAGGCCAGGACACTCGTCTACGAGATGCTGATTCCGATCCGCTGGGGCGACATGGACGCGATGCAGCACGTCAACAACGCCTCTTATTTTCGGTATTTCGAGACCGTTCGGCTGGAGTGGATGCACTCGATCGGGGCGGCCGGCGATCCCGCCCGAGAAGGGCCGGCGATGGTCAACGCCTTTTGCAACTTCATCAAGCAACTGACGTTTCCCGGACAGGTCTTGGCCCGGCATTTCGTCGCGGGCGTCGGGCGAACCAGCTTCGACACGTACATGACCCTGGAGCGCGCCGACGAGCCGGGAGTCGTCTACGCGAACGGCGGCGCGACGCTGGTCTGGGTCGATTACAAAGCTCAAAAATCGGCGCCATTGCCGGACGCGTTGCGGGCCGTGCTGGCGCCGCGCGAGCCCCCGGCCCGAGCGCCCTCGGGATGATGCGTGGCGCCGATCGGTCCCCGGATCGGCAGTAAGCTCGCGCGCAGGTCAAACACGGAGATTTCGCATATGAACAAGATCTTCCCGAGTGCCGCGGCGGCACTTCAGGGCGTCGTGAAGGACGGCCAATTGTTGGCGGTGGGTGGCTTCGGCCTGTGCGGCATCCCGGAGGCATTGATCGGTGCGCTGCGCGACTCGGGGGCCACCGGCCTCACCGTGATCTCGAACAATGCCGGCGTCGACGGGTTCGGGCTCGGCCTGCTGCTCGAGACCCGCCAGATCAAGCGAATGATTTCGAGCTATGTCGGCGAGAACAAAGAGTTCGAGCGCCAGTACCTGGCCGGCGAACTCGAGCTCGAATTCACGCCGCAAGGGACGCTGGCCGAAAAACTGCGCGCCGGCGGCGCGGGCATACCGGCTTTCTTCACCCGGACGGGCGTCGGGACGCAGGTCGCCGAGGGCAAGGAAACGCGCGAGTTCGACGGCGAGGTCTATGTCATGGAACGCGCCCTGCTGCCCGAGGTCGCACTCGTCAAGGCCTGGAAGGCCGACCGCAGCGGCAACCTGATTTTCAGGCGGACCGCCCGCAATTTCAACCCGGCCTGCGCCATGGCGGGAAGGACCACGATCGTCGAGGTCGAAGAGATCGTCGAGACCGGCGCCATCGACCCCGATGCGGTTCACCTGCCCGGCATCTACGTCCACCGCATCGTCCTCAACGCGCACCCTGAAAAGCGCATCGAAAAGCGCACCATCACCGAAAAACTGGGAGCCTGAGATGGCCTGGACACACGACCAAATGGCCGCTCGGGCCGCCAAGGAACTGCAAGACGGCTTCTACGTGAACCTCGGGATCGGGTTGCCGACCCTGGTGGCCAACTTCGTCGCCCCCGACATCGAAGTCTGGCTCCAAAGCGAGAACGGGATGCTGGGCATCGGACCGTTCCCGACCGCCGAGCAGGTCGACCCCGACCTCATCAACGCCGGCAAGCAGACCGTCACGACCTTGCCCGGCTCGTCGATATTCGGCTCGCACGATAGCTTCGCGATGATCCGCGGCGGCAAGATCAACCTCTCCATATTGGGCGCGATGCAGGTCAGCGCGCGCGGCGACCTGGCCAACTGGATGATTCCCGGCAAGATGGTCAAGGGCATGGGTGGGGCCATGGATCTGGTCGCCGGCGTCGCCCGGGTGCTGGTGCTCATGGAGCACGTGGCGAAGAAAAAGGACGGCTCCATCGACCTGAAGATCATCCCCGAATGCACCTTGCCGCTGACCGGGGTCGGCGTCGTCGATCGGATCATCACCGACCTCGGCGTGCTCGACGTCACGCCGCAAGGACTCCGGCTGGTCGAACTGGCCGAGGGCGTGACCCGCGAGGAGCTGCAGAGCAAGACCGGCGTGCCGGTCCTCTGACACGGCGCTAAGAACCCGGCGCCGGCTGCTGCAATTCGTGCCGCTTCATGGCGAGATACTCGTCGCGCGTCATCTCGTGCAGTTGCAGGGCGTGCCGCTCGGTCGCATCGAACCAATCGCGCAAGCGCTTTTCCTGGCGCTCCGCGGCCGGGGCGGCCAAGCTCCCGAGGTAGGTCTCGATCGCCAGGTAGTAGCGCATCGTGTTGCGTTCGATCACTCCGCGCACGCCGCCGATGTAGGTCGGCTTGCCGTCGGCGGCTGTGCCGGTGATGCTGAACCCGACCTTGTCGCGGCCGGCCGTCGAGAGGTAGGCCTGCATGCCCAGCCGTGCCGCGGTGCCGTAGGCGTAGGCATAGGACAGGTGGATGAGGCTGCGGCGTTCGTCCAGCGGCGTCGCTTCCAGGACCAGGGCGTAGTCGTGCGTGCCGACCGGACCTTCTGCCGCGGTCATCTGCACCCGAAGGTAGTCCGGGGCGGTGACCGGCGGCGCGTAGGTGAAATCGACCTTGTAGCCGTCGCCGAGAGGCTGGTCGAACTTGCGCCCGACGACCAGGCTCAACATCCCGCCCGCCGCCGGTCCGGCGGTCCGACAGCCCTTCACGTTCAGGTGAAGCATCAGGACCTCGCACCAATGATCGGCGCCTTGCAATGCCGGGCTGACGGTGGCGAAGGGCTGCTCGACCACCGCCACCACGTCGCCACGCAGATCGTTGCTGTTTTGCACCGACTCGAGGACCAGAGGGCGTCCGAACGGGCTGGCGGCCAGGGGGCCGCGCAGGCCCTGGTAGCGCGCGTGCAGCGCCGCCCCGTCCTGGGCTCGAGCGGTCGGCGCGACACCGAGGCCCAGGCTCGACGCCACGGCCCAAGCGACCAGGGTGGCGGAAATGGGGCGTGGGCTCGGGTTCATCGCTGCGGTTCCGGTTCGGGTTCGGCGGTCAGAGCCAGTATTGCCAAAGGCGGCCGAACGCTTCCTTGAGGCGCTGCACCGGCGATCGCCGTTCCCAGGCCGCGAGCGTCACTTCCCTGGAGGCGGCCATGTCGGCGTCGAAGGCCCCGTGCATCTGGGTGCCGAAATCGGTACCGAGCACGACGGCGGTGACCTCCTGGTTGTGCAAGAAGCTGCGCCAATCGAGGTTGGTCGAACCCACGGTCGACCAGACCCCGTCGATCAGCGCCGTCTTCGCATGCAGGAGGGCGTTCTGGCGTTCATAGATCTTGATGCCGGCACGCAACAGCTCGTCGTAGTGCGAGTGGCTGGCGTTGAGCACCAGCGCCGAGTCGGTGGTCGAGGGCAGCACCACCTTGACGTCCACCCCGCGCCCGACCGCACGCTTGAGCGCGTCGACCAGTTGCGGGTCGGGAACGAAATAGGCGTTGGTCAGCAACACTTCCTTCTCGGAGGCATCGATGGCCGAAATCAAGGTGGCATAGATGAGGTTGTACGGTTCGTCGGGCGAGCCCCCGATGGCGTGGACCACCTCGTCGCCCTGGCGCGCGAGCGCGGGGAAGTAATTGCGCGAGGCCAGCGGACTTCCTTTTTGCTTCTCCCAGGTCTCGACGAAGAGTTTCTGGAAGGAAGCGACCACGGGCCCGTCGATCGCCAGGTCGGTGTCACGCCAGGGCACATGGCCCGGCTGGTCCGGCGCGGCGCGGTGCGCCGACGAACCGCCCGAATAGACGCTGCTGATGTTGACGCCGCCGAGAAAGGCTTTCGCGCCGTCGATGACCAACAGTTTGCGGTGGTCGCGCTGGTTCACGTCCCAGCCGGCCGACGCCACGAGCGGGTTGACCGGGTTGAATTCCAGCACGTTGACGCCGGCGTCGGACAGGTTCTTGAAAAACTCCTTCGGGGTCCCCAAGGTGCCGACGCTGTCGCGGATCAGATTGACCTGCACCCCCTGGCGCTGTTTGTCGATCAGGGCGGCGGCGAAGCGCTTGCCCGCCTCGTCGTCTTCCATGATGTAGGTTTCCATGTTGATGTGATCGCGCGCGGCGGCGATCGCATCGAGCATGGCGCTGTAGGTGGCCGGGCCATCCTGGAGCAGACGCACGCGGTTGCCCACGACCAGGGGGCTGTCCGACAAGGCGGTTTCGAGCGCGAGGTGACGGCCGAGAATGTCGGCATCGGGGTTGCTCGCGCGCAGGCCGTCGAGTATTTCCTTGCTGCGGGCGGCGCTGAGCGGTCCCCGCGCGCCGGCCAGCTGCGGCGTCGCGCGACTTTGCGCCATGTCCGGCACGATCCGCGGGAACGAACTGCAGGCGCCCAGCAAAGCGAGCAAGACGAGGGCGGCGAGACGGGCCAGGGTATTCATCACGGGGTGGCGACTCCTCGGGCCAGCGCGCGCGCAGCTGCGGCGACGAGCGCCGGCCCCTGATAGATGAACCCGGTGTAGAGCTGCACCAGGTCGGCGCCGGCGGCGCGCTTGGCCAGCGCGTCGGCGGCGCTCATCACGCCACCGACGCCGATGATCGGGTAGTTCGGCCCCAGCAAGGCGCGCAGCTGCGCAACCACCCGGTTGGAAGCGTCCCGCACCGGGGCCCCGGACAGCCCGCCCACTTCGTTGCCATGGGGCAGCCCGCTGACCGCATCGCGCGCGACGGTGGTGTTGGTGGCGATCACGCCGTCCACGCCATGCTTGCGGCATGTCGCCGCGACGGCCTCGACCTGCATCGGCTCGAGGTCGGGTGCGATCTTCAGGAAAATCGGGACGTGCCGGCCGTGGCGCGCGGCCAATTCGACCCCGCGGGCCTGGACGTCGCCGAGCAAGGCATCGAGCGCGGCATCCGCCTGGAGCGCGCGCAGGTTGTGGGTGTTGGGGCTGGAGATGTTGAGGGTGACATAGTCGGCGTGGGCATGGACGCCGTCGAGGCAAAGCAGGTAGTCGTCCACGGCGCGCTCGATCGGGGTCGCCGCGTTCTTGCCGATGTTGAGGCCCAGGATGCCGCCGCCGGCGCGAAAGCGCGCCCGCTTCACGTTGGCGAGAAAGGCGTCGAGGCCGTCGTTGTTGAAGCCCAGGCGGTTGATCAGGGCGTTGGCCTCGGGCAACCGAAACATCCGAGGTTTCGGGTTCCCGCGCTGCGCCTTGGGCGTGACCGTGCCGACCTCGATGAACCCGAAACCGATGGCCCCCAGGCCGTCGATGCAGCGCCCGTTCTTGTCCAGTCCGGCCGCCAGGCCGATGCGGTTCGGAAAGCGCAATCCGGCCAGCACGACCGGGTCGGCCACGCGCGGCTGTGCCCAGGCGCACTGCAGCGGCGTGTTCTGGAATCGGGCCAGCGCGTCCAAGGTCAGGTCGTGCGCGCGCTCGGGATCGAGGCCGAACAGAAAGGGGCGCGCGAGGGCGTAGGGGAACACGGGCATGGCCGATATTGTGGCAGCCGCGGCGCGGGCATACTGTCCACCTGCCAGCTGCCAGGCCCCTTCGACATGAAGACCCCCACCGCCTCGACTCGACTCGAACACGACAGCTTCGGCGCCATCGAGGTCGCCGCGAGCGCCCTCTGGGGCGCGCAGACGCAGCGCTCGTTGCACCACTTCCACATCTCCACCGAGCGCATGCCGCCCGAGCTCATTCACGCGCTGGCGCTGGTCAAGCGCAGCGCGGCGACGGTCAATCGCGAGCTCGGGGTACTCGAGGGCGCGAAGGCCGACGCCATCGTCGCCGCTGCCGACGAAGTCCTGGACGGACGCCATGCGGACCAATTCCCGCTATCGGTCTGGCAAACCGGCTCGGGCACCCAGACCCACATGAATCTCAACGAGGTACTCGCCCACCGCGCCACCCAACTGCTGGCCGGCGCGCCGGGCGGGGGCGGGCGGGTCCACCCGAACGACGATGTCAATCGTGGCCAGTCGTCCAACGATGTGTTTCCGACCGCCATGAGCGTCGCGGCGTTGCTGGCACTGGAGACGAAGCTGTTGCCGGCGCTCGACACCCTGCGGGCGACGCTGGCGGGCAAGGCGCGAGCGTTCGCCGACATCGTCAAGATCGGCCGCACGCACTTGCAGGACGCGACGCCGCTCACGCTCGGCCAGGAAATATCGGGGTGGGTGGCGCAACTCGACCATGCGATCCGCCATCTGCGCACGACCCGGCCGCACCTGCGCGAGCTGGCGCTCGGGGGGACCGCGGTCGGGACCGGCCTGAACGCGCATCCCGAATTCGGCAGCCGCGTCGCCGCGGAGCTCGCCCGCGTCACCGGCATCCCGTTCGAATCCGCACCCAACAAGTTCGAGGCGCTCGCTGCCAACGACGCCATGGTGTTCGCGCACGGCGCGCTCAAGACCCTGGCTGCGGTGTTGATGAAAATCGCCAACGATGTGCGCTGGCTCGCTTCGGGCCCACGCTCCGGACTGGGCGAACTCACGATCCCGGCGAACGAGCCCGGCAGCTCCATCATGCCGGGCAAGGTGAACCCGACCCAATGCGAGGCCTTGACGATGCTGGCGTGCCAGGTGATGGGCAACGACGTCGCGGTCAACATCGCCGGCGCCTCGGGCAACTTCGAGCTCAATGTCTACAAGCCCGTGATCATCCACAACGTGCTCCAGAGCATGCGCCTGCTGGCAGACGGTGCGTCGAGCTTCGAGGCGAACTGCGCCCGCGGGATCGAAGCCGACCGAACCCGCATCGACGAGCTGGTGCAGCGCTCCCTGATGCTGGTGACCGCGCTCAATCCGCACATCGGCTACGACAAGGCGGCCCAGATCGCCAAGGCGGCGCACGCGGGCGGGTTGAGCCTGCGCGAGGCGGCGCTCGCCTCCGGCCACGTCAGCGCCGAACAGTTCGATGCCTGGGTCCGACCGGAGGCCATGGTGGGAACGCCCCGGCCGACCATCGCGCCATGACCCAGGACGAACTCAAGTTCCTCGTCGGCGCGGCGGCGATCGCCCACGTCGCGCCCGACAGCGTCATCGGCGTGGGCACCGGCACGACGGTCAATTGCTTCATCGATGCCCTGGGCCGGATGCCCGTGCGCATCCGCGCCGCGGTGTCGAGTTCGGAACGAAGCAGCGCCCGCCTGCGCGCGCTCGGCATCGAGGTGCGCGACGCCAACGCGGTCGAGTCCCTCGCCGTCTATGTCGACGGCGCGGATGAGATCGACCACGCCGGCTTCATGATCAAGGGGGGCGGGGCGGCCCTCACGCGTGAAAAGATCGTCGCCGACCTGTCCGAGCGCTTCGTCTGCATTGTCGACGAGTCCAAGCTCGTCCCCACGCTCGGCGGGTTCGCGCTGCCGGTCGAAGTCATCCCGATGGCTGCCGCCAAGGTCGCGCGGCAGTTGCGGGCGCTCGGTGGCGAGCCGGTCCTGCGCGCCGGTGTCGTCACCGACAACGGCGGCCAGATCCTCGACGTGCACGGCCTCGTCATCTCGGACCCTGCCGCGCTCGAGCGCGAACTGCGTCTGCTGCCGGGCGTCATCGAGGTGGGGGTGTTCGCGCGCAACAAGGCGACCATCTGCCTGCTGGGAACATCCGAGGGCGTCAAGACCCTGACTTTCTGAGCCGACACCCGCCCGGCGCGGGCGAAAAAGCGCGTAACCTCGGGGCTTGGGCGCCTCGCGGTGCCAGACGTCGGTATCAGACAGGAAGGACGGCCCATGGCCAAACCAAACTACTCGTTCGAAAAGCGCCAGCGCGAACTGGCCAAGAAAAAGAAGAAAGAGGAAAAGCTGAAGGAAAAAGCCGGGCGCAAGGTCGGCGAATCCGGGTCCGAGGACCTCGGCCCCGAGGGGGAGGGCGCGGCACCCGCCAGCGGCGGGGAGGCGTCACAGGCTCAGCCGGAACGGTAGGACCCGAAACGGGCCGGGTCGAGCGCATCGAGCAGGCTCGCCGGCACCGGCATGGGCGCGCCGGTCACCCACGCCGCGAGGATGTGCCCACCCAGCGCGCTCCACGTGATGCCGCGCGAACCGAGGCCGGTGAACACGAACAGGCCGGGCCGGCGTGGCACCAGGCGAGCCTGGTCGAGTCGACCCCGCAGCCGGGCCTGGTCCGGGACCGCTCCGATGACCGGCAGGCGGTCCGCGGCACTGCAGCGCCAGGCCACCCGCCCTTCCAGCGCCGACGGCTGCAGGTCGAGCGGGCGGCCCATCAAATCGGCCAGGCGAGCCAGGTTGTGGGCGTGATCGACAGCGCGGACCTCCGGGTCGGCATCGTTGCGCTGCGACGTGGCGCCGAACAGGGCGCCGCCCCCAGGCGCAGGCAGCACGTACCCGGACCCCGCGATCGGCACGCGGGGCGATGCCCACGTGCTTTCGGCGGTCATGCTGATCTGACCGCGCAGGCGGCTCACGGGCCAGTTCGCCACGCCGAGCAGACCCAGGGCATCGAACCCATTGGCCAGGATCACGGTGCCCGCTTGCGCCACCGACCGGCCCTGCCGATCGAGAAGCTGCCAGCCCACGGGGCTTTGCGCCAGCGCGCCGACCTCGAGGCCGTGCCGCACGACCGCCAGCGACCCTGCGCGCCGCACGTAGTCGGCGGCCAATCCGCCGGGGGCGATCCAGCCTCCTGACGGATAGAACCAGCACGGCCAGCGCAAGGTGACGCCGGCAATGGCGCTGGCCGCACGGGCATCGACGGCCCGGACGTAGTCCGGCGGAAGCCCCAGACGAGCCAATCGCCCCGCCATGGCCTCGACATCCAGCATTTTCTCGAGCCGCAGCAACCCGTTGCAGGCGCCCGCCACGCCATGCGCCACGGCCCGTTCCACGTCGTGCACCACCGCCAGCGCGGCGGCGCGGCCGAAGCGGGCGTGGGCCCCGTCGTCGGCGTTGACGATTCCGTGAAAAAGCCCGGCGGGGTTGCCCGATGCCTCGGCAGCGACCTCGCCGTGGCGCTCGATCAGTGTGCTGCGCCAGCCTTGCTGCGCGAGCGCACAGGCT
>JALYHO010000123.1 GCA_030776545.1 Pseudomonadota bacterium | reverse complement strand
GCATGGGGCTACGCCCACGGGGCGACCGACCAGCCCGCCGTGGCCGAGGCCGCGGTCGACGAGCTCACCGAGCTTGGCGAACGCACGCGCGATCCAGCGGCGCTCGCGTCGGCCTACACCCTGAAGGCGTCGATGCTGTCGTTTTCCGGTCAGTTCCGCGCCGCGCGCGGCTGGGCCGCGAGCGCCGTCCCTCTCGTGCAGGCGCATCGCGATGCCGACCTGCGCTATTGGGTCGACACCGTGGCGGCCGAACTGGCGACGTCCAACGGGCAGCTGGACGAGGGCATCCGCCTCTACGAGGCCGCCGCTCAAGCGGGACGCGACAGTGACAATCCACGCCGACAGGCGCAAGCGGCACTGGCGCTCGCTCCGCTTCATATCGTCAAGGGCCGGTTCGCCGCTGCGCTGCAGGAGGCCAGGTCGGTGCGCGACCTCGGCCAACGCTCGACGGATGCATCGCTCGTCGTGTCGGGGTGGCTGATGGAGTATTTCGCCGCGGCGGCGGACGGCCAACCTGCGCGGAGCGCGCATGCCCGGAACCAGGCCAGGGAAACGCAGCGCTCGATGCTGCGAGAGCTGGCCGCGAAGGGAGCGGCGCGATCCGCGGAGGTCAACTCGCAAGCCGGGGGCCCCGCCTGGCTCGCCACCGAGCGCAGTGCCTTGCTCCTGCTCGCGAACCTCTATCTGAGTGCAGAAGAACCGACCCAGGCGCGCGCCGCTGCGGAGCGGGCGCACGGTCTTGCGATCGCCGAGCACGACAGCGACGCTGCGGCGCAGGCGCAGATCGACATGGGGATGGCGGACATCGGCATGGGCCGCCTGACACTCGGCGAAGCCGAGGCCCGAGTCGGGCTGGAAGCGCTCGAACGGCACCGGGACGCCGAGCTGCTGATCCAGCTCAATCGCTACACCGAACTGCTCGAGCGCCGCGGCGAGAAACGCGAAGCGTTGGCACGCCTGGCCGAGTCGCTTCTGCTCGAGAACGAATTGGCCCGCCGCAACCGAACCAGCACCGTGGTCGCCCTGCAGCGGCAGTCCAGCTACGAGCAGCACCGGCGCCATCTCGAACGCCTCGAACATGACAATGCGCTCCAGGCGGTCGAGATCTCGCGCCGCGACCGCGAGCGGATCCTGACGTCACTGGTGGTGCTGGCGTTGGGCGCAGGCGGCTTCGCCGCCTGGCGACAAACGGCACGTACACGACTGTCGAATCGTCGATTCGCGCAGACCAACGAGCAGCTCGCCTTTGCCAATTTGCACGACAACGTCACCGGACTCTTCAACCGCCGCGCGATGGAGATCGATACCGCGGCGATCGAGCGCTCCGGCCACGGCGCCTACTGCAACCTCACGATCTCGGTGAAGCAGTTCGGGTCGGTGGTGGGCAGCATCGGGCACGAGCTCGGGGATGCCCTGCTGTGCCAGATCGCCGCGCGGCTCGAAGCCGCGGTCGTCCGGCAGGCCGGTCGGCTCTACCGGGTCGAAGGCGTGACTTTCGGCGTCCTGCTCGACTTCGGCGACGACCTCCCGCGGTTGTGCACCGTCCTCGAATCCATCGCCAAGGCCATGGACCCGCCGTTCGAGGTCGGTAACCAGGACTTGATCATTTCGGTCGGCGTCGGTGCGGCGCAGTATCCGAAGGACGCCAGCACGGCGCAGGAAGTCGCTCGTCTGGCCGAATTGGCCAAGCTGCAGGGCCAGGCCGATCCCGGCAACAGTCACCTGGTCTACGACGCGCGCATCGGCGAAAGCCAACGCGACAAGCTGCGCATGGAAAGCCGCATGCTCAAGGCGCTCGAACACGGGGACTTCGAGTTGTACTACCAGGGCCAGCGCGGTCTGGCCGAGGGTCGCATCTGCGGCTTCGAAGCCCTGCTCCGCTGGCGCGACGGCGAGACCATGATCTCACCGGCACAGTTCATCCCGCTGGCCGAGGAAACCGGTCTGATCGTTCGCATCGGGACCTGGGTGCTCGCGCAGGCGTGTCGGCAAGCCAAGGCCTGGGCCGACGCGGGCGCCGGAACGCCGCTGGTGGCCGTGAACATTTCGCCGCGGCAATTCAATCATCCTGAATTCCTCGCGACCGTGCAGGAGACGCTGCGCTCGACGGGCGTCGACCCGCGCCAGATCGAACTGGAGATCACCGAAGGCAGCGTCATGAACGACGCCGAGGCGAGCATCCAGCAACTGCACGCCCTGCGCGCGCTCGGCTTGCATCTGGCCATCGACGACTTCGGCACCGGTTATGCCAGCCTCTCCTATTTGCGGCGGTTCCCGCTCGACCGGTTGAAGATCGATCGCTCATTCATCATGCGATTGAATGTCAGCCCCCAGGACGACACGATCGTTCGAACCGTGATCGAGCTGGCCCACACGCTGGGCCTGTCGGTCACGGCCGAGGGGGTCGAGACGATCGAACAGGAACGGCAGCTCGCGCGTTGGGGATGCGACGTCATCCAGGGATTTCTCAGGTTCAGGCCGTCCCCGGCGAGTACCGCCACCGCGCAACTCGAAGCAGACGCGCGCGACGCACTGGAAGACGCGCACGTTTGAAAACGGCCGCGACGCCACGCGCGGAGCGCGTCGCCTCCGACCGGGCCGGCGGCGGTCCGACACCCTTCGAGAGCCTCAAGGAATCGTGACGCGACCCGGGCCCTCGCGGTGCTGGACCGCCGTGAAGATGTCGTGGGCCGCTTTGACGCGCGCCTCGATCGGGATGTTCTTGTTGGCCAGCATCACGACGCCGAAACGCTCGGCAGGAACGAACGCGACGTAGGCGCCGAATCCATTCGTCGAACCGGTTTTGTTGACCCACGCCGCCGCCAGCGGCGGCAGTGGCGGCGCAATGGCGGTGACTGGATGCGCATCCGCGCCCATCGAGCCCGAGTTGCCCTTCAGCAAGGCCTCCAGCGTGACCGGGGAGGCATACTGTTCCCAGACCAGGTCCTGGGTCATGGGCCCGGCGGTGTAGTAGCCCGTGCGGGTGGCGAACAGGGCCCGACCGAGGCCGCGCGACGCATCGTCGGCATCCATGTTGGCCCGGACGAAGCGCAGCAGGTCGCCGGCGGTGGTCTTGATCCCGTAGGTTTCTGCCCAGAGGACGTCCGCCGACATCCGGATCGGGAGGTCGTGTTTCGTGTAGCCCTGGGCGTAGTCGAGCTCGCGGTCGGCCGGGACGTCGAGGTAGGTGCTGTTCAACGCCAGCGCCGGCAAGAGCTGCCGTGTCATGAGGGTCTTGAAATCAAGGCCCTCTCGAGCCGCCAGCACCCAGCCCAGCGCGCCGATGCCGGGGTTGGAGTAGGTGCGATAGGTACCCGCCGGATAGGAGGGGATCCAATTTTCGTAGTAGCGCATCAGCGCCTTGTCGTCGCTGATGTCGTCCGGTACCTGTTGTGGCAAGCCGCCCGGGGTGTGGGTGGCCAGGTCGAGCAGCGACACCTGTCCGAAGGGGCGCGCCCGGACGTCCGGCAGATACTTTCCGACCCGGTCGGACAGCGAGAGGTCGCCGCGCTCCACCGCCCACGCGGCGAGCGTCGCAGTGAACACCTTGCTGATCGAGCCGATTTCGAACAGCGTGCTCGCGCCCACCGGCCGACCTGTCGCCTGAGAGGCCACGCCGAAATCGAACACGAACGACCGGTCACCGACGATGACCCCGATCGCCATGCCAGGGACGTGGTAGGTGGCCATCACGGGCTCGACCGCGGTGGCCACGACCTGCCGCAGCGCGGGCTGCGCAAGCACCGCGCGGGCGGGCAAGGAAGACACGACTGACATGCCGGCCAGAACCACGCCGCACACTTTGAGGAATGAAACGGGACCCGACCTGCGGGGCCCGGCCTTTTCCGCGACGCCTGGCGGTGTCGGTGGAGGCGCGACCCGGAGTCGAACCGGGCTGAACGGATTTGCAATCCGGTGCATAACCGCTTTGCTATCGCGCCTTGGGAAAATAAAAACTGGGAGCTGCCTCCCGTATCCGTGTCCGCTTTCGACGGACAACACCCTGAGAGTGTGGATGACCGACAAGAAAAAGGGAAGCGCGAGGGGCTTCCCTTTTTGATGTTTGGAGCGGGAGAAGAGTCTCGAACTCTCGACCTCAACCTTGGCAAGGTTGCGCTCTACCAACTGAGCTACTCCCGCATGTTGCCGTTCCTGAGTAAGCGCCTTGGTAGGCACCCTGCAAGATCAGCAGAGCCCGCATTATAGGCCGAAATTCGACCGTCGGGCAAGGGTTCGTCCGTTTCAGTGCGTCGTGAGCAGCTCCGAAGGTGGGGGCGGCGTGGTGGCCTTGGCAGCCTCGACACCGGTCTTGGCGGGATCTTCTTCGGGCAAGGCCTCGGGAACCCGTTCGAGGGCGATCTCGAGCACGCGGTCGATCCATTTGACCGGAACGATTTCGAGCTTGTTCTTCACGTTCTCCGGAATTTCCTGCAAGTCCTTGACGTTTTCCTCGGGGATGATCACGGTCGTGATCCCGCCCCGATGGGCGGCGAGCAATTTTTCCTTCAGCCCACCGATCGCGGTGACTTCGCCGCGCAAGGTGATCTCGCCGGTCATCGCGACATTCGCCCGGACGGGGATGCCTGTCAGCGCCGACACGAAGGCGGTGGTCATGGCGGCACCCGCGCTCGGCCCGTCCTTGGGGGTCGCGCCATCCGGCACGTGGATGTGGACGTCGCGTTTTTCGAACATTTCGTCCTTGATGCCCAGGCGCCGGGCGCGGCTGCGCACGACCGAGCGGGCCGCTTCGACGGACTCCTTCATCACTTCGCCGAGCTGGCCGGTGCGGATGATGTTGCCCTTGCCGGGCATGACCGCGGCCTCGATCGTCAACAGGTCGCCGCCGACCTCGGTCCAGGCCAGGCCGACCACCTGCCCGACCTGGTTCTTCTTTTCGGCTTGACCGTAGTCGTACTTGCGCACGCCGAGATAGTCGTTCAGGTTCGCTTCGGTGACGACGACCTGCGCCGCGACCTGCTTGAGCTGGATCGCCTTGACCACCTTGCGGCAGATCTTGCTGATTTCTCGTTCGAGCGAACGCACGCCCGCCTCGCGCGTGTAGTAGCGGATGATGCCGCGCACCGCGCTTTCCGTGAGCTCGAGTTCCTCGTCCTTCACGCCGTTGTTCTTGGCTTGCTTGGGGGCGAGATACTTCAGCGCGATGTTGAGTTTTTCGTCTTCGGTGTAGCCGGAAAGACGGATCACCTCCATCCGGTCCAGCAGGGCCGGCGGGATGTTCATGGAGTTGGAGGTGGCGATGAACATCGTGTCGGACAGGTCGAAGTCGACCTCGACGTAGTGGTCGCTGAACGTGTGGTTCTGTTCCGGGTCGAGCACCTCGAGGAGTGCGGACGAGGGATCGCCGCGGAAATCCATGCCGAGCTTGTCGATCTCGTCGAGCAGGAAGAGCGGGTTCTTGGTCCCGATCTTGGCCAGGCTTTGCAACACCTTGCCCGGCATCGAACCGATGTAGGTGCGGCGGTGGCCACGGATTTCGGCTTCGTCGCGCACGCCACCCAAGGCCATGCGGACGAATTTACGGCCCGTGGCGCGCGCCACGCTTTGGCCGAGCGAGGTCTTGCCGACCCCGGGAGGGCCGACCAGGCACAGGATGGGCGACTTGACCTTGTCGACGCGCTGCTGCACCGCGAGGTATTCGAGGATGCGGTCCTTGACCTTGTCGAGACCGTAGTGGTCTTCGTTGAGCACCTCCTCGGCGAAGGCCAGGTCGTGCTTGATCTTGGTCTTCTTGGCCCAGGGCAGGTTGACGAGGGTGTCGATGTAGTTGCGAACGACCGTGGCTTCGGCCGACATGGGGGACATGAGCTTGAGCTTCTTGAACTCGGCGTCGACCTTCTTGCGCGCGTCCTTGGGCATCTTGGCCGCGATGATCTTTTTCTCGAGCTCTTCCATGTCGGCGCCGTCCTCGCCGTCGCCGAGTTCTTTCTGGATCGCCTTGACCTGCTCGTTCAGGTAGTACTCGCGCTGGCTTTTTTCCATCTGGCGCTTGACGCGGCCGCGAATGCGCTTTTCCACCTGAAGGATGTCGACCTCGTGCTCGAGTTGCTCGAGCAGCTTTTCGAGGCGCTTGTCGACGGCGTAGAGATCGAGCACCGACTGCTTGTTCTCGAGCTTGAGCGGCAGGTGCGCGGCGATCGTGTCGGCGAGGCGACCGGCGTCGTCGATGCCGGCGATCGAGGTGAGGATCTCGGGGGGGATCTTCTTGTTGAGCTTGACGTACTGGTCGAACTGCTGCGTGACCGCGCGGCGCAGCGCTTCGATTTCCGGCTTGGTGTCGGACTCGGGGGGCACCGGGGTGACGTCGGCGACGAAGTACTCGCCGTTGTCGCTGATGCTGTGCGTGTTGGCGCGCTGGATGCCTTCGACCAGCACCTTGACGGTACCGTCGGGCAGCTTGAGCATTTGCAGGATGCTGGAGACGCAGCCCACTTCGAACATGTCGTCTGGTTTGGGCTCGTCCTTGCCGGCGGCCTTCTGGGCCACCAACATGATCTGGCGGCCGGCTTCCATGGCCACCTCGAGCGCCTTGATCGACTTCGGGCGTCCCACGAAGAGCGGGATCACCATATGAGGGAACACGACCACGTCGCGCAGCGGGAGCAGCGGCAAGGTGATTTGTTCAGCAGGCAAAACGGGGTGTCCGGACATGGGGGGATCCTCTCTTTCTCAAGCCGATCTGGGGCCTGAGCGCAACGATTTCAATAAGAGACAAATTTGCCGCGGGCGTGGATGGCGCGGCTCACCGGACCGACTGACCTCGTGCCCTCCCTTTTTTTCAGGCGCTGGCCTTTTGCTCGCGGTAGACCAGCAGCGGCTTGGCCTCGTCCTCGATGGTGTGCTCGTCGAGTACGACCTTGGCGACGCCGTCGAGGGTCGGCAGCTCGAACATGGTGTCGATCAGCGACTGCTCCATGATGGAGCGCAGGCCACGCGCACCGATCTTGCGCGCCAGGGCCTTGCGGGCGATGGCCTGGAGGGCCGAGGGTCGGATCTCGAGTTCGACGCCATCCATGGCGAACAGTTTCTGGTACTGCTTGACCAGCGCATTCTTGGGCTCGGTCAGGATGCGCACAAGCGCGTCATCGGTCAGTTCGCCGAGCGTGGCCACGACCGGCAGGCGTCCGACGAGTTCCGGAATGAGGCCGAACTTGATCAGGTCTTCAGGTTCGACGTCTCGAAACACTTCGGAGACGCGTTTTTCGCTCTTGCCGTGCACGGTGGCCCCGAACCCGATTCCGGATTTCTCGGACCGGTTCTGGATGACCTTTTCGAGACCATCGAAGGCGCCACCGCAAATGAACAGGATGTTGGTCGTGTCGATCTGCAGGAAATCCTGGTTGGGGTGCTTGCGACCGCCCTGCGGCGGAACGCTCGCCATGGTGCCCTCGACCAGCTTGAGCAGTGCCTGCTGCACGCCCTCGCCCGACACATCGCGGGTGATGGAGGGGTTGTCGGCCTTGCGGCTGATCTTGTCGATCTCGTCGATGTAGACAATGCCGCGCTGGGCCTTGTCGACGTCGTAGCCGCAGTTCTGCAGGAGCTTCTGGATGATGTTTTCGACGTCCTCGCCGACGTAGCCGGCTTCCGTGAGGGTCGTCGCGTCGGCGATCACGAAGGGCACGTTGAGCAGGCGCGCCAGCGTCTGCGCCAGCAGCGTCTTGCCCGAGCCGGTCGGCCCGATGAGGAGGATGTTGCTCTTGGCGAGTTCGATCTCGTCCTTGGTGCGACTCATGTGCTTGAGCCGCTTGTAGTGGTTGTAGACCGCCACGGACAAGGTGCGCTTGGCGACGTCCTGGCCGATCACGTATTGATCGAGGCTGGCCTTGATTTCACTCGGAAACGGCAGGTCGGAACGCGCGGCCTTGGGATCGGCGCTTTCGGCGGGAACCTCGTCACGGATGATGTCGTTGCAAAGCTCGATGCATTCATCGCAGATGAACACACTCGGGCCGGCAATGAGCTTTTTCACCTCGTGCTGACTTTTGCCGCAGAAGGAGCAGTACAGAACCTTCTCGCTGGAAGCGCCTTTTTTATCGGCCATAGAGGTGGGTGTCGCGGGGCGTGGAGAAGCGGGTGAACCAATGATAGTTCAAAAGAAAACGGGGCCTTCCGGGCTAAAAAGGCCCCGATTGCGGTGTTGTTGCTGGTGCCACGATGGCACCTGCCGTGCTCGGAGGGTGCGAATCAGACGGGTGGGGATGGCGTCGATCCGATCTCAACTCGGGGTGACCGTGGCGGCGCCGCGGTGCTCCAGGACCTGGTCGATCAGGCCGTAGGCCTTGGCCTCGGTCGGATCCATGAACATGTCGCGCTCCATGTCGGCGCGGATCTTGTCGATCGACTGCCCGGTGCGGTCGGCGTAGATGCGGTTGAGCTGTTCGCGGGTCTTGAGGATTTCGCGGGCGTGGATCTCGATGTCGGTGGCCTGGCCCTGCGCTCCGCCCGAAGGCTGGTGGATCATCACGCGCGAATTGGGCAGCGCCATGCGCTTGCCCTTGGCGCCCGCCATGAGCAGGAAGGAGCCCATGCTGGCGGCGATTCCCATGCACAGGGTGGAGACATCGGGCTTGATGAACTGCATCGTGTCGAAGACCGACAGACCGGCGCTGACCGACCCGCCGGGCGAGTTGATGTAGAGGTTGATGTCCTTGTCCGGGTTCTCGGACTCGAGGAACAGCAGCTGCGCGACGACCAGGTTGGCGGTCTGGTCGTTGACCGGCCCGACGAGAAAGATCACCCGCTCACGCAGCATGCGACTGTAGATGTCGTAGGCGCGTTCGCCGCGGCCCGACGTTTCGATGACCATGGGGACCATGCCCAGGCCGGTGGTATCAAGCGCGCTCATGGCACTCCTTGCTGATGGTTCATTCGATATCGGGACTGATTATGGAGCCTCAAGAGCCGCCAGGCCGCGAAGGGGACCCGCCGGACGCGGTTACCGTGCGCCAGACCGCACGCAGCCGTCGATGCCACGTGAAAACGCCCGCGGGCCGCGGGCGTTCGAAGCCGCAGGGCAGCCGGGGTCAGGGGGCCATCAACTCGTCGAAGGCGAGCGACTTGTCGCTGACCTTGGCCCGGCTCAGGACGAACTCGGCCACGTTGTTTTCGACCACCACGGCCTCGACCTCGGCCAGGCGCTCCCGGTCGCTCAGGTACCAGCGCACCACTTCGGAGGGCTTTTCGTAGCTCTGCGCCATCTCTTCGATATGTTTTTGCAATTGGTCAGGCTTGGCCTGCAGGTTGTTCGCCCGCACCAGTTCGCCGACCACGAGTCCGAGGCGGACCCGCTTTTCCGCTTGCGGCTGGAAGACTTCGGCCGGGATCGGCGCGGTCTCGGCATCTTTGACGCCGCGCTTCTTGAGGTCGGCCCGGGCCGCTTCGACCATGCGCGCGGTCTCCCCGGCCACGAGGGTCTTGGGAACGTCGAGTTCGGCGACCTTGACGAGTGCGTCCATCACTTGGGCCTTGTTGCGGGCCTGGACACGGAACTTGACTTCGCGTTCGAGGTTTTTCTTCACGTCGGCCCGCAAGCCTTCGACCGTCGGGTCGGCGATGCCGAGCGACTTGGCGAAGGCCTCGTTCACCTCGGGAAGGTGCTGTGCCTCGATCTTCTTGATGGTGACGAGGAAATCCGCCTCCTTGCCGGCCACGTCCTTGCCCTGATAGTCCTCCGGGAACTGCAGCGGGAAGGTCTTGGACTCGCCCATCTTCATGCCGCGCACCGCCTGGTCGAACTGTTCGAGCATCTGGCCTTCGCCGATCAGGAACTGGAATCCCTCGGCCTTGCCGCCGTCGAAGGGGACGCCGTCGATCTTGCCTTCGAAGTCGATCGTGACCCGATCGCCCTCGGCGGCGCCCTCGACCGCGGGACGCTGCGCAAAGGTGCGGCGCTGCTTGCGCAGGATCTCGACGGTTTTATCGATGGCCTCTTCGGTCACTTCGGCCGAGACCCGCTCGACCTCGGCATCGGCGAGGTCGCCGAGCTTGACCTCGGGATAGACCTCGAACGTCGCGTCGAAAGCGAACTGACCCTCCGGGGCACCTTCCTTTTCGGCAATTTTCGGTGGCCCGGCGACCCGCAGCTTGGCTTCGTTGACCGCCTGGCTGAAGACCTGCCCGACCTTGTCGTTCATCACCTCGTAGTGAACCGAGTAGCCGTAGCGCTGGGCCACGACGCTCATCGGCACCTTGCCCGGGCGGAAGCCGTCGGCCTTCACGGTGCGCGACAGCTTCTTGAGCCGCGACTCCACCTCGCTGCTGATCGTGGCGGTAGGCAGCGTGAGCGTGATGCGACGCTCGAGCTTGTCGAGGGTTTCAACTTGGACGGTCATGGTTGTTCAATCAGTAAAAATTCATGGGCCGTGCGCTCATCCGAACGCGCCGCGCTCGCGGGGAGCAGCAGTCAAGCGCATGGATGGGTCGTCCGCGGCGAGCCGACGAGTATAAAGCCCGTCGGCCTCACGCCCGCCGAACCAAGGAGGTCCCCGAACTCGAAGAGCGTGGTGCGCGGGGCGGGACTCGAACCCGCACACCATCGCTGGCGTCAGGACCTAAACCTGGTGCGTCTACCAATTTCGCCACCCGCGCCTCGGGCCGATCGTTCGACCCGGCTGCTCTCACCGCTGTC
>JALYHO010000122.1 GCA_030776545.1 Pseudomonadota bacterium | reverse complement strand
GGGCCGATGGCCGAGCCAAGCTCAGCCCGAACGGAGTTCGGGGGTGAGCGTGAGGGGTCCCCCCTCAGCGCCGGCGGCGCTTCGCGACGAACGCCATGGCCCCCAGGCCGGCGAGCATCAGCCCGTAGGTCCCGGGCTCCGGAACCGCGGCCACCGTGAAGTTGACGGTCCCGCCGCCCTGGCGGATGCGAAAGCCGCCGTCGAACGACTGGACTTCGGAAGTCGTGTTCGTGAAAGCGGTTTCCGCGAGCTCATAGAACGGCACCGGCGACTCGAAGAACGCTGCATTCAACACATTGAAGTTGAGCGTGGCGTCGGCCGAAGGCACGAACGTCTTGTTGTTGCCGCTGGGGAGCGTGCCCACGGCACCGTAGAGCAGCGAACCGGTCGCCAACGCCATGGGGTTCACCGCGGATGACGTGGGCGTGTTGTTCGGGTCGAACCCGAACGTGGTGGGGCTGTTGGAGCCATAGAGCGTGAAGGTCAATGCCGTGAACGAGCCCGCGGTCGGGGTGGTGACCGGGTTGCCCGACTGCGTCAGGGTGCCGTTGCCTGTGAACTTGAAGAAGAGGCTGTAGTCGGCGTTCAGAGAGGGGGTCGAGAGCGTCACGCCACCGAGCTGGAAGCCGCTCACCGCGAGATAGCCCGTCTCGCTGAATGTCGAGCCGCTGGTATGAACCGTCGAGTAGTCGGAGACCAGGATGTTGTCGGCGTGTACGGCGCTCCCGTCGAGCCCGGCGGCACTCGGGTCGAAGGTGAATGGCGGCAAGGGGTCGGCGGTCGCTGCGCCGCATGCGGCAAAGACCGCCATGGCCAGGATCGAGCGGCGAATGGTTGAGTGGTTCAAGAACGGCTCCAGGAAGTGATGGGTTGTCGGTGCGACGATTTGAGCACCGGAGGATTCGATTGGAACGAGCGTCCCCCTCATTTCGGTGGCAGGTAAAACCCCTCTCGTGCCGGCCTGGTCGTCCTGCTTCGCGTCGCCGGCAAGCGAAAATGCGCCGCATACTGCCAGCCAGCGGTCGGCCGGCTCGAGCCTCATCGAGCGGCAAGACCGATGCAGCTAGCCAGTCAGGAGGTCAGCATGAGCCGCGATGTCGTCGTGGTGGGGGTCGGCATGATCCCCTTCACCAAGCCGGGCGCCAACGCGCCGTATCCGCTAATGGCGGCCGCGGCGACGAACGCCGCCTTGACCGACGCCGGCATCAGCTACGGGCTCATCCAGCAGGCCTACGTCGGCTACGTGTACGGTGACTCGACCGCCGGCCAGCGCGCGCTCTACGAGGTCGGCATGACGGGCCTGCCGGTGATCAACGTGAACAACAACTGTTCGACCGGATCGACCGCGTTGTTCCTGGCCCGGCAGGCGGTGGCCAGTGGCGCCGCCGACTGCGTTCTTGCGCTGGGCTTCGAGCACATGAATCCGGGCGCCCTCGGTCTGGTGTTCGAGGATCGACCGAGTCCATTCTCGCGTTTCGATGCGGCCACCGACGAACTGGTCGATGCTGCATTGCCGTTGGCGCTGCGTTACTTCGCCGGCGCTGGCCTGGCGCACATGACCGAATTCGGCACCCGGGTCGAAACGTTCGCGAAGATCCGGGCCAAGGCCAGCCGCCACGCGGCGAACAATCCCCTGGCGCTGTTTCGCACGATCGTCTCGGAGGACGAGGTGATGGCCTCGCCGATGATCTGGCCGGGCGTGCTCACCAAGTTGATGGCCTGCCCGCCCACTTGCGGCTCGGCGGCTGCGGTCGTGTGCTCGGCCGGGTTCGCGCAGCGCCACGGACTGAGCGCCGCCGTGCGCATCAAGGCCCAGGCCATGACGACCGACCGGCCCATCACCTTCGCGGCGCGCGACATGCGGGAGGTCGTCGGTTTCAGCATGGCCAGGGACGCCGCGCTCCAGGTCTACGAAGCCGCCGGCGTCGGCCCGCAGGATCTCGACGTGGTCGAACTGCACGACTGCTTCGCCCACAACGAGTTGCTCAGCTACGAGGCGCTGGGCCTGTGCCCGCGCGGCGGCGCGGAGAAGTTCGTGTGCGACGGCGACAACACCTACGGCGGCCAGGTGGTGACCAACCCGTCGGGTGGGCTGCTCAGCAAGGGCCATCCCCTGGGGGCGACCGGGCTCGCGCAGTGCTTCGAGCTGACCCAGCAACTTCGGGGAACCGCCGGGCCGCGCCAGGTCGAGGGTGCGCGCCTGGCCCTGCAGCACAACCTGGGCTTGGGCGGTGCCTGCGTGGTGACGCTCTATGAGCGGGTCTGACGGCTGCGCCCCGTGAGCGGGACGCCGTGGACCCCCGCACCGCTGACCGGCGTGCGCGTGGTCGAATTCGAAGCCATCGGTCCCGGCCCGCTCGCCGGTCGCATGCTCGCCGACATGGGCGCCGCCGTGACCCTGATCGCCCGGCCGATGCGAGGGGCGGTGCTCGAGCGCTTCGGCGGCCCCGGCGCGAACCCGTTGCATCGCGGCAAGACCGTCGTCTCTCTGGACCTCAAGCAACCGGACGCATGCGCCGAGGCGATGGCACGGGTGGCGGCTGCCGACGCCCTGATCGAAGGCCACCGACCGGGGGTGATGGAGCGGCTCGGCCTCGGCCCCGCGGACTGCGCCGCGCACAATCCGGGACTGGTCTACGGACGCATGACCGGATGGGGCCAGACCGGCCCGCTGGCGCATGCCGCCGGACACGACCTCAATTACGTGGCGTTGACCGGACTGCTGTCGCTCTCTGCGCACCGCGGCCAGACGCCGATCGTCGCGCCGACCGTGCTGGGCGATGCGGGGGGCGCGATGGGCCTTGCGTTCGGCATCGCCTGCGCCTTGATCGAAGCCCGCCGCAGCGGGCGCGGCCGGGTCGTCGACGCAGCGATCGTCGACATCGTGGCGATGCTCGGCTCGATCGCGCAGTGGGTCCGAGGCAATGGCCAGCTCGACGGGCCCGCACCCAGCCCGTTCCACGATTCACCGTTCTACGACGTCTATGCCTGTGCCGACGGCGGCTACATCACGCTCGGCGCGCTCGAACCGCAGTTCTATGCCTTGCTGCTCCAGAAGCTGGGTCTGGTGGATGTCGACCCCGCGGGGCAGTACGACACCGCTGCCTGGCCGGCGCTCAAGCAGCGCCTGAAGGCGCTGATCGCCACCCGGCCGCGCAGTCATTGGTGCGACCTGCTCGAAGGCAGCGATGCCTGCTTCGCGCCGGTGCTCGGTGTCGCCGAGGCAGCGGCCCATCCCCACAACGTGGCGCGCGCGATCTACCGCGAAGATGAGGCGGGCGGTTTGCTGGTGAGCGGTGCACCGCGGTTCCTGCCTCTGGTGGAAGGGCGTTGACGTCCGAACCTGGGCGCGCTTCAAGGCACGACGACGAGTTCCTTGCCATCGGCCGTCCTGATGGTCGCGCGTCGAAATTCAGGCAGATCGATGTGCAGCGTCGTTTGCGACAAGAAAACAGTCCCACAGGCCGCGGTTCGATGCGCGTGCGCCTCGAGGGCTTCCGGTGAGGCGTTCTCGAGGACCGCGCGATTGAAGAGCAGGTTGGTATAGGCCCTGACCGGCCCGTTGCTGCCGAGGTCTGCGCATGTCAGGTCGATGACGCCGGCGACCCGGTCCCGCAGCGATTCGTTGGATCGAACGGACACCCCCCAATCGGCGAACGCGGCCTTCTGGTTCTGGTAGGTGGTGACATTTTCCCGGGCGCTGACGAGGATACCCAGACAGAGCAAGGCGATGACGAGTCGGTCGCGCGCAACGACGGCCGACGCCAGGCTCAGCGCCAGCACGAGGGCCAGCGGCGTCGCCAGCTTCAGGCGGTCGAAGGTGAATTCCGTGGCGTGCTGGAGCAGCAGGGAATTCTCGATCAATGGAAACGAGGCCGCCAGCACGAGGACGGCCGGGATTCTCGACGCTCGCGCCGGCTCGGTCCCGCGCGCGGCGACTGCCATGCACATCGCGCACCCCAGCACCAGCGGCAGGAACAGGCCGAAAGAGTTCGCGTAGCCATCGAGCAGCGCCAGGGCGTCCGTGTGCATCGCGCTGCGGGCGATCATGCGATGCCCCATGGCGACGGCGGTTTGCCGAAGTCCCAACACGGAGATGAATTGCGCGGCGATCACGCCCCCTGCAAGGAGGGTGCTCGCGAAGACGACGAGCCCCAACTTCAGGTTCTCGATGCGGCTGTCGCAGGGGCCGCGACCGATCAACAAGGCGGCGATGCAGACATTGGCCACCATGCCCGACCATTCGGTCGATGCACTCAGGAACGACATCACGGCCATGGCGATGACAGCCGAGCGCCCCGGCCGGGTCCACAACGCGTGCAAGGCAATCAACTGAAAAAGCAAAAATGCTTCTTCGAGCGATTGGCTCCAGTACACCAGACCGAAAGACACCAACGCCTCTTTCGAAAACACCAGGCAGGCCGCCCCTGCGATCGCACCGACCGAGCGAACGCCGTGCCCGTAGCCTGCCGACCGCAGCACCCTCATCAACAACGCGAACAAGCCGAGCGTGCTGACCCCGCCCAGCAGCGCATTGAAAACCATCAGATGACGCGTCGTCGGCGCCCAATCGAATATCGCAAAAAAACTGTACGGGACCAAGAATCCGAGGGGCGGGAAAGAGGTATAGACGAATTCGCCGGTTTCGGTCGGAACCGTGGCCCCCCACGAGACGTACTTGTCACGGTCGCTGCCGAGGGTGACGATCGGCAGGAAATGACTGTGCGATACGGGCGTTTCCCGAAGCGCCTTTATCGTGAGCAGGACGTGATAGGTGGCCTCGAGGTTGGGCACGCCGTTGACGTTTTTAAAATCTCCGATGCGTAGCGCAAGCGAGGCCATGAACAGCAGCGAGACGATGCCCAGTCCGACCCAGGAGCTGTTCTTCGACGGCCTCGGGGCGACGCCAGCGTCGGGAAGATTCATCGTGATTCACACCCCACAGGGTCGATGCTGCGTCGGTGACCAGCCCTTTGAGTCAAGATGCTAACAAACCTGTCGAGTGGCATCCCCGGCGACGGGTGCACTGGGGGCTTTCCCCCCGGCGACGGTCAGCCTTCTGCCAGGACCACGCGGTTGCGCCCGCCGTGCTTGGCCGAGTAGAGCGCGGCGTCCGCGGCAGCCAGCCAGGCGTGCGTGGCGACGTCGGCGCGGTACGGCGCCAGCCCGACGCTGATCGTGCACGCGAGTCGGGGCTGCACCGCACCCCAGTCGTGGGCCGCGATCGATTCCCGAATGCGCTCGGACGCCTCCAGCGCGAGAGCCGCAGAAGCGTCGACCAGGACGACCAGGAATTCTTCCCCACCGATGCGCGCGGCCAGGTCGCTGCCGCGCACGGCACGTCGCAATATCCGGGCGACCTCGACCAGGACCCGGTCGCCGATCGCGTGGCCGAAGGTATCGTTCACGGCCTTGAACCGGTCGATGTCGATCGCGAGCGCCGCGAGCGGGATGCCGGCGGTACGCGAACGTTCGACGATGCGCGGCAGCAGATCGTCCACGCGTCGGCGGTTGATCAGGCCGGTCAGGGCGTCGGTATTGGCCTGGTGGTCGAGCTCCACGGCCCGGCGACGCTCGTGCTCGGCGTCCGCCTCGGACCGCTTGGCCCGGTGTCGTGCCTCGTCGAGTTCGAGTTGATGGATCAGCACCCTGGCCTGCAGGCCGGCGCGTTGCTCGGCCTGCTGCAGTTCGAGGATGAGAAGGTGTTCGTGGTGCAGCAAGGCCTGCTCGAAAAGGCCTGCCGCCTTGCACAGCTTGTGAAACGCCCTGCGGATCTGCATGGCGAGCGAGAGGTCTAGGTCGACGGCAGTTTGCGCGAGCAGCGTCGACAGCCGCTCGAGCGCCGGGCCGACATGACCCAGCTCGGCGTCGAGCTTGCAGAGATCCACCTCGTTGGTCATCCACAGCGAGCGGTAGCCCTCTTGCAGAGCCTGTTCGCTGGCTTGTCGTATCGCCTGGCGCGCTTCCTGGAGGTGGCCCATGCGAAGCAGCGCCTCGCCGAGATTGGACCTGGCCACCGCCTGCCGGTGCACGTTGCCCTGCCGCAGCGCGAGCGCGAGGGCTTCCTCGGCGTGCGCGCGCGCCTCGGCGAGCATGACCCGAACCCCGCCGAAGGCCTCGGCGGCGTCGGGGTCGGCACTCAGGTCGAGGGCCGTCGAGGCCATGTTGTTGAGCGCGGCGAACTCGACTTCCTGCTGGCCGATGTCGCGCGCGAGCGCGAGCGCCTGGTAGCCGTAGGTCCGGCTTTTCGCGTGGCCCAGCGCTTCGCTCATCAGCGCGGCGCGGCTGAGGGCCCAGCACTCGGCCTCGCGATCACCGCTTTCGCGCGAGAGGCTGAGCGCGTCGACCACGTGCTTGAGCGCTTGCTGATGCAACGCGGCGCTGTGATAAGCCATGGCGAGCACCGTGTGCAACCCGGCCTGGAACGCCGCCTGAGTGGGGAGCACCGCCAATTCGAGCGCGCGGTGGGCCTGCGCGATGGCTCGGCCCATGTCACCCAGACGCACCAGATGTCCGGCCGACAGGGACAGGGCGCGTGCCCGCTGCCACGGCGTGGCGGTCGGGACGGCCAAAGCGGCGTCGGCCTGTGCCGCCCCTTCCGCATGCTTGCCGGCCAGCCGCGACCGATCCGACGCGGCGAGCAGCACCTCGATGTCGTCGGGGTTGCTCGAGGTGGGTAGGAACATGATGGCGGGCGGGCGGGGTTTGTCGCCGCGATGCGACACCCCATGATCTCGGACGGGCGCCGCCAAACCATAGAAGATTGTGAGGAACTATGTCTCGAATTCGGCACCCTCCGTGACCGGGTGCACGCCTCCGGTCGAGCGCAACGACGCTCAGGGGCCTGGAAATAAAAATTGCAGGATTGTCAAAGCGCGCGCCCCCCACGCGTCATTGCATGGAGACGCGCCATCTCGCGCACTCACCGGGAGCGAGCCCCCGTCGCTCGACACTCACCACAGGAGTCAGCCATGAAATATTCGATCCTTATCTACAACAGTGCCGCAGACTTTGCGGTCATCCATGGAACACAGACCCAGCAAACCGCCGAGTTCTGGGCGTCCTGGCCCCTGTTCATGAAGGCGGCCGCCGAGGCCGGCGTCCTGCTCGGAGGCAACGGATTGCAGCCTTCGGGAACCGCGACGACGGTCACGTTCACCGACGGCAAGGCGCGTGTCCAGGATGGCCCTTATGCGGACACCAAGGAGCAACTCGGCGGGTTCGTCAACATCGACGTGCCCGATCTCGATACCGCCCTGGCATGGGCCGCGCGCATTCCACGCCTTCCCGACCAGGTCTGCGAGGTTCGGCCTCACCTGCGGCCGCCGGGGCAATGAGCGGACCGGACCCGGCAGCCGAGCGTGCGTCGCGGGCGGCGGTCCGGCAGGCCGCGCGCGACTCCTATGGTCGACTCGTGGCCTACCTGTCGGCTCGGTCGCGCGACCTGGCGGCCGCCGAGGACGCGCTCGCCGATGCGTTCGAAGCGGCGTTGCACAGCTGGACGGTGAGCGGCGTCCCCGAAAAGCCCGAGGCCTGGTTGCTGACCACCGCCAGGCGACGTTTGATCGACCGGGCGCGCCATGACCGCGTGCGCGAACAAGCGCTCCCCGAGCTGCTCCTCTTTGCCGACGAGGCGCACGAGGTGGCCTTGAACGAGGCGAATTTTCCGGACGAAAGGCTCAAGCTGATGTTCGTCTGCGCGCACCCCGCCATCCCGGCCGAAGCTCGCGCACCCCTCATGCTGCAGACCGTTCTGGGGCTCGACGCGGCGCGCATCGCATCCGCCTTCCTGGTGCCCCCGTCGACCATGGGACAGCGCCTGTCGCGGGTCAAGGCGAAGATCAGGGCCACGCGCATGACGTTCGATGTTCCCGAAGTGAAGGAACTCCCGGAGCGGATCGGCGCGGTCCTCGACGCCATCTACGTCGCGTACGGGAGCGGCTGGGAGGATGTCGCCGGCGCCGACGACGGGCGCCTGGGTCTCGCAGACGAAGCGATTGTCCTCGCCCGGCTGCTGCTGCGCCTGCTGCCCCACCCCGAAACCCAGGGGCTGCTGGCGTTGATGTTGCATTGCGAATCGCGGCGCGCCGCGCGCCGCGACCCGAGCGGTGACTATGTGCCGCTCTCGCAGCAGGATGTCGGGCTCTGGTCCCTGCCGATGATCTACGACGCGGAACGGCTGCTGGCCGCTGCGCTCGAGGTCGGACCCATCGGTCGTTACCAGCTCGAGGCCGCGATTCAATCCGCGCACTCGCGACGCGCGCGAGCCGGCCGAACCGATTGGCACGCGATCGTGCTGCTGTACGAGGGACTCGGGCGCATTGCGCCGACCGTCGGCGCATCCGTCGCCCACGCCGCCGCCGTGGCCGAAACGCGCGGTGCCGAGGCCGCTTGGAAGGTGCTGGCGCCACTGCCGCAAGAAGCCGTACAGACCTACCAACCCTACTGGGCACTGGCCGCGCACCTGCACGCACTCGCGGGCGAATTCGCTCGGTCAGACATGGCCTACGACCGTGCGATCGGTCTGTCTGGCGACAGCGCCATACGGCGCTATCTGCTGCGAAGTCGGGCGAGCGTTCGCGGCGGACGTTGAAGTGAAGCTGAACCCAGGTGCGTGCGGGGCCCATGAAGGCATCCGTCGATGGCCGTTGTTCTGCGTGAGGAACGGCCGCAAAGGCTCCAACCAAGCACGTTCCATGCGCTTTGCCAAACGCAAACAACGCACTGTCTTGCAGGCCAGTGCGTTGTTTTTATCGGACTCATCTGGTGCCGGTGAAAGGAGTCGAACCCTCGACCTTCGCATTACGAATGCGCTGCTCTACCAACTGAGCTACACCGGCGTGGGCCTTGCGAGACCTTCCACGAGCGCGTCGCGCCGTGGAAAAAAGCGATTCTAGCTGAAGCGCACCGGGATCACTTCACCTCGAAGGCCTGCAGCTTCTTGGCCACCGTCACGTTTTTCAGCGTGACGTAGATCGGCAGTCCCTGCTTGTATTTCGGATAGTCCTCGCCCTGGATCAGCGGCATCAGGTAGCGCCGACAGGTTTCGGTGATGCCGTAGCCATCCGGGGTGATGAAGTCGCGCGGCATGAACTTTTCGACATTCGCGACGTCGGCCAGGTCGGCCACGCCGATCTTGTAGCGGTAGGGGAGGTCGGAGAGGCGCTCGATCGTGGGCATGACCGCGTTGCGCCCCTTGAGAGCGAGCTCCACCGCCTTCTTGCCGAGTTCGTACGCTTGCTTGACGTCGGTCGCGGAGGCGATGTGGCGCGCGGCGCGTTGCAGGTAGTCGGCGACCGCCCAGTGGAACTTGTGCCCGAGGGCCTCCTTGATGAGGTTGGCGACCACCGGCGCGGCCCCGCCGAGCTGCGCATGGCCGAAGGCGTCGCGAGCGCCTTGTTCGGCGAGGAAGCTGCCGTCGGCGCGGTGGCATCCCTCGGAGACGATCACGGTGCAAAAGCCGTGCTCGGCGACCCGCTCGGCCACCTGCGCGAGAAACTTTTGCTCGTCGAAGACGATCTCCGGAAAGAGGATGACGACCGGTATGCCCTGCGCTTCGATCAAGCCCCCCGCCGCGGCGATCCAGCCGGCGTGGCGGCCCATCACTTCCATCACGAAGACCTTGGTCGAGGTCTTGGCCATGGAGCGGACGTCGAACGAGGCTTCGAGGGCCGAGACGGCCACGTACTTGGCGACCGAGCCGAAGCCGGGACAGCAGTCCGTGATCGGCAGGTCGTTGTCGATGGTCTTGGGGACGTGGATGGCCTGCAGCGGGTAGCCCATCGACGCGCTCAGCTGACTGACCTTGTAGCAGGTATCGGCCGAGTCGCCGCCGCCGTTGTAGAAGAAGTAGCCGATGTCGTGGGCCTGGAAGACCTCGATCAGGCGCTCGTACTCGCGCCGATTGACTTGCAGCGACTTGAGCTTGTAGCGGCACGAACCGAAGGCGCCGGAGGGCGTGCCGCGCAGGCCGGCGATGGTCGCCGTCGACTCCTTGCCGGTATCGATCAGGTCTTCGGTGAGGGCGCCGATGATGCCGTTGCGACCGGCGTAGACCTTGCCGATCCGGTCCTTGTGCGCGCGGGCCGTCTCGATCACGCCGCAGGCCGAAGCGTTGATCACGGCGGTGACGCCGCCGGACTGGGCGTAGAAGGCGTTTTTCTTGCGGTCCATGGGGCAGGAGTCTCCTTTGGTGTCAGGCCGCCAGTGCGTTGCTGACGATCTCGCGCACGTCGCCCGACAGGTCGGACTTGGCCGCGACGCGCTCGATCGCCGCGCGCGCGGCATTGCGATAGGGGTCGGCCAGCCGGCTCCAGCGGTCGAGCACGCGCGCGAAGCGCGCGGCGAATTGCGGATTGGTGGTGTCGAGTGCGATCACGTGGTCGGCCCAGAGCTGGTAGCCGGCGGCATCGGCCCGATGGAACGCCGCCGGGTTGCCCGCGCACAGGCTCGACAGCAGGCTGCGCGCCCGATTCGGATTGCGCAGCGAAAAATCGGGATGGCGCAGCAGGGCTTGGGCACGCGCGAACACCCGACCGCCGTTTTCCGGCGCGCTGGCCTGCAGCGCGAACCACTTGTCGATCACCAGGGGCTGGTCGCGGAACTGCGCGTAGAAACGTTGCAGGGCGGTCTCGGCCAGGGGCGAGTGCGAACCCACCAAAGCGTTCAGCGCGCCGAGCTTGTCGGTCATGTTGGTCGCGTCCTTGAAGCGCTGCAAGGCGCGGCCCGGCCAGACCGGGTCACCGCTGGCGGCCGCGTCCAGGCACAGCATCGCCAGCGCCCGGTTGGCCAAGGCGCGCCGGCCGGCCGCGACCGGGTCGGGTGAGTAGGCGCCGGCGCCGTGGTGGGAGTGCAAGGCCCATTCCCAATCGGCGTGCAGCGCCCGCGCGAGATGCCGCGTGTAGGCCATCCGCACCGCGTGGATGCGCGGCGGGTCGACCGGGTCGAGTTGCTCGGCGAGGTAGCCCTCGCTCGGCAGCGTCAGCACCAGGCTCTTGAACGCCGCGTCCAGCCCGGGGTGGCGCAGCACCGTGCGCATCGCCTCGATGAAGGCCGGGTCGAGCTCGGGTTCCGACGCGTCGCGCGCCGCCGCGAGCATTCGCGCCAGCGCCAGTCGTTGCCCGGCTTCCCAGCGGTTGAACGGGTCCGGGTCGTGCTGGAGCAGCACCAGCAGGTCGGCGTCGGAGAGTCCGTCGGTGAGGATGACCGGGGCCGAGAAACCGCGCAACAGCGATGGGACCGGCTCGGTCTCGACGTTGACGAAGGTGTAGAAGGTGCGTGCCTCCTGCAGCACCAGCACGCGCTCGGTGGCGCCCGTGGCCGGCTCGTCTTCGAGCTGCACGGCCAACGCCCGGCCGTCGCGGCCGACCAGGCCGATCGCCAAGGGAATCACGAAAGGATCGGTCAGGCCAACGGCCGTCGGGGCCGGTGCCTGTTCGACGCCCAGGGTGTAGGTGCGGCTCGGCGCGTCGTAGCGGCCGCGAGCGCTGAGCCGGGGCGTGCCGGCCTGGGCATACCAGCGCTTGAACTGCGACAGGGTGCGGGCGAGCGCGCTCTGCGGGTTGGCATCGGCGATCGCCTGGGCGAAATCGTCGCAGGTCACGGCCTGCCCGTCGTGGCGTTCGAAGTAGAGCGCCATGCCCCGGGCGAAGCCTTCCCGGCCGACCAGGGTGTGCATCATGCGAACCACCTCGGCGCCTTTTTCGTAAACGGTCGTGGTGTAGAAGTTGTTGATCTCGGCGTAGCTGTCGGGCCGCACCGGGTGCGCCATCGGGCCGGCGTCTTCGGCGAACTGAACCTCCCGCAGGGCGCGCACGTCCTGGATGCGCTTGACCGCGCGGGCGCTCGGAGACCCCGCCATGTCCATGCTGAATTCCTGGTCCCGGAAAACCGTCAGTCCCTCTTTCAGGCTCAGCTGGAACCAATCGCGGCAGGTGATGCGGTTGCCGGTCCAGTTGTGGAAATATTCGTGGCCCACGACCGACTCGATGTCGGCATAGTTGTCGTCGGTCGCGGTGGCGGGCGTGGCCAGCACGTACTTGGTGTTGAACAGGTTGAGACCCTTGTTCTCCATCGCCCCGCTGTTGTAGTCCTCGACGGCGACGATCATGAAGCGTTCCAGGTCGAGCGGCAGCTTGAAGCGGGCTTCGTCCCAGATGATCGACGCGATGAGCGAGTTCATCGCGTGTTCGGTCTTGTCGAGGTCGCCGCGGCGCACGTAGACCTGAAGCAGGTGGTCGCTGCCCGACCGGGTGCGGATCTTTTGCTGGCGCGCCACCAGGCGGGCTGCCACCAGCGCGAACAGGTAGGAAGGCTTGGGGAAGGGGTCGTGCCACTTCGCATAGTGGCGCTCGCCTGCCAGCGGACCTTCTTCGATCAGGTTGCCGTTGGACAGCAACACCGGATAGCTCGCCTTGTCGGCGCGCAAGGTCACGGTGTAGACCGCCATCACGTCCGGACGATCGAGAAAGTAGGTGATGCGCCGGAACCCCTCGGCCTCGCATTGGGTGAAGAAGCCGCCGGCGGACGTGTAGAGGCCGGACAGGCGCGTGTTCTTGTCGGGCGCGCAGGTGTTGCGGATCTCGAGCTTGAACGGCCCCGGCGCCAGGTCGGCGACCGAATCGATCACCAGCATTCCGTCCTCGTGGCGGAACGACACCGAGGCATCGTTGACGGAGACCCGGGTGAGGGTGAGGCCCTCGCCATGCAGGCGCAGCGGCTGAGCCGCGACCGCGGCATTGCGCTCGATCTGCATCTTGCTCACGACCATGGTCCGGGCCGGGTCCAGGTCGAACACCAGGTCGACGCTGCGAATCCAGTAGGCGGGGGCCGTGTAGTCGGCGCGGTGGACCAGGCGGGTCGGGGTGCCGTCACGCATCGGGTTGACCTTTCGGTTCGGGGGCGGGTGCGCGGGCCAGCAGGAGCGGGTCCAGGGCGGTGAAGTCGGCGGCGATGGCCAACACGTTGTCGTAGGCCGCGAACGCTGCGGCCGGCAGCGTCGTGGTGAGCGCGATCGCCTTCATGCCGGCGCGGCGGGCCGCCTCGATGCCGAGCGGCGCGTCCTCGAACACCAGGCAGTCCGCCGGCGCCAGGCCGAGGCGGCGCGCCGCTTCGAGAAAGATATCCGGGTGGGGCTTGCCGCGCAAGCCGTCGGCCGGGCTCACCACGGTGTCGACCCAGCGGTCGATGCCGTGACGATCGAAGGCGAGCGCCATGTTGAGCGGGGTGGCAGCGGTGCAGACCGCCAGCGGCAGGCGCGCCGCCCGGGCCCGCTCGACGAAGCTCTGCGCGCCGGGGATGAGCCCGAGCGAGCGGGCCGCGATCTCGCGGTAGAGGCCTTCCTTCTCGTCGGCCAGCGCCTGGATTTCGTCGGCCGAATGGTCAGGGAACAGGTCGACCAGGATTTCCGGATTCGAGCGTCCGGCCGTGGCCGCGAAAAAACCATCCGAGTCCATGGGCAGGCCGTGCCGAACGTGCCAGGCGTCCCACGCGCTCTGGTGGTGCGGCATGCTGTCGATCAGGGTGCCGTCGAGGTCGAAAAGGAAAGCGCGCATGCGTCAGACACCCTGCTTCAAACTGGCCTCGATGAACGGATCGAGGTCACCGTCGAGTACTTTTTGCGTGTTGCTGATCTCGACATTGGTGCGCAAGTCCTTGATGCGACTTTGATCGAGCACGTACGACCGTATCTGGTGACCCCAGCCGACGTCGGTCTTGGTGTCCTCGAGCTTTTGCTGTTCTTCCATGCGTTTGCGCATTTCGAAATCGTAGAGACGCGAACGCAGGCGCTTCCAGGCGACGTCGCGGTTGCTGTGCTGGCTGCGCCCGTCCTGGCACTGCACCACGATGCCGGTCGGGATGTGGGTCAGCCGCACCGCCGAGTCGGTCTTGTTGATGTGCTGGCCACCCGCGCCACTGGCGCGGAACGTGTCGGTGCGGACGTCCGACGGATTGATGTCGATTTCGATCGAATCGTCGACCTCGGGGTAGACGAAGATGCTGGCGAAGCTGGTGTGGCGTCCACCGGCCGAATCGAACGGGCTCTTGCGGACCAGGCGGTGCACGCCGGTCTCGGTGCGCAGCAGGCCGAACGCGTAGTCGCCCTCGACCTTGATGGTCGCGCTCTTGATGCCTGCGATGTCGCCCGCGGACTCGTCTTCCATCGTGGTCTTGAAGCCCTTGCGTTCGGCGTACTTCAGGTACTGGCGCAGCAGCATGCTGGCCCAGTCGCAGGCCTCGGTTCCGCCGGCACCGGCCTGGACGTCGATGAAACAGTTGCTCGGGTCGGCGGGGTTGTTGAACATGCGCCGAAACTCCAGCGCGGCCACCGACTCCTCGAGCTTCTTCGCTTCGGCTTCGATCGCCAGCAGGCCCTCGGTGTCGGCGTCCGCCTTGGACATCTCGTACAACTCGGTGTTGTCCGAGAGGTTGCTGGTGAGGTGGTCGATCGTCTGCACCACCGTCTCGAGGGTGCGCTTTTCGCGCCCCAGTTCCTGAGCTCGCCGGGGTTCGTCCCAGACCTTCGGGTTCTCGAGCGCGGCGTTGACTTCGTTGAGTCTCAGCGCTTTGCGATCGTAGTCAAAGATACCCCCGGAGGTCGAGGGTTCGCCGGGTCAGGTCGGCCAGGGAGTTGCCGATGGCATTGATGTGTTCGACGTCCATGATGGTGATTCCGCAATTCCTGAAACCACCGATTTTCTCACGCGGCCGGCGTTTTTTGCGCGGGCGTCGCCCGGTCGCCCCGCAGTGTGAAGAGAAAGGTCGCGCCGCGTCCGGGAACCGACTCGGCCCAGATCCGGCCGCCGTGGCGCTGCACCACCCGCCGGACGATGGACAGGCCGACCCCGCTGCCTTCGAAGTCCGCGCTGCGGTGCAGGCGCGAAAAGGCCTCGAACAGACGGCCGGCGCGCTGGGCGTCGAAGCCGGCGCCGTTGTCGCGCACGAAATACACCGGTGGGTCGGCGGCGGCGTCCAGGCAGCCGACCTCGACCAAGGCGCAGGCCACCCGGCTCGTGAACTTGAACGCGTTCGAAAGCAGGTTGAAAAAGACCTGGCGCAGCAGCACTTCGTCGCCGATGACCGCGGGCAGGCGGTGGATGTCGACGCTGACGTCGCGCTGCGGTTGGTCGCGGCGCAGGTCGAGCACCACCGACTGGACCAGCGCGTTGAGGTCGACCGGGTGCAAGCGCAAGGCATGCCGGCCGAGGCGCGACAAGCGCATCAGCGCCGAGATCAACTGGTCCATGCGGCGCGCCGCCAGCTCGGTGTTGACGATCAGCGCCCGCTGGTCGGGCGGCAGATGCGGGCCGACCTTGTGCAAGAGCAGCGTCGAAAAGCCCAGCACCGCGTTGAGCGGCGAGCGCAAGTCATGCGAGGCCGAGCGGGTGAACGCGTCGAGCTCGCGGTTCGCGAGTTCGAGTTCGGCGGCGTGCTCGCGGACCCGCCGTTCGAGGGCTGCGTTGGCGTGCCGCAGCCGGCGCATTTCCAGGCCGCGCTCCAGCGTCGGCAGCACCGCGCTCAGATTGAAGGGCTTGAGCATGAAATCGAAGGCGCCCGATTTCATCGCCTCGACCGCCGAGCCGATCGTGCCTTCGCCGGTCATGATGATCGCCACCATGCTCGGGTCTCGCAGCAATGCGGCGCGCAGCAGTTCGATGCCGTTCATGTCGGGCATCGCCAGGTCCGACAACAACAAGTCGTAGCGGCTGCGGCGCAATGCCTCCAGGGCCTGGGACGGGTGGTTGCAGGCCTGCACGTCGAAGCCTTGTTCCTCGAGGGTGTCGCACAGCGCGCGAAGGTGCGTGGGTTCGTCGTCGACGACCAGGAGCCGGGCGCTTTCCCGGGTCGGCTCGCCGGGCGTCATGAACGCACCTCGCGACGCTCCGGTGCATGCGAGCGAGGGTCGGACCCGGGCTCGCGCAGTCGGACCAGCCCGGTCGCGGCCTGCGCGATGGCGCGCGAGATCGCGTCGAGCCGCCGCCGCCCCGGTTCGCTCAGGCGCGGTTCGCGAGCGAGCAGGTGGTCGGTGTAGAGGGTCGCGGCCGACAGCGCGTTGGTGATGTCATGCATGATTCGATT
>JALYHO010000121.1 GCA_030776545.1 Pseudomonadota bacterium | reverse complement strand
CCCCAGCACCGGGTGCTCGGGGGCGACCCGGTGCGCCAGCTGAGAGGCGACCCGGGCCAGCGCGGTGGGCCGCGGTGGCTCGCTGCGCGCGTCCCACATGCCGGGCTCGTAGGCGCCTCTGGTCTGGCACAAGAGGCTGTCCCAATCGGTCGTGCCGAAGGCAGCCCAGATCGTGACGGCGCGCACCGTTGCGCCTTCGTCGCGCAGGCGCTGCGCCGCGTTCCACGCCGCGACCAGCCAGCGCAGCTGTTCTTCGCGCGTGCATCCCAAATGCACCTCGGTGATCGCCACGGGCAGGCGGTAGCGCTGCCAGGCCTCACGCAAGCGGGCTTCCATGCCTCCCGGCAAGGCGCCCAGCACCCGGACCGATTCGACGTCGACGTAGCGGTGGCGGCCGTTGCCACCGTGCATCGATGCAGGGTAGTGGCCGATGCGGTCGTCCAGGAAGCGGTCGCTGGTCAGGTAGTGGTTGATGCCCACCACGTCGGGCGGACAGGGGTCGTCCACGAGCGACCGCAACTCGCCCGCCGCGATGCCGTTGCGCAGCAGATAGGCCCAGAGGGGGTGATGGCGGTCGACCCGGCCGCAGAGCAGGTCGAAGCCGAGCCAGCGCCGGATGTTCTCGAACTCGGCCTGGTAGCGCAGCGTCGGGGTCGAGTCGACATGACCCAGGTCATCGGTCTGCACCAGGCGCGCGGCTGGATTGACCGCGCGGATTTCGCGCATCGCCAGGCGCGTGGCCTGCACCTGGTGGAGGAGAGCGCGCAAAAAAGCGCGATCGTCGCGTTGGTGCGGGTACCAGATGCCGTAGAGCGCGCTGAACCGTGCCGTCGTCTGCGGTTCGTTCACGGGCGTGTAGGCGCTCAGATGCGGATAGCGTTCGGCCACGGCCCGCGCATAGCCCGCCAAAGCCTGCGGAAAAGCCGGGTCGAGCAACTGGGTCCCGCGCGGCCCGCTGCCATGGTGCACCAGACCGGCGATGCAGTCCACACCGAGCGCCCGCAGGCGCTCGATCCGGACATCGGCCCACCGCCAGTCGCAGGGCTCGCCCACTGCCTGCACGCCGCGTTCCCACAGCAAGGGAAACCGCAAGCAGCGGATGCCCAGGCCGGCGAGGCGGTCGAGATCGTCCAGGCGGCGTGCGAATCCGGTCTCTTCGAGCTGGTCGCGCCAGACGTCACCGACTCGGTTGACCGTGCATTCGGGACCCGCCCACAACGCCAGCGGCTCCATCACTCGGGAACGGCCGAGCTCACCGCGCCGGGGGTGGTGGCGAACGCTTCAGCGGCGCGCCCATCGTGGCGCTTGCGCAAGCGCCGGAAGGCAGCGAGCGACTGGCCGACCACCTGATCCATGTTGTAGTACTTGTAAGTGGCGAGGCGCCCGACGAACGTGACGTCGGTCAGGGCGTCGGCCTCTGCTTCGTAGCGCCGGTAGAGCGCGGCATTCTCCGGGCGGGGCACCGGGTAGTACGGGTCGCCCTCGGCGCACGGGTACTCGTACACCACCGACGTGCCGGCGTGGTGTTGGCCGGTGATGTGCTTGAATTCGCTGATCCGCGTGTAGCCATAGTCGTTCGGAAAGTTCACGGTGCCGACTGGCTGGAGCCTTTCGCAAGGCAGGTGACGGTGCTCGAAACGCAGGCTGCGATAGGGAAGCTTGCCGTACTTGTGGCCGAAAAATGCATCGATCGGTCCGGTGTAGACCATGTGGCGCCACGGGAGCACGTCGGCGATGTCGGCGAAGTCGGTATTGAGCATCACCGAGATATTGGGGTGCCCGAGCATGCGCTCGAACAGGCGCGTGTAGCCGTGCAGCGGCATCGCCTGGAACGTGTCGGTGAAATAGCGGTCGTCGCGATTCGTCCGCGTCGGCACGCGGGCCGTCACGCTGGCGTCGAGCTCGGACGGATCCAGCGCCCATTGCTTGCGGGTGTAGCCGCGAAAAAAAGTGTTGTAGAGCTCGCGGCCGACCTTGCTGACGATCACGTCCTCGGAGTTGGTGATGTCGGCCTTGCGTTCGGCGACGCCTGCGAGCCAGGCCTCCATCTCGAACGACGTGAGGTTGAGCCCGTACAGCTGGTTGACGGTGTCGAGATTGATCGGAAAGGGCACCAGCTGGCCATCCACGCTGGCCCGCACCCGGTGCTGGTAGGGGCGCCATTCGGTGAAGAGCGACAGGTACTCGAAGATGTCGGCCGAGTTGGTGTGGAAGATGTGCGGACCGTAGGGGTGGATCAGCACCCCGTGGTCGTCGTAGCGGTCATACGCGTTGCCGCCAATGTGGTGGCGTTTGTCGACCACCAGCACGCGCATCCCGAGTTGGCTCGCCAGACGTTCGGCCAGCACGCAACCCGCAAATCCGGCACCGACGACCAGGTAGTCGAAACCACGCCGGCCCGGCACCGCCGTCGAGGCCGCGGCGTCGAGCCCCGCGCTTTTTTTGTCCATCAGCAGCTCCTTTTGATGAGGATGATCCGGACCCCATCGGCAAACGGCGTGCCGGAAGCGGCGCGTTGTTTGCCTTCGTCACGGGCACGCCGGTTGCCCAGGACGGCGTACCAAGTTGGAAGGGCCCTTGATGCACATCGTCGTTTTCTGCCATCTGCGCTGGAATTTTGTCCTTCAGCGTCCCCAGCACCTGTTGCAGCGGTTCGCCCGCCGTCACCCGGTGGTGTTGCTCGAAGAGCCCATGCCGACGGACGGCCCGGCGCGCCTCGAAGTCGCGCGTCCCAGCCCCGGTGTGGAGGTGCTCACTCCGCACCTGCCACGCGGCGATCACGGCTTCGCCGATGATCAGTTCGAGACCTTGTCGGCGTTGCTCCGCGCCCATCTTCGCGAGCACGCGATCCAGGACTATGTGGCCTGGTTCTACACCCCGATGGCGTTGCCGCTGTTGCGTGACTTGGCGCCGCGGGCCACGTTCTACGACTGCATGGACGAACTGTCGGCGTTCAAGAACGCACCCGCGTTGCTGTGCCAACGCGAATCGGAACTGCTCGATGTCGCGGATGCCGTATTCACCGGCGGCCCCAGCCTCTACGAGGCCAAACGCAGCCGCCACCGACGCGTGATCTGCTTGCCGAGCGCCGTCGATGCCCAGCACTACGCGCGTACCCGCGCGCTGGGAGAGACGGCGCAGCTGGCGCGTGCCGACGCACTGCAGGGCGACGTCCCGCGCCCCCGGCTGGGCTTTTTCGGCGTGATCGACGAGCGGCTCGACCTCGACCTTCTCGATCGGGTCGCGGCCGCCCGCCCGGAGTGGAATGTCGTGATGGTCGGACCGGTCGTGAAGATCTCTGCCGACGACCTGCCGCGCCGCGCCAACATCCGTTGGCTGGGCCAGCAGTCCTATGCGTTGCTGCCGCAATTGGTGGCGGGCTGGGACGTGTGCCTGCTGCCGTTCGCGCTCAACGAGTCGACCCGGTTCATCAGCCCGACCAAGACCCTCGAGTACATGGCCGCCGAGCGCCCGATCGTCAGTACGCCGGTGCACGACGTCGTTGCCTTGTACGGGGACCATGTCAGGATCGCGCGGGGGGCGCCGGCATTCGAGCAGGCGTGCGCCGAGGCGCTCGACGAGGACCGGGCCGCCGCCGCGCAGCGCAACGAGGCGATGCTCGCGACGGTCGCCAAGTACTCCTGGGACAACACGGCCCAAGCCATGCTTCAGGTCATCGACGACGTGCTCGCCACCCCGCAACGCATGGCCCGGGCGGCCTGAACTCCCGAGGCGGTCAGCAGGGGTCCCACCGGAACGTCAGATCGGCGCGGCCCCGGGTGGCTTCGATGCGTTTGGCGTTCGGCTGGTCGGTGTTCATCACCCACGCTTCGGCGTCTTCCGGGGCGCGGCCGAACGCCTCGTGACGCCGCCGCAACCGGGTCGTGCGCAGCGCATCGTCGACCTCGACGTACCAGACCTCGTCGAGAAGCTTCGCCGCGCTCGGCCAGGCGCCCTCGTCCAACAACAGATAGTTGCCTTCGGTGATGATGAGACGGGTATGCGGCAAGACGGCGATCGCGCCGGCCACGGGCTCCTCGAGATCACGGCGGAAGTCCGGGGCATAGACGATGTCGTCGCGCTGGTCCCGGATGCGCCGCAACAGCGCCGCGTAGCCGGCGCTGTCGAAGGTGTCGGGCGCCCCTTTGCGTTGCGCCCGCCCGAGGCGGCTCAATTCCACAGTGGCAAGGTGAAAGCCATCCATCGGCACGACCTGCGCTCGCTCCGCGTAGGCCAGGCGCAAGGCCGCCGCGAGGCTCGATTTGCCGGCGCCCGGCGGGCCCACCAATCCCAGGAGCTTGCGCTGGCCGTCGGCCAGGAGTCGAGCCACGCGCTCGAGGTAGAACGCCGGAACGATCGGAAGGGGCGACTCCATCGGGAATCCTGCGGTTGCGAGAGGGGGTGGGACGAGTCGGCATTCGCCGGCGACGTCCAGTCTACCGGTGTGGCGTGCGCGGCAGGCCCACGCCCCGGTCGATGGCCGCGAGCGCGGCCGACCGCAACGGCGGTGGCAGGAACGATCGCTCGGCGGCGTGGCGCATGGTCTGCACGAGCGTCGTCCAGCCCAGGCCTGCCGCGGCGTGCAGGGCAGCCAGTTCGCTGCTGAGCGTCACGCCCGACATGAGCCGGTTGTCGGTCGAGCACGAGACCGAGAGGCCCGCCTCGAGCATCGCCCGAATCGGGTGGCGCGACAAATCGGCGACGGCGCCGGTATGCACGTTGCTGCTCGGACAGACCTCGAAATGCAGATCGGCGGCGCGGGCCGCGCTCACCTGCTCGGCCACCAGCGCCGAGCTCGCGCCCGCCATGAGGTGAATGCCGTGACCGATGCGGGTCGCGCCGAGTCGCGCGGCTTCGAACACCCGGCCGGCGCCATCGGCTTCGCCCGCATGGCAGGTCAGGCCCAGTCCGGCCTCGGCCGCGATTCGAAACGCGGTCGCATGCACGGTCGGCGGGTGACCGCGCTCGGCCCCCGCCAGATCGAAGCCCACCACGCCGCGGCCGGCGTGGCGCGCCGCCAGCAGGGCCGCCCGCCGGGTCTCGGTCGGGGCCTGATGGCGCATCGCACAGACGATCAGCCCGGCGGGCAGTGCGCTGCGCGCCAGGCCGTGCACCAACGCCTCGACCACGGTGTCGCCGTCGAGGCCATGGGGTTCGAGCAACAGCGGCGCCATTCGAAATTCGGCCAGGACGCAGCCATCGAGGCGCGCGTCTTCGGCGGCTTCGAAAGCGACGCGCTCGCACGCCTCGGGCGTGGCCATGGCGGCGACCGTGAGTTCGAAGCCGCGCAAATAACGCTCCAGGCTGCCGGAGTCGGCCTGGGCACGGAGCCACTCGGCCAGCGCGGCAGGGTCGCTGGCGGGGAGCGCCAGGCGGCGGGACCGGCAGAGTTCGAAGAGCGTCGCTGGACGCAGGCCACCGTCGAGGTGCTCGTGCAGCAAGACCTTGGGAAGGGCACGAAAGGCCGCAGCGGTGATGTCACGGTCGCCCACGGTCGATCCTGGATGGCGAAGATGCGCGGTGTCGCGGCAACGCAGGCCCAGGCGTTCCCGCGCCGCCCGATTTCTGCTTCAATCGAATCACTTTCAAGCGCTTGCGGCCACGGCCCGGGCTGGAAATGCCGCATCATGCACCCAACGACCTCGCACGAACAAGCCATCATGAAGCACCACTTGCGCCTGGGTACCCTGGCCGTCACCCTGCTTGCCGGCGCCACGGCGGGCGCCGAGCCCGCGATCGTGTTCGACATGGGCGGCAAGTTCGACAAGTCCTTCAACGAAGCCGCCTACCGCGGCATCGAGCGCTGGAAGAAAGCGAGCGGCAAGCCCTACCTCGAATTCGAGATCTCCAACGAAACGCAGCGCGAACAGGCCCTGCGCCGCATGGCCGAGCGCGGCGCCAGTCCGATCGTCGGGATCGGCTTCGCCCAGGCCGCGGCCATCGAGAAAATCGCCAAGGAGTTCCCGAAACTGCAATTCGCGTTGATCGACATGGTGGTGAATCAGCCCAACGTCGAATCGGTCGTCTTCAAGGAACAAGAGGGGAGCTTCCTGGTCGGCGTGCTGGCCGCCGGTGCCAGCAAGACCGGCAAGGTCGGGTTCGTCGGCGGCATGGACATCCCGCTGATCCGCAAGTTCCAATGCGGCTACGAGCAGGGCGTCAAATACGCCAACCCCAAGGCCGAGGTGGTCGCCAACATGACCGGCACCACCGGCGCCGCGTGGGCCGACCCGGGACGCGGCGCGGAACTGGCCAAGGCCCAGTTCGGCAGGGGTGCCGATGTGGTGTTCGCAGCTGCGGGCGGAACCGGCATCGGGGTCTACCAGGCCGCCAAGGACGCGGGCAAGCTCGCCATCGGCGTCGACAGCAACCAGGACCACCTGCAACCCGGCACCATGCTCACGTCGATGCTCAAGCGGGTCGACAACGCGGTGTACGAGGCCGTCAACCAGTGGAAGGCCGGCGTCACGGTGCTCGGCCTGAAGGAGGGCGGCGTCGACTATGCCGTCGACGACGACAACGCCAGGCTCCTGACGCCGGAGATGAGGAAGAAGGCGGACGCCGCCAAGGCCGACATCATCGCCGGCAAGATCAAGGTCGCCGACTACATGGCCGACAACGCCTGCAAGTACTGACGCGGCGACCGCCTGCGGCTGGCTGCGTGTCCCCCATCGAGCAACCCGCGAGGCCTGCGGGCACAGTGTCGGCAAGGCTTCCGGCGGTCCGCATGATCGACATCGACAAGCGCTACGGCAGCGTTGCCGCCAACCGCGGCGTGAACCTGAGTGTCGAGGCGGCGACCGTGCACGGCCTGGTCGGGGAAAACGGTGCCGGCAAGAGCACGCTCATGGCGATCCTCTACGGGCTGCAAGCCCCCGATGCCGGCCGCATCGAGATCGACGGCACCCCGGTGCGGATCCGGCATGCCGCCGATGCGATCGCGCTCGGTCTCGGGCTGGTTCACCAACACTTCATGCTGGTCGAGACCCTGAGCGCGATCGACAACGTGATGTTGGGCGCCGAGCCGCACCCGCTGCTGCGGCGCGCCGACGCGATGGTGCGACCGCGCCTGCGCGGATTGATGGCTGCCACCGGCCTGGAGGTCGACCTGGACCGCGTCGTGGCCGACCTCTCGGTCGGCGACCGCCAACGCCTGGAGATCCTCAAGGTCCTCTATCGCGGCGCCCGCATCCTGATCCTGGACGAACCCACCGCCGTGCTCACCCCCCAGGAAACCGATTCCTTGTTCGAGGTGCTCGGCCGCCTGCGCGAGCAGGGGACGACCGTCGTCCTGATCACCCACAAGCTCGCCGAAGTGATGCGACTGTGCGACCGCGTGACCGTGATGCGCGGTGGCCGCGTGGTTCACGAATGCGCCATCGCCGACGCGTCGGTGCCCGGGCTCGCACTCGCCATGGTCGGGCGCCAGGTCCAGCTGGGTCGACCCGCTCGTCCATCGACCGGCACGGGCCCGGTGCGGCTCGACGCCTCGCGCCTGACCGTGCGCGACACCCTGAACGTGCTGCGCCTCGACGCGGTCGGGCTGACGCTGCGCGCCGGAGAGATCGTCGGCGTCGCCGGGGTCGCCGGCAACGGCCAGAGCGAACTGCTGGAAGTGCTCTCCGGATTGCGCACGCCGGATGCGGGCACGCTCCAGGTCGGCGGCCGCGCGTACACGCCGCGGCGTTGGATCGACCCGCGAGGGG
>JALYHO010000120.1 GCA_030776545.1 Pseudomonadota bacterium | reverse complement strand
GCGCGCGGTCGAACCGGCGGCCCGCTTCAAATGCCCGTGTACGAGCTGCGCGCGACTGGGTTTCGCTGCAACGCTGCTGGCGCGCCCGTAAGCGTGTTCAGTTGCTGCAGTCGAGCTGCAGCGACTGGATTTCGCCGCCGATCCCGAGCTTGGTGATCAGCCCGGCTTCGCGGCTGTTCGGGCCGAAGGCCATCGTACGGTCCTTGAACATCGCGTGTTCATACACGCGCAAGGTCGCTTTCGGGCCGGTCACGAGGCTGTCGATGTGGCGCTTCAACTGGCGGGCGGTGAATTTGTCCTCGCTGTCGAGCTGCACCGGGCCGTCGAGCGTCGCGACATCGCCCTTGAAATCGCGATCGGTGTAGAACTGGGCCCAGCAGCCCGATTCGAGGCCCGGCGTCGTGACCTGGACCGGCACCTGCACGATCACGGGCTGGGGCTTGGTATCGCCGCTCACGGTCTGCAAATTGCTCGGGCCTGAACTGCAGGCACTCAATACAGCGGCGAGAGATACGGCAAGCATGAAGTTCTTCATTTTCGAGTTCGGTCGGGTTGGGACCTGCCGATGCTGCGTGGCCGAGATCGCGCCGGCCATCGGACGCTAGGCGAAATCGGTGTAGGGCGCCGCCGGGCACCGCAAGCTTGTCGCGCCGCAACGCGGTGACAATCGCCTGCCACATTTCGCCCCCGACCGGGGCCTTCTGACCCGAGTGCCGCGTTCTCGATGATCGACAAGCGTTTTTTTCCTCGGCAGGTGGTCGAGTCCACCGGCAACAAGTGGGACTGGGCCCTCCTCCCGCTCGTGCTGTCGCTGCTCGTGATGCTGGCGTATGGCGGCTCGCAGATGGCGCGCCCCTACCAGGTGGGCGAGACCCTGCCGCTGACGCTCGATCCGGTCGTTCTTCCGTACTACCTCATGCGCACCACCTTGCGCATGTTCATCGCGATGGCCGGCTCGCTCGCGTTCGCCTGCGTGTTCGCGGTGCTGGCCGCCAAATACAAGGCGGCCGAGAAAGTGCTCGTGCCGCTGCTCGACATCCTGCAATCGATCCCCATCCTCGGTTTCCAGGCGATCGCAGTGGCGCCTTTCATCTTGCTGTTTCCAGGCAATCTCTTCGGTGTCGAATGCGCGGCGATTTTCGCGATCTTCACCTCGCAGGCATGGAACATGGCCTTCAGCATGTATCAGTCGTTGCGTACTGTGCCGGGCGAACTGAGAGAAGCCGCGGCGATCTTCCAGCTCTCGGGATGGCAACGCTTCTGGCGGCTCGAACTGCCCTTCGCGATGCCGGGCCTGCTGTGGAACATGATGATGTCGATGTCGGGGGGCTGGTTCTTCGTCGTCGCATCGGAAGCGATCTCGGTCTCCAACCAGGACATCAAGCTCCCGGGCGTCGGCTCCTACATCGCGCTGGCGATCGAGCAACGCAACCTCGGCGCGATCGGCTGGGCGATTTTCGGCATGCTGGTCGGCATCACGCTCTACGACCAGCTGTTTTTCCGTCCGCTCCTGGCGTGGGCCGACAAATTTCGCTTCGAGGAAGGCAGCCAGGAGAGCGCCCCGAGTTCCTGGCTGCTGACCTGGCTGCGCCGCACCGACCGACTGCAGGCATTGGGGTTGCGGGCCGTGACGCTGCTGGAGAACTCGTTTCGAGTGTTCAAGCGCCAGCACGACGGCACCTCGATCCGGGCCCGGGCGAAGCCCCCGAACACGGCCCTCTCGAGGGCCTGGGACGCGGTCGTGGCAGCAGCCATTTTGCTCGCGGTGTGGCGTCTGTTCGAATTCGTTCGCGCAGAGGTGGGCCTGAGCGAGGTGTTCCATGTGGTCGTGCTGGGCTGCTACACGATGCTGCGGGTGCTGGTTCTGATCGTGCTCGCCGCGGTGGTCTGGGTGCCGGCCGGCATCTGGATCGGCATGAATCCGGTCTGGGCCAACCGTTTGCAGGCCGCCGCCCAGTTCCTGGCCGCATTTCCGGTGAACCTGGTGTTCCCCTTGGCCGTCGCCGGCATCGTCTACTTCCACCTCAATCCAAGCATCTGGTTGTCGCCCCTGATGGTGTTGGGGACCCAGTGGTACATCTTGTTCAACGTGATCGCGGGCGCCTCGTCGGTGCCGACCGAATTGCGGTATGCCGCACAAAACCTGGGCCTGACGGGGTGGCTGCGCTGGCGCCGTTACCTGTTGCCGGCGGTGTTTCCAAGCTTCGTCACCGGTGCCATCACCGCCAGTGGCGGCTCCTGGAACGCGAGCATCGTCGCCGAGTACGTGACCTGGGGCGACACGACCCTGCAGGCCCAGGGCCTGGGCAGCTACATCCGCCAAATGACCACGGTCGGCGACTTCCCCCGCATCGCGCTCGGGATCGGCGTGATGTGCCTGTTCGTGATGAGCATGAATCATTTCGTGTGGCGGCGTCTCTACCGGATGGCCGAAGACCGCCTGCACTTTTGACCCCGAGCGTCTTTTTCGCCCGCACCCCTGACGAACGAAGGATACCGGCCATGGCCCGCGCGATCGTTGAACTCAAGAATGTCGGCAAGTCCTTCAAATCGGCCGACGGAAACGCTCGCTCGGTGCTCGAAGGCGTGGATTTTCGGCTCGCCGAGGGTGAGATCGTCTCGCTCCTGGGCCAGAGCGGGTCGGGCAAGTCGACCATGCTGCGCATCATGGCCGGCCTCATCCCGGCCGACAGCGGCGAGGTGCGTTTGCGTGACCAACCCCTCTACGGGCCGGCCCGTGGCGTGAGCATGGTGTTCCAGTCCTTCGCGCTGTTCCCCTGGCTGACGGTGCAGGCCAACGTCGAGCTCGGGCTCGAGGCTCGCGGCGTGGCCACGCAAGAGCGCGAGCGCCGTGCCGAAGCGGCGATCCGGCTGATCGGGCTGACCGGCTTCGAGGGCGCACTGCCGCGCGAGCTTTCGGGGGGCATGCGCCAGCGCGTCGGCATCGCCCGGGCGCTGGTGGTCGAACCCGAAGTCCTGCTGATGGACGAAGCCTTCTCCGCGCTCGACGTGCTCACGGGCGAGCGGCTGCGAGAAGACATCCTCGAGCTCTGGACCAGCCGGGACATTCCGACCAAGGCGATCCTGGTGGTGTCGCACAACATCGAGGAGGCCGTGCTGATGGCCGACCGCGTCCTGATTTTTGCCAGCGACCCGGGCCGCGTGCGCTTCCAGCTTTCGGTGCAGTTGCCTCGTCCGCGCAACCCGGAAAGCCCCGAGGTGCGCCAGTTGATCGACGAAATCTATGCCCTGATGACCGTGGGCCGCGCCAGCCGCGGCCGCGCCACCGAAGAACCGGCCGCGCTGCAGCTCGGTGAGCGCCTGCCCGAGGCCGACGTCGGCCGCATGGAGGGCCTGCTGGAACTGCTCGCCGGCGACACCTTCGCCGGCCGCGCCGACCTGCCGCGCCTGGCCGAGGAAACCGAGCTCACCGACGACGAGTTGCTGCCGCTCGCCCAGGCCGTATCGATGCTCGGGCTCGCGCAACTGGTGCAGGGCGATTTGCACATCACGCCCATCGGCCAACAGTACGTCGATGGCGAGCACAACGAGCGCCAGGAGTTGTTCGGCCGCCAGTTGCTGGCGCACGTGCCGCTGGCTGCGCACATCCGCCACAGCCTGGAACAAGAAGAGTCCGGCGAGCTGCCGGAAGAGCCCTTCCTGCGCCTGCTGAACGAAACGCTCGACAGCGCCGAGGCCGAGCGTGTGCTGCAGACGGCCATCGAATGGGGCCGGCACGGCGAGGTGTTCGAATACAACTACACCACCGGCCTGATCCATCTGCCCGAGGGCGAGGCTCAGGAAGAAGACGGCGGGTGATGGCACCCGCAAGGTCGCCGACTACCCCGCCTGGCGAAACGTGAGGTTGATACGCTGGCGACCCAGCAAGGCATGCTCGCCATCCGCCAGCGGGAGGACGCCATGGAACCGCAGTCGCGACCGACCGCCCCAGACCACCACGTCCCCATGCCGGAGTACCAGACGCACGGTCGGGTCGCCGCGCCGCAGTCCCCCCCACTGGAACGAGGCGGGCAGGCCGAGCGAGACGGACACGATGGGCGCATCGAGGCGTTTTTCGTCGCGGTCCTGGTGCAGCGAGAGCCGCGTCCGCGGGACATAGCGATTGACCAGACAGGCATCCGGCGCGAAACCGGCGTATCCGGCGGCGGCTGCCGCCGCGCGCGCCAGGTGACCGAACGTCGCCGGGAGCAGCGGCCATGGTGCGCCGCTGTCCGGGTCGCGTGCCACGTAGCGGTAGCCACGGCGGTCGCTGATCCAGCCCAGGGGTCCGCAGTTGGTCGTCGCCACGGCCATCGACAAGCCGCCCGGTGTCACGAAGTGCCGCAGCGGTGCTGCGGCGATGACCGCTTGCACGTCCGCCCACAGTGCCGCCTCGGCGGACCGGGCGAAAGATCGCAGCACCACGGCGCCATCGCCCAGCGGTTCGGAGTCCGGGGCGCTGGCGTCGTGGGTGTCGAAGAGGTCGAGGGTCATGGTGAACGAGGGCGCCAAGGCCGCGCCGGGACCTGCGGCAGGAAGACTTTGTTTGCGTTGCGCTGCGACCATCGTATCTTCGCCGCGTAGTCCCGTTCGGGCCGTGGCAAGAATGCTTGTCCTACAGACCGAGGCGACAGACCGCAAGACCATTGCCATGCCCCGGCGGGGCGCATCTCGGAAAGGGACATGAAAGTAGATCCGCATGTAGGCGAGCCGGCACCGCGCGGCTCACGCGAGGGTGTGTCGTGAGCCGCTCGCGTGCAATCGGGGCCGGGTTGGTGGCCGCCCTCCTCCTGCTTTTCATCCTGTTCGACTGGAACTGGTTTCGAGGGCCGCTCGAACGCTATGTGAGCGCCAAGACCCACCGCCAGTTCACGATCTCGGATTTGCACGTCCGTCTGGGGCTGGCGCCGACGATCCGGATGCGCGACGTGGTGTTCGCCAACGCACCCTGGGCCGACCCGGTCCCCATGGCGCGCATCGGGACGCTCGAGTTCTCGGTCTCGTTGCGGGACCTGTTCGACGGCCATGTCTTGCTGCCGCGGGTCGCTCTCGCCGACGCCGACCTGCGGTTCGAGCAACTCGCGGACAAGCGCAAGAACTGGGTCCTTTCCGACCCGTCGGACACCAAGCCGAGCGCGCTGCGCATCAGCAGCCTGTCCTTGACCCGAGGTCATCTGGAGTACGACGACCGCGGCGTCCCGGCGCACCTGGCGATCGATGCGAGCACCTTCGACCCCGCGACGCTGCCGAAGGCGGCGAACGCGAAGGCCGCGCCCGACAACAGCCACTACACGACCCGGTTCGAGTTCTCCGGGCGCTACCACGACGCGAAGTTCGCCGGCAATGCCTTGACCGGTGACGTCCTGAGTTTCGAGGAGTCCGGGGTCACGTTTCCGCTCAAGGGCCACCTGGTCGCCGGCACGACGACGCTGGACCTGGAGGGCTCGGTCGCCGACGCCGCGAAGATCAGCGCCATCGACGTCGACCTCAAGATTGCCGGACAGACCCTCGCCAACCTCTATCCCTTCCTGGCGCTGCCGCTGCCCGCCTCGCCCCCGTACACGCTGGCAGGCCGCCTGACGCTCAAGGGTGACCGGTACGGCCTGGACGACTTGCGCGGGCAGATCGGGTCCACCGACGTCGAAGGCAGCGGCTCGTATCTCCGGCGCGCCTCGCGGCCACTGCTGCAGGCCAAGCTGCACAGCCGCCTGTTGCGTATCGCCGACCTGGGGCCATTGATCGGGGTCCAGACCAAGGACGCCAAGGGCGCCGACGCGCCCACCCAGGCGACGACCGGGAATCGCGCGGTCGCGCAGGGTCAGGAGCGGGCCAAGAACGGAGACCGGGTGCTCCCGCACGCCAGCGCGCCGACCGGCGAACGGCTGCTTCCCGCGGGCAAGTTCGAAGGCGGCCGACTGAAGGCGATCGACGCCAACGCGGAACTCGCCGCCGACCGCATCGAAGCGCCGGGCAACCTGACGGTGCGCGACTTGAAGGTCGGCCTGGTCCTCAAGGACGCGGTGCTCACGCTCGATCCGTTCCTGGTCGACGTCGCCGGTGGCCGGGTCGATTCGAAAATCGGTCTCGACGCGCGTGGGAGCGAACTCAAGGCACGCATCGACGTGTCCGCGAAGAAGTTGCACCTGGCCCAGCTGATGCCGAGCAACGCCACCATCGTCAAGGCGCAGGGGGTCGTCGGCGGGCGCGTGGATCTGGCCGGCAGCGGCGACTCGATCGCCGACATCGCCGCCAAGTCCAACGGACAGGTCAGCATCCTGATGTCGGGCGCGCGCGTCTCCAACCTGATCGACGCGGCGGCCGGACTCAACGGAGGCAAGATCATCGAGTTGCTTCTCTCGGGCGACAAGGACATCGCGGTCCGCTGCGGCGCGTCGGTGTTCGACGTCAAGAACGGCCAGGGGGTATCCAAGCTCTTTCTGGTCGATACCGACCAGACCCGGATCGACGGCAGCGGCACCTTCGATCTCGACAAGGAAAGATTCGATCTGGACATCCGGCCGGAACCCAAGCATCCCGGGCTCTTGTCACTGCGCACGCCACTGAAGCTCTATGGCAGCTTCCGCCATCCGGATTACGCGCTCGACAAAAAGGGGCTGCTGTTGCGGGGCGGCGGCGCCGTTGCCCTGCTTTTCGCCGCTCCCATCGCTGCCCTGCTTCCGCTGATCGAGACCGGCCCCGGCGAGGATGCGGATTGCGGGCGCCTGCGGACCGCGGCCGAAACGGGCAAGTCCGCCGCCAAGCCTTGAGGATCAGGGCGGCGGCGCTTTGCTCGCCGGTCCTGACGCCGGCTTGGGTGCCACCGGTTCCCACAGGCGAAGGTAGGCGCGAGAAGGCGACAGCGTGTGCTCGCCGAGTTCGGCGCGCGACAGCGCCGTCGGAAACGGCGTGGGGGGCGGCCCGAAGGCCGAAAATCCGAGACCTGCGCGGCCGCCCTCGGCGTGCAGCCCGATGAATTCGAGGATCGTCGCGAGCATGTCGAAATGGACCAGCGCGGTTCGATTCGGCGTCGGCATCGTGCGCGCGAAAAATCCGTTGTAGATCGTCCGCGTCCCCACCCGGGAAAGGGGGTCGGCCAGGGTGTTGGGGGGCGACAAGTGGTCGCCCAGGACGACGATATTCGTGTCGCTGTCGTAGCCCTCGGTGCGGACGAACTTCACCAGGTCCGCGACCATGGCCGCCGTACATTCGACAATTTCGTCGAGTGCCTTGGCGCCGCGCCGGCGGCAGCTTTCGGACAGGTGGCCGGCAGGGAAATGCGAATCGACGGTCAGCACCGTCAGGTTGAACGGCTGGCCCGCCTTGTGCAGCGTACGGATCTCGGCCTTGGCCTGGTCGAAGAGGTCGTCGTCGTGAAGACCCCAGCCGCTCATCCCATGGGTCGAATAGCCCTTGCCTATCCACTCCTCACGGCCGAATGCTTCCTGGAAATGGTGTTCGGTAAAGAACTTGCCCTTCCCGGAGAACAGAAGCGAAGCGCCGCCCATGAACACGTTGCGATAGCCTTGCGAGGCGAGCAGGTCGCCCAGGCAGGTGGCGCCCGGCAGGAACTGTTGTGCGGTCTCGCCCTGGCGCTGCCAGTCGAGCACGCCGACGATCTGCAGCGGCACTGCACACTGGGTCGAGACCAGGGCCGCAATGGTGTAGCCGGTCCCGGGCAACTGCTCGTAGGAGCGGAACGTCATCGGGTGCAACTCGGACAGCGGCGCCAGCAGGTCACGTCCGAAGACGTCGGTACGGCGGTAGGCGGTCTCGAGGCTTTCGACATAGATCAGCACGAGGTTCTTGGGCTTGTCGGCGGTGAGGGTCGCCGGGTTCGGCGGCACGTAGCGACTGGCGAAGAAATCGTTCTGGCTGGGGGGCCGGATGAATTGCCAGGCCGACGTCCGCCAGCCGAGCGTCGAAAGGCTCGCACCGATCGCCAGCGCCGGCAGCCCGATCCAGGCGACCGTGAGCCATCGGCGGATGCGCGGCATCCGCGCCGAGTCGATCCGTTCGAGCAACGGCCTGACCATGCGGTAGTCGGCCCACAGCAAGAGCGCGGCGACGGCAGCCGGCCAGACCAGGCATTGCATCAGGAAATCGTTGGCCGTGCCTTTGGCGATCGAGTCCGAGCCTCCCAGGTAGCGCCAGTGGAAAAGGATTTGGCCGAGCGAGACGTCGCCGAACGTGTCGGCGAGCCACTGGACCGCAAATGCCAACGCGCAGGCCACCAGGATGAACACGTATCGACCCGCCCGACGGAGCGCGACCCACCCGGGTTTGTCCCCGGGCCACCGGCGCGCTCGCGGCGTGTCCATGGGGGACGGGAATGCGGGAATGGCGCTCAAGGCGTCCCGCAACCGGTCGGCAAGAAGCGTCCCGGCACCGTGGTCGCGCCGGTGCCCGCGCACACCCAGTCGACGCGATGCGCGCGACCGTCGTAGCTCGCGCTCAGGACGATGACCTTGTCGGCCAGCGCGTCGTCACCGCCGGAGGACGCCCGGGTCGACACGGTGATGGCGCCGGCCATGGGTGTGCCCGTCCAGGCCGTGCCCGCCACGTATTTGGAGGTGACGAAAGGCAGCGCGAGGTCGTCGGTGCGCGGAAGTTGACCGTGTTGTATCGCGTACTCCTCCACCAGCGCCTTGGCCGGGCGCGCCAGATCGATGACTTCGGCGACGACCTCTCGGGTCACCCGTCCCTGGTAGGCGGGAATGCCGATCGCGAACAAGAATACCGCCAGGCCGAGGGCGATCGCGAATTCGACGAGGGTCAAGCCGTGCGTGGCGCGCGTCATGGGCTGTCCGGGAGGTGGGAGGGAAGGAGCGTGCAAGCAGCGCGCCCCGCCGGCATTTCGGCACAACTCGCCGAGCCTTGACCCGTGCCGGCTCGCCGCCTGCACGGGTCGGGCTCATCCGGGAATTCTGCACAGTCGGTCCGCCGGGGTCACGCTTCCCTGGCTGGCCTGGCCCCCGGCACAGGTCAGCGCCGATCCTCGCGCGCGCCCTGCAGGTGACCCAACGGCAAGGCGGCGCCCGACTTGACCTCGCCCAGCGAAAAGCTGGTGTGCAGGTCCTTCACGTGAGGCAGATGCAAGAGGGTATCGCGCGAGAACTTGGAAAAGGCGTCCAGGTCGGTCGCCATGACCTGCATCTCGAAGGTGCCGGAGCCGGAGATGTAGTGGCACGCGATGACCTCCGGGATGCGACGGATCGTCTCTTCGAGTTCACGCGTCGACGCGGCGTCGTTGCGGTCGGCATCGACGCGCACGAAAGCCAGCACGCCCAGGCCGATCTTGCGCCGGTCGATCTCGGCCCGGTAGCCGGTGATGTAGCCCTGCTCCTCGAGCCATTTGACGCGGCGCCAGGTCGGCGCCGCCGAGAGGCCGACGCGGGCCGCGAGTTCGGTGTTGGACAAGCGCGCCTCGGACTGCAGTTCGCGCAGGATCAGCAGGTCGTAACGGTCGAGGTCGGCGCCGTGCGAGCCGACCGGGGCGGTGCCCGCGGGGGAGGGCTTACCCGAAGTGGTCTTTTTCGGCAGCATTGTTTTGATCTCGGTAGAAACGCAGCAAGATTATTGCTGCCGGGCCCGCCCTGGGCACAAAGTTAGAAAAGACATCCCCATGCCGAATCCCTACACTTTGCTGCTGCGCCATCGTCACAAGCGATGTGTCGCGCGCGTCGCCCAAGCCCGCCCACCTGGAGTGTCGAAACGATGAATGCCCCGCTACCCGAATCGGTCCGCAAAGCGATCGAAACCGTTTCGCTCGATGACAAATACGCCCTCGCGAGTGGACGTGCATTGATGAGCGGGGTCCAGGCGTTGGTGCGCCTGCCCATGCTGCAAAAAATTCGCGACGCCTCGGCCGGGCTCAATACCGCCGGATTCATCAGCGGCTACCGGGGTTCGCCGCTCGGCGGCTACGACCAGGCGTTGTGGCAGGCGAAAAAACACCTGGCCGCGCAGGACATCGTCTTCACCCCCGGGGTCAACGAGGAACTCGCCGCCACCGCCGTCTGGGGCTCGCAGCAACTCGATCTCTATCCCGAGGGAAACAAGTTCGACGGTGTTTTCGGCATCTGGTACGGCAAAGGCCCGGGGGTCGACCGCTGCTCCGACGTGTTCAAGCATGCGAACATGGCCGGTACCTCGCGCCACGGCGGGGTGATCGCGCTGGCGGGCGACGACCACATCGCCAAGAGCTCGACCGCGGCGCACCAGAGCGACCACATCTTCAAGGCCTGCGGCCTGCCGGTGTTCTTCCCGAGCAGCGTCCAGGACATCCTCGACATGGGGCTGCACGCCTTCGCGATGAGCCGCTTCGCAGGGGTCTGGTCGGGCATGAAGACGATCCAGGAGATCGTCGAATCGACCGCGAGCGTCTCGGTCGACCCGGACCGGGTCCGGATCGTGTTGCCGCAAGACTTCGCGATGCCCATCGGGGGCCTGCACATCCGCTGGCCCGACGCGCCGCTCGAGCAGGAAGCGCGGCTCATGGACTACAAATGGTATGCCGCCCTGGCCTACGTGCGTGCCAACAAGCTCAACCACAACGTGATCGCGGGCCCGAACGACCGGTTCGGCCTGATCGCCTCGGGCAAGGCGTACAACGACACCCGCCAGGCCCTGCAGGACCTCGGACTCGACGAGTCGGAGTGCCGCCGGCTCGGCATCCGGTTGCACAAAGTCAACGTGGTCTGGCCGCTGGAAGCCACCATCACGCGTGACTTCGCGCAGGGCCTGCAGGAAATTCTCGTCGTCGAAGAGAAGCGCCAGGTCATCGAATACCAGCTCAAGGAAGAGCTCTACAACTGGCGTGCCGACGTGCGCCCCAACGTGCTTGGCAAATTCGACGAGGCCGATGGCGACGACAGCGGTGGCGAGTGGAGCCGTCCGAACCCGAGCCAGAACTGGTTGCTGCGCGCCCAGGCCGACCTGACGCCGGCGTTGATTGGCAAGGCGATCGCCAAACGGCTCAAGAAGCTCGGTGTCGACGTCGACACCGCCGCTCGCATGGACCGGCGCCTGGCCCTGATCGAGGCCAAGGAGCGCTCGCTCGCGGCGCTGACGGTGGCGACTGGCGAACGCACCCCGTTTTTTTGCAGCGGCTGTCCTCACAACACCAGCACGCGAGTGCCCGACGGCTCGCGCGCCGTCGCGGGCATCGGCTGTCATTACATGACCGTGTGGATGGACCGCAGCACCACCACCTTCAGCCAGATGGGGGGCGAGGGGGTCTCCTGGGTCGGACAGGCCGCGTTCACCCGCGACCAGCACGTGTTTTCCAACCTCGGCGACGGCACCTACTACCACTCCGGCCTGCTGGCCGTGCGACAGAGCATCGCGGCGGGCGTCAACATCACCTACAAGATACTTTTCAACGATGCGGTCGCGATGACCGGGGGGCAACCGGTCGACGGCACCTTGAAGGTCCCCGAGATGACCCGCGAGCTCGACGCCGAAGGGGCCGTCAAGATCGTCGTCGTGACCGACGAGCCGGCCCACTACGCCGATTCCGAAGTCGTCGGCCGCATGGCCAAGGGCGTCACGGTGCACCACCGCGACGAGCTCGACCAGATCCAACGGCAGATGCGCGACATTCCAGGCTGCACGGTCATCATCTACGACCAGACCTGCGCCACCGAGAAGCGCCGCCGCCGCAAGCGCGGCACGCTGGCGGACCCGGCCAAGCGGGTGATCATCAACGAGCTCGTCTGCGAAGGCTGCGGCGACTGTTCGGTGCAATCCAACTGCCTGAGCGTGGAGCCGGTCGAGACCGAGTACGGGCGCAAGCGTCGCATCAACCAGAACACTTGCAACAAGGACTACTCCTGCGTCAAAGGCTTCTGCCCGAGCTTCATCACGGTCGAGGGCGGCCAGTTCAAGGCGAAAAAGAAAGACGCGGCGAGACTCGACCCGTTCCAGCTGGCCGAGCTTGCCGAGCCCGCCCTCCCCAGGGCCGATGCACCGTGGGGCATCGTCGTGGCCGGCGTCGGCGGGACCGGCGTGATCACGATCGGGCAGCTCCTGGGAATGGCCGCGCACCTCGAGGGCAAGGGCATCGTCACGCAAGACGCTGCCGGCCTGGCGCAAAAGGGCGGCGCGACCTGGAGCCATATCCAGATCGCCGATCGCGCCGCCGCCATCCTCACCACCAAGGTCGGGACCGCCGACGCCGACCTGGTCATCGGCTGCGATCCGATCGTCGCCGCGAACAAGGCCACGCTCGCCGTGATGCGAGAGGGGCGGACCTACGTCGCCCTCAACACCCACGGCACGCCCACGGCAGCTTTCGTCACCGACCCCGACTGGCAGTTCCCGGGGGCGGGTTGCGAAGCCGCCGTGCGCGGCGCGGTCGGGGCGGCGCAGGTGGGCGAATTCGACGCCACGCGCCTGGCCGAGCAACTGGTCGGCGATTCGCTCTACACGAATCCGCTGATGCTCGGCTACGCCTGGCAAAAAGGCATGGTGCCGCTCTCACGCGCCGCGCTGCTGCGGGCGATCGAACTCAACAACGTGCAGGTGCAAAACAATCTCCTGGCCTTCGAGTGGGGGCGGCGCGCCGCCC
>JALYHO010000119.1 GCA_030776545.1 Pseudomonadota bacterium | reverse complement strand
ATGCTGCGCTGCAGCCCGGCCGAGGAACCGCCGCCGAAACGTTTGGCTTGGGCGTCGGACGGTGCCAAGCCGGCGGCGAGCACGGCCAGCGACAGGGCGAGGATCAATGACTTCATCGGGGGTCCTTCGGTTGCCTGGCACGCGGCCAGGGCGGTCGATCATACGAGGCGTCAAGCGTGCCCGCGCTTTCACCCCTGCGGTGGCAAGCCCTTGGACGCCGGCCCGAAAAATGAGCCGCCTTTCACCCCTTAGTCAGGTGGTCGGTCGGCGCCGCAACTGCGATGCTGTCGATACTCAAACCGGGAATGAAGCGGGTCGATGAAGAACGCAACCAAACCGAATCTGGTCGAATCCAAAATGCTCGCGCAGGGGGCCGACTGTGCGCTCGCGAGCGTGCTGATCGACGGCCTGCCGAACACCGTGCTGGTCCAGCTGGTGGGGACGCCGCTGGGCAGCCGGCGGGTATTCAGCCTCTATTCGGTCTATCGCGAGGACACCGTGACCTTCGACGCGATCTGCCGCTTTTCGTTGCGGCCGGTTCCCAAGCACCGGCTGCGACCGCCGCTCGAGCAAACGCTGCGCCGCTATCTCGGGACGTCCGATTTCAGGAGCCGCGTGATCGAGCCGATGATGCAGGAAGTCCAGACCCACTTCGGTCGCTGACGACCGCTCAGAACGGCGCCGCGGCTTCGAAGCCGAGCGCTTCGCCGCTGGCGGGGTGCGCGAACCAGAGCGCGCTCGCGTGCAGCAACAGGCGCGGGCTGCGCGCGCTCACCGCGGGGGGCGCATAGAGGGCGTCGCCCAGGATCGGATGGCCGACCGCCAGCAGATGGACCCGCAACTGGTGGGCGCGCCCGGTGACCGGTTCGAGTTCGAGGCGGCTGGCGTCTCCCGTCGCGGCCACTTCCTGGACGCGCCAGCGCGTCAAGGAAGGCTTGCCAGCGACCACGTCGACTTTCTGGCGCGGACGGTTCGGCCAGTCCGCGGCCAGGGGCAGGTCGATCTCGCCTTCACGAGCCTTCGGTTCACCGTCGACCACGGCGACATAGCGCTTGCGCACTTCACGCGCAGCGAAGGCCCGGTTCAGTTGTCGCTGGGCCGCGACGCCGCGGGCGAAGAGCATCAGGCCCGAAGTCGACATGTCGAGCCGGTGCACCACCAGGGCGTCCGGGTAGCGGGCCTGGACCCGCGCACTCAGGCAGTCCTGGCCGCCGACACCCAGGCCGGGTACCGCCAGCAGTCCGCTCGGTTTGAGCGCGACCACCAGGTGCGCGTCGACGTGGACGCACTCGACATCGGTCACGCCGGTTCGCGCAAGGCGTCGCGGCGGGCGAGTGGCGGGAAGAGGCGCCACCACAGCGCGGCGACGAGCAGCGTCCCGATGCCTCCCAGCAAGACCGAGCCCACGGGTCCGAGCAGCGCCGCGGTCACCCCGGACTCGAACTCGCCCAACTGGTTCGATGCGCCGATGAAGACCGAATTGACCGCACTGACACGCCCCCGCATGACGTCCGGGGTGTCGAGCTGCACCAGGGATTGCCGAATCACGACGCTCACCATGTCGGCGGCGCCGACCACCCCCAGCGCCAGCAGCGAGCCCCAGAAGTGGGTCGAGAGCGCGAACAGCATCGTCGCCAGACCGTACAACGCGACCGAGCCGAGCAGGGTGGGCCCGGCCTGCCGAGTGATCGGCCAGCGGCTCAGCAGCAGCGACACGGCGAGCGCACCCGCGGCCGGTGCCGAGCGAAGAAGGCCCAGGCCCCACGGGCCGGTGTGGAGGATGTCGCGCGTGAAGATCGGCAGCAGCGCCGTCGCCCCGCCCAGCAGGACCGCGAACAGGTCGAGCGAGATCGCCCCGAGCACGACGGGCCGGTGGCGCACGAAGCGCACCCCCGCGAGCACGGTGTCCAGGCTCAGGTTGCGCGGGGCGGCCGAAGGAGGGATGCGTCCCACCCCGGCCACCAGCCCCGCGGCCAGGGCGAAGAGGAGACTGCACACCGCATAGACCGCAGGTGCGCCGGTGGCGTAGAGGAAGCCACCGATTGCGGGCCCGGCGACGATGGCCCCCTGTGCGCCGGCCGAGCTGAAGGCGAGCGCCCGCGGCAGCATGTCGGCCGGCACCAGAACGGGCGCGAGCGCCTGCTGCGCCGGCATCTGGAATGCCTTGACGGTGCCCAGCAGGACGGAGGCCGCCAACAGGAGTTCGCGGCTCGCCGCGTGCCGCTGGGAAACCGCCGCGAGCAAGAGCGCCAGGAGCACCTGGGCAAGCATGCACCAGACCAGGAGGCGGGCCCGGTGGCTGCGGTCCACCACGTGGCCGGCGACCAGCACCAGCAGCAGGGCCGGGAGGAATTGCAGCAGGCCGACCAGGCCGAGGTCCCAGGCGCTGCCGGTCAGGTCATACATCTGCCAGCCGATCGCGACCAGCAGCATCTGGTTGGCGCCGGTGCTCGCCAGGCGCGAGTACCAGAACCGCATGAAGTCCGGGTGGCGCAGCAGGGAGGAGGCGGGCGGGGTCATGGCGGGTCGCCGTATTCTGGTGCAGGCGCGCCCGGCCGAAAAAAAGCCCGGTTCGTCCCGGGCTGGTGGTCAGCGCGTCAGCGCTTGGGAGGCCCGGAGCGCGCGGGTGGCCGGCCCGTGCCTCCCCCGCCGGCCGGTCGTGCAC
>JALYHO010000118.1 GCA_030776545.1 Pseudomonadota bacterium | reverse complement strand
CGATGGCCTCCGGCTACGTTCCCGACAGCATCGCGCTGCAAGTCCAGGACCTGGTCGTCGGCGCGCATCACCTGACCCATGTCGCGGCGGGCTTGTCGCGGGTGGCAGGAACCTGGCGCGCCAACCTGGATGCCGAACAGCTCGCCGGCTATGTCGAGTACCGCTTGCCCAACCGCCGCGGCGGCGCGGCGACGTCCGGGGGGCGGGTCTTCGCGCGACTGTCGCGACTGTCGCTGCCCAAGGACCAGGACGAGCAAGTCGAGAGCCTGCTGGACCAGCAGCCTGCGATCCTGCCCGCGCTCGATGTCGTGATCGACGATACCGAACTGCACGGTCGGCGGCTCGGCAAGGTCGAGATCGAGGCCGTGAACCGGTCGACGCCGCAGGGGCGCGACTGGCAGCTCACGACCTTCAACATCACCACGCCGGAGGCCAGGCTGACCGCCACCGGGCACTGGTCGATCGCCGGGGCGGCGCTCCCCTCCGACGCCGCTCAGCGCCGCGCCGTGATGGATTTCAAGCTGCAGATCGCCGATAGCGGCGAACTGCTCGGCCGGTTCGGCACGCCCGGGGCGGTGCGTGGCGGCAAGGGCGTGCTGGCCGGGCAACTGGCGTGGCTGGGCTCGCCGTTCGCGCTCGACTACCCGAGCCTGGCCGGGCAGATCAACGTCGCGGTCGACGCCGGCCAATTCCTCAAGGTCGATCCGGGGGCGGCGCGCCTGCTCGGGGTGCTCAGCCTGCAGTCGTTGCCGCGCCGGCTGTCGCTGGATTTTCGCGATCTGTTCCAGGACGGATTCGCGTTCGACAACATCACGGGCGACGTCGCGATCGCGGGCGGCGTGGCCCGCACGAACAACCTGCGCATGCGCGGCGTGCAGGCACTGGTGCTGATGGAAGGCAGTGCCGACATCGGGCGCGAAACCCAGGACCTGCGGGCGGTCGTGGTCCCCGAAATCAACGCCGGGACGGCGGCGCTGGCTTATGCCGTGATCAACCCTGCGGTGGGATTGGGGGCGTTTCTGGCCCAGGCCATCCTCAAAAAACCGCTGACCGAGGCCGGCACCCGCGAGTTTCACGTCTCCGGGCCGTGGGACGATCCCAAGGTCGAGCGGGTCGAGCGCAAAGTGGGCGAAGATGCGCCGGCTGCCACCCCCAAATGACGAGGAACCGACATTGAAGATCGCTGCCGTGCAAATGGTCTCGACGACCCGCGTCGACGACAACCTCGAAACCGCCCGGCGCTGGATCGGCCGTGCCGCCGGCGAGGGGGCGGAGCTGGTTGCATTGCCCGAGTATTTCTGCCTGATGGGTCGCACCGACCGCGACAAGCTGGCGGTCGCCGAGGCCCCTGGCGACGGGCCGATGCAGGCGATGCTCGCGCAGGCCGCACGCGCACACGGGGTGTGGCTGATCGGCGGGACCTTGCCGATCCGCACCGAGGATCCGGACAAGGTGCTCAACGCGAACTGCGTCTACGCGCCGGATGGCCGCCTCGCCGCTCGCTACGACAAGATCCACCTGTTTCGTTATGACAATGGCCGCGAGCGCTACGACGAGGGCTGCGCCATCCGCGCCGGCGAACGACCGGTCGCCTGTCAGGCCGGTTCGCTGCGCGTAGGCCTGAGCGTTTGCTACGACCTGCGCTTTCCCGAGTTGTATCGCGCCCTGATGCAGCCGCCGTGCGATCTGATCTCCGTTCCTGCCGCTTTCACCTACACCACCGGCATGGCGCACTGGGAGCTCTTGCTGCGCGCGCGCGCCGTGGAAAACCAGTGCTATGTCATCGCCGCGGCGCAAGGGGGCACGCACGAGAATGGCCGGCGCACCTACGGACACAGCATGGTGGTCGACCCTTGGGGACAGGTGATCGCCGTGCGCGAAGAGGGCGAGGGGGTGGCGATGGCTGAGGTCGACCCCGCCCGCGTGGCCGCGGTGCGTGGGCAACTGCCGGCGCTGGAGCACCGGGTGTTGGGTTGAAGCTTGTCGACGCCTGCGCACCAGTCACCGGCCCTGAGCCAGGCTCACCCCCCGTCCGGTGGCGTCACAGCCAGACCAGCGCCGCGATCACTCCGACGATCAGGACGAACTTCGTCGCCTGGTAGACGGGCCGGTTCCAGCGCTTGAACCGCCGCCGGTACTGCCCGGCCACGAACGCCAGATGGAAGAAACGTCCGATCAGCCCGACCCGGTCGCCGACTTCGTTCGGTGAGGCAGCGGCCGTCATGACGTAGCGGGAGAACGCGTGGTTGATCCACTGCGCCCAGCGGTATTTCATCGGCCGCTCGACGTCGCACAGGAGGATCAGGCGGTCCTGATCGGTGTCGTTGCGCACCCAGTGGATGTAGGTCTCGTCGAACACCACGCTCTGACCGTCACGCCAGCTGTAGGTCTGGCCGTCGACCCAGATCCGGCAGCGGTCGTCGTTCGGGGTGCGCAAGCCGAGGTGATAGCGCAGTGAACCGGCGTAGGGATCGCGGTGCGGGTTGAGCTTGGCCCCGGCGGGCAGGTAGGCGAAGAGAGCCGCCTTGATGCAGGGCGTCTGCCTCAGCAGTTCGACCGTGCGCGGGCAATGACGCGCTGAGGGTGGGGGGTCGTCGTACCATTTCAGGTAGAAACGCTTCCAGCCTTCCTTGAAGAAGGAGTTGAAGCCCGCGTCGTCGTGCTGGGTCGCCGCCTTGATGCGCTCGGCCAGCGCCAAGGCCTCGGCGCGTATCTCCTCCCAATGGGTCTCGAGCTGGTCCAGGCCCGCGAACGCCGACGTCGGCACGTAGGGGCGGGTCGATACGCCCGAGAACAAGTACATCCCGACGTTCAAGGGGGCAAGCAGCGCCGAGTGGTCGAAGATTTGCTTCATCCACTTGTGGCGCACCTGACCGCGAAACTGCAAATAGACAATGGAGGTCGCGAAGACCAGGAGAACGAATAACTTGATCACGCGGGTGAACCCATCAGGAGACGAAGTCCCGCGAATTTACGCCAGATCGCTTGCCCTCACGCCAGTTCGGCGTTGATGGCCTGCAATGCGGCAGCGCCTGGGCACAATTGGGCGTCCCCGAGCGCATTGAGCGGCTCGTCCACCGTGCGGAGGTGGTCGTGCAGATCGCGGGCTGACGGGTCGACGTAGAGCAGGCCGGTCAGGATCTCGCCACGCGACTCGTGGGCCGCCAGATGACTGATGGCCGCGAGCCGGTCGCCCGCGTCGTGGCCGGCGGCGAGCTTGCGCAGACGCAGCACGGTGCCGTCGTGCTGGGCGACGTCGAGCACCTCGCCCGGCGCATACACCGCGTCGATCGGCTCGCGCCGGGGCATGAAGTCCAGGCGGTTGACCGCTTCGTTGTGGGCCCGGACGTGGTCGTAGCTCTTGGTGCTGCCGGCGTGGTTGTTGAATGCCACGCACGGGCTGATCACGTCGATCAGTGCCGCGCCGCGGTGCCGCATGGCGCCTTTGAGCAAGGGCACGAGCTGCGCCTTGTCGCCCGAGAAGCTGCGCGCCACATAGCTCGCGCCGAGCTGCAAGGCGAGCGCGACCAGATCGATCGCGGTGTCGTTGTTGACGACGCCTTTCTTGCTTTTGCTGCCGGCGTCGGCGGTCGCCGAGAACTGGCCCTTCGTGAGCCCGTAGACCCCGTTGTTCTCGACGATGTAGGTCAGGTTCACGCCGCGCCGCATGGCGTGGGCGAATTGGCCCAGGCCGATGCTGGCCGAGTCGCCGTCGCCGCTCACCCCCAGGTAGAGCAGGTCCCGGTTTGCCAGGTTGGCGCCAGTGGCGACGGAGGGCATGCGTCCGTGGACGGTATTGAAGCCATGCGAGGCGCCCAGGAAGTAGTCCGGCGTTTTCGAGGAGCAGCCGATACCGGACAGCTTGGCGACCCGATGCGGCTCGATGTCCAGCTCCCAGCACGCCTGGATCAGGGCGGCCGAGATCGAGTCGTGGCCGCAGCCTGCGCACAAGGTAGACACCTTGCCTTCGTAGTCGCGGCGCGTCAGACCGAGTCGGTTCGGCTGCAGGGTCGGATGGTGCAGGCGCGGTTTGGCGAGGTAGGTCATGCCGCCGTCTCCTTCGCGGTCGGCAGCTCGCGGTGCATGCGCAAGCGTTCGGCGATCGCGGACGTGATGAAGCGGGCGGTGATGGGCGTGCCGTCGTAGTGCAGGATCGGCACCAGCCGGGCCGGGTCGACATCGTGTTCGGTCACGAGCAGTGTGCGCAATTGGGCGTCGCGGTTTTGTTCGATCACGAACACCGTCGCGTGCGTCGCGACGAACTCCTCGACCGCGGCGGGGAAGGGAAACGCCCGGATCCGCAACAGATCGATGTGGAGGTCGAGCGCCTCCAGCTTGTCGTAGGCCTCGTCCATGGCCGGGCTGGTCGAGCCGTAGTAGATCGCACCGCAGCGGGTCGGCGCTCCCGCCGCACGGTGTACCGGCGCCGGCACCAGGGTCTTGGCGGTTTCGAACTTCGTCAGCAGCCGCTGCACGTTGTAGACGTAGTCGGGTCCGGCCTCCGAATAGCGGGCGTAGGCGTCGCGTGTGGTGCCACGCGTGAAGTAGGCGCCCTTCTCGGCGTGCGTGCCGGGATAGGTCCGATAGGGAATGCCGTCGCCGTCGACGTCGAGGTAACGCCCGAACTCCCGGCCGGCCTCGAGTTCGGCTGCGCTCATCACCTTGCCTCGATCCATCCGGCGCCCGTCGTCCCAGGCCAGCGGCTCGCACAGGCGGTGGTTCATGCCGATGTCCAGGTCGGTCATCAGGAACACGGGCGTTTGCAGACGGTCGGCAAGGTCGAGGCACTGCGCCGCGAATTCGAAGCATTCCTTCGGGTCCCGGGGGAACAGGAGGACGTGCTTGGTGTCGCCATGCGACGCATACGCGCAGCTGATGATGTCGGCCTGCTGGGTGCGGGTGGGCATGCCGGTGCTGGGCCCGCCGCGTTGCACGTCGATGATGGTCACCGGGATCTCGGCGAAGTAGGCCAGACCGATGAATTCCGTCATCAGCGAGACCCCGGGGCCCGAGGTGCAGGTGAAGGCACGCGCGCCGTTCCACCCGGCCCCCGTGACGATGCCGATGGACGCGATCTCGTCTTCGGCCTGAACGATCGCGAAGCGGTTCTTGCCGCTCACCGGATCGACCCGCAGCTTGCTGCAATACTTCTGGAACGCCTCGGCCACCGACGACGACGGCGTGATCGGGTACCACGCGCACACCGTCGCGCCGCCGTAGACACAGCCGAGCGCGGCCGCGGCGTTGCCTTCGATGAAAATGCGGTCGCCGACCGCGTCGCGTCGCTCGATGTGCAGGCCGAGCGCATCGTCGAAGTATTCGTGGCCGTGATGCAGGCCCATCATGAAGGCGTCGAGATTGGGCTGGATCAGCCTGGACTTGCCTTTGTACTGTTCGCCCAACAACGTCGCGATCACCTCGGGCTCGATGCCGAGCATCGCGCACAGGACGCCGACATAGACGATGTTCTTCAGCAGCTGGCGCTCGCGCGGATCGTTGTAGCGGGTCGCGCAAAGGTCGGCCAGCGGTACGCCCAGGAGATGCAGATCGTCGCGCCGCGAGTGGCCAGGCAACGGCTTGGAACTGTCGTAGAGGAGGTAGCCGCCAGGTTCGATCTCGGCCAGGTCGGCGTCCCAGGTCTGCGGATTCATTGCCACCATCAGGTCGACACCGCCGCGGCGCCCCAGGTAGCCGCGTTCGCACACCCTCACCTCATACCAGGTCGGCAGCCCCTGGATGTTGCTCGGAAAGATGTTGCGTGGACTGACCGGGACCCCCATGCGCAGCAGGCTGCGAGCGAAGAGCTCATTGGCCGACGCCGAGCCCGAACCGTTCACGTTGGCGAACTTGACGACGAAATCGTTGACCGCTTCGATCCGGGGTCGAGGGGGTGTCATGTCATGCCCTTTCGGACCGAGGCTCCCGGCAACCGCGCCCGGCCTGCGTCAGGTCGAGGAGGAACTTCTGCATGTCCCACGCGCCGGTCGGACAGCGCTCGGCGCACAGGCCGCAATGCAGGCAGACGTCTTCGTCCTTGACCATCACGCGACCGGTGCGCAGGTCATCCGAGACATAGAGCGCCTGATCGAGGTGGAGGGCAGGCGCCCGCAAACGGGTGCGCAGATCGGCTTCGGTGCCGTTGACGGTGAACGTGATGCAGTCGGTCGGGCAGATGTCGACACAGGCGTCGCATTCGATGCATTGGCCGGTGTTGAAGACGGTCTGTACGTCGCAGTTGAGGCAGCGCTGGGCTTCCTTCCAGGCGGCCTGGGCGTCGAACCCCAGTTCGACCTCGACCTTGATGCTGCGCAGCGCCGCGTTCACGTCGTGCCAGGGCACCTTGTGGCGCGGGTCGAGCGACACCGCATTGTCGTAGCTCCATTCGTGGATGCCCATTTTCTGGGACACCAGCGTCACCCCGGGAGCGGGCCGCCGTGACGGATCTTCGCCGTGCAGGAACTTGTCGATCGAGATCGCCGCCGCGTGCCCCTGCGCGACCGCCCAGATGATGTTCTTCGGTCCGAGCGCCGCGTCGCCGCCGAAGAACACCTCGGCTCGGCTCGATTGCAACGTGACCGGGTCGAGCACCGGCATGCCCGCTTCGGTGAACGCGATACCGGCGTCGCGCTCAATCCAGGGAAACGCATTCTCCTGGCCGACCGCCACCAGCACCACGTCGCAATCGTGAACCTGCGGCGGCTCGCCGGTGCTGACCAGGGTGCGCTTGCCGAGCGAGTCGCGAACGGCGCGCACCTTGTCGAAACTCATGCCCGTCAGGCGGCCGGCCGCATCATGCAGGAACGCAAGCGGCACGAGGCAGTCGAGGATCGGGATGCTCTCGTGCGCCGCGTCTTCCTTCTCCCACGGCGAGGCCTTCATCTCGTCGAACGGCGAGCGCACGATCACCTTGACGTCGCGCCCGCCCAGGCGCCGGGCGCTGCGGCAGCAGTCCATCGCCGTGTTGCCGCCGCCCAGCACGATCACGCGCTCGGCAATGGCGGTCACGTGGCCGAACGAGACCGAGGCGAGCCAGTCGATGCCGAGGTGGATGTGGCGAGCCGCCTCGGCGCGGCCGGGGAGCACCAGGTCGCGCCCGCGTGGGGCGCCCGAACCGATGAAGACCGCGTCCCACCCCCCCTGGGCGGGGTCGTCCAGCAAGGTCTTGAGCGACTCGATGCGCTGGCCGGCTCGAAACTCCACGCCCAGCCTCAGCGCGTAGCCGGTTTCTTCGTCGATGATCGCCTCCGGCAAGCGAAACCGTGGAATCTGGGTGCGCATCATGCCGCCCGCGCGGGCGTCGCCATCGAACACCGTGACCGCATAGCCGAGCGGGGCCAGGTCGCGCGCGACCGTC
>JALYHO010000117.1 GCA_030776545.1 Pseudomonadota bacterium | reverse complement strand
CGCCCCAACGGGGCGCCTTCCGCGGGCGCCAGCGGGGCCGCCGTCGTCGCCGAGGCCGACGGGTCGTCGGGGGCCCGCAAATGAATATCTCGGCCGCCTTCATCCAGCGTCCCATCGGAACGACGCTGCTGGCGCTGGCGATCTTTCTGGTGGGCGTGGCCGTGTTCCCGCTGCTGCCGGTGGCGCCTTTGCCGCAGGTCGACTTCCCGACCATCCAGGTCTCGGCCAACCTGCCGGGAGCGAGCCCGGAGACGATGGCCTCCAACGTCGCGCAACCGCTGGAGCGTAACTTCTCGCTGATCGCGGGACTGTCCCAGATGACCTCGACCAGCGGTCTGGGCTCGACCCAGATCACGCTGCAGTTCGACCTCGACCGGAGCATCGACGCCGCCGCGCTCGACGTGCAATCGGCCATCAATTCGTCGACCGGACAATTGCCGGCGAACTTGCCGAGCCCGCCAAACTACCGCAAGATCAACCCGGCCGACGCGCCGATCCTGATCCTGTCGGTGCAGTCGCAAACCCTGCCGCTCATCGAAACCAACGACTTCGCCGACAACATCCTGGCGCAGCAGATTTCGCAGATCGCCGGCGTCGGTCTGGTCAACCTGGGGGGGCAACAAAAACCCGCCGTGCGCATCCAGGTCGATCCGAACAAGCTCGCGGCACTGGGCTTGAGCCTCGAAGACGTCCGCACCATCGTCGCCGGAGCGACCGTCAACCAGCCCAAAGGCACGATCGACGGCCGCGACCAGAGTTTCACGGTCTACACCAATGACCAACTCCTCAAGGCGGCCCCCTGGAACGACGTGATCCTGGCTTACAAGGGCGGCGCACCGATCCGGGTGCGCGACGTCGGGGTCGCCGTCGACGCCGCTGAAAACAGCAAGATCGCGGGCTGGGCCTATGCCGGTGCCGGCGCGCCGGCCGGCAGCAGCCTGCAGAACGGCCGCGGCATCATTCTCGCCATCACCAAGCAGCCCGGCGCCAACGTCATCGAAACGGTGGACCGGATCAGGGCGGCGTTGCCGCGTCTGAAGGCCTCCATCCCGCCGACGGTCGAGGTCAACACCTTGATCGACCGGACCCAGACCATCCGGGCTTCGATCCGCGACGTCGAATTCACCCTGGTGCTGACGGTCGCCCTGGTCGTCGCCGTGATCTTCGTCTTTCTGCGCAACGTGCCGGCCACGCTCATCCCCAGCGTGACGGTGCCGCTGGCGCTCTGTGGCACCGCCGGCGCCATGTACCTGGCGGGGTTCAGCCTCGACAACCTCTCGCTGATGGCGTTGACGATCGCGGTCGGCTTCGTCGTCGACGACGCCATCGTCATGCTCGAGAACATCTACCGCTACGTCGAGGAAGGTCTGCCCGCCATGGAAGCGGCGCGCAAAGGCGCCGGCGAGGTGGGCTTCACCATCATCTCGATCTCGGTCTCGCTGGTGGCGGTGTTCATCCCGCTGCTGCTCATGGGCGGGATCGTGGGCCGTCTGTTCCGGGAATTCGCGGTGACGGTCACCTTGACCATCTTCGTCTCGGTGCTCATTTCGCTCACGCTCACGCCGATGTTGTGCTCGCGCTTCCTGAAGAGCGAGCGCGGCACGCGGCACGGTCGCCTCTACCAGCTCTTCGAGCGCGGCTTCGACGCCATGCTCAACGGCTACAAACGCGGCCTGCACGTCGTGCTGGACCATCAATTCATCACCCTGATGGTCTTTTTCGCGACCCTGGTGCTGACCGGCGTTCTGTTCGCCTTGATACCGAAGGGATTCTTCCCGCAACAGGACACCGGTTTCATCTCCGGCTTCGCCGAATCCTCGCAGGACGCCTCGTTCTCTTCGATGAACCGCCGCATGATCGAACTCGCCGACGTGGTCCGGCAGGACCCCGACGTCAGCGGATTCGGCATGAACGGCAGCTCCTCGACCTTCAACACCGGCAATTTCTTCATCAGCCTGAAGCCCCTGGACGAAGGCCGCCAGGCCACGGCCGACCAGATCATCGCCCGGTTGCGCCCCAAGCTCGCGAAGATCCAGGGGGCCAACCTGTTCTTGCAGGCCGGCCAGGACATCCGCGTCGGCGGCCGGCCCTCGCGCACCCAATATCAATACACGCTCACCGATTCGAACCTCGACGAGCTGACCGAATGGGCGCCCAGGCTGCTGGACCGGTTCCGCAAGATCCCGCAGCTGCGCGACCTGGCCACGGACCTGCAGAATTCCGCGGCGACCGCGACCCTGACGATCGACCGTGACCGCGCGTCCAGCATGGGCATCTCGCCGGCCCTGATCGACGCCACCCTGTACGACGCCATCGGCCAGCGTCAGGTCGCGCAGTACTTCACCCAGATCAACAGCTACCACGTGGTGCTGGAAGTCACGCCCGCGCTGCAGGAAGACCCGGCGCTCTTCAGCAAGCTCTACCTGACCTCGCCTCTCACCGGCACCCAGGTGCCGCTGTCGACTTTCGTCAAGCTCGACACCAACAAGACCGCGTACCTGTCGATCGCCCACCAGGGGCAGTTCCCTGCCGTGACGATTTCCTTCAACCTCGCCGAGGGATCGGCGCTCGGCGACGCGGTCAACGCCATCACCAAGGCGCAGGCCGAGATGGGCCTGCCGCAGTCGCTGACGGGCACGTTCCAGGGGACGGCGCAAGCGTTCCAGGACTCGCTTTCGAGCCAGCCCTACCTCATCGCGGCGGCCCTGGTCGCGGTCTACATCGTGCTCGGGCTGCTGTATGAGAGCTTCATCCACCCGCTGACGATCCTGTCCACGCTGCCCTCGGCGGGCGTGGGGGCGCTGCTGATCCTGATGGCCGGCGGCTACGAGCTCACCGTGATCGCGTTGATCGGCATCATCTTGCTGATCGGTATCGTGAAGAAGAACGGCATCATGATGATCGACTTCGCGCTCACGGCCGAGCGCGAACGCGGCATGGAGCCCAAGGAGGCGATCTACCAGGCCTGCCTGCTGCGCTTCCGGCCGATCATGATGACCACGATGTGCGCGTTGCTGAGCGGCTTGCCGCTGATGCTCGGCCACGGTTCGGGGTCGGAACTGCGGCGGCCGCTCGGCTTTGCAATGGTCGGCGGCTTGATACTTTCGCAGATGCTCACGCTCTTCACGACACCGGTCGTCTACCTCTACCTCGACCGCGCGCACTATTGGTACGAAAGTCGTGCCAAGGCACGCCGGGAGCGCAAGGCGGCCCGCAAGGGCGGCCCTGGCGACGCCGGCGGTCGGGCCGAGGTCGCCCCCGAGGCGCCCTGACGAACGGGCCCTGATTCGAGAGCATCATGAAACTGCTGATCGTCGAGGACGAGCCCAAGACCGCCGACTACCTGCAAAAAGGCTTGTCGGAGCAGGGCTGCGCGGTCGACGTCGCTCACAACGGCATCGATGGCCAGCATCTCGCCCTGGTGCACGACTACGACGTGATCGTGCTCGACGCGATGTTGCCCGGCCTGGATGGCTTCGAACTGCTGCGGTCGCTGCGCATGGTCAAGCAAACCCCGGTGATCATGCTGACCGCACGGGACCGGATCGAAGACCGCGTGCGCGGCCTGCACGAGGGTGCCGACGACTACCTCGTCAAGCCGTTCTCCTTTCTCGAGCTGCTTGCCCGCCTGCAGGCCTTGCAGCGCCGGGGTCGCAGCCAGGAGCCCTCGCAGCTGCGGATCGCGGACCTGGCGATCGACTTGATCGCCCGCCGGGTGTGGCGCGGCGGCGTTCGCATCGACCTGACCGCCAAGGAGTTCGCACTGCTCGCCGTGCTGGCCCGGCGCCAGGGCGAAATTCTCTCCAAGACCGCGATCGCCGAGCTGGTCTGGGACATGAATTTCGACAGCAACACCAACGTCGTCGAAGTCGCGATCAAACGCCTGCGCGCAAAAATCGACGCGGGGTTCGCGCCGAAGCTGCTGCACACGGTCCGCGGCATGGGGTATGTCATGGAGCTGCGTCAGGACGATGCCGGCGATCGGCTCGTGCAAGCCGGCGACATGCGGCATTGAAGCGTCGCCGGGCGGTCGCCGTGAAACGCTCCATCACCACCCGACTCGTGGCCATGTTCGCGCTGGCCGCGCTCGTGACGTTCTCGCTGATCGGGGCGGCGCTCTACGCGGTGCTCGAGGGCGAGCTGACGCGCCATGAAGACGAGGACCTCAACATCAACCTGCAGAGCATCAGCTACTCGATCGCCCGCACCGGCGACATCGACCGCTGGGGCCGCATGCGGACCAAGATGGACACCCTCACGCCGGCCGATGGCCGGGTGCGCTTCTGGGTCTTGTGCGACGACGCGCGCTATCAATACGGCAAAGACCTGGACAAGTTCGTCCGCATCGAGCAGGGCCATGACGGACGAGGCGGCATCACGCTGCCCGGCGCCGGCCGGATGCAGACCCTGCGCACGGTGGCGATGTCGATCCCGGCGTTCGGCGATCGGCCCGGGGTCCGGCTGATCGTCGGCGTCGATGTCGCGCCGTCGGCCCACACGATGCGCGCCTTCCTGAGCGCCCTGGCGCTCGTCACGATCAGCGCCATGCTGCTGGTCATGCTGCTGGGCTACTACATTGCGCGGGTCGGCCTGAGCCCGCTGCAGCAGCTCTCCCGCGAGGCCCAGGCCTTGCGCCCCACGACCTGGTCGCAGCGACTCCAGTTGGCGCACCTGCCGGTCGAGCTGTCCGACCTGGCGTCGGCCTTCAACGGCGCCTTGGGGCGCCTGGAAGAGGCCTATCAGCAACTCGAGGCGTTCAACGCCGACGTGGCCCACGAACTGCGAACGCCCTTGGCGAACATGATCGGCGGCACCCAGGTCGCGCTGGCGCGGCCGCGCAGCGCGGGGCACTTCCAGGAGGTCCTGGAGTCCAACCTCGAAGAGCTCGAGCGGCTGCGCTCGATCATCAACGACATGCTGTTCCTGGCGCGCGCCGACCAGGGCGAGGCTGCGACCGGCCTGACCCGGCAGAGCGTCGTGCGCGAGGTCGAAAAAACGATCGAATTCTTCGAGTTCGTGCTGGACGAGAGCGGCACCCGCGTCAGCGTCGAAGGCGAGCTGCAAGCGCAGGCGACGATGAACACCGCCCTCTTTCGCCGCGCCTTGTCCAATCTGCTGCAAAACGCGATCGAGCACTCCAAGCCAGGCGCGCAGCTGGTGGTGGAAATCGCTCGTCGTGCCGAGGCGGTGTGGGTCAAGGTGACCAACCCCGGTACGCCGATCGGAGCGGCCCACCTGCCGCGGCTTTTCGACCGCTTCTACCGCGTGGACGCGTCGCGCCACGATGTCGGCGAACACCATGGCCACGGCCTGGGGCTCGCGATCGTCAAGGCGGTGGCGAAGATGCATGGGGGCAGTGTCGAGGCGTCGAGCGGCGAAGGCGTCACGACGATCGCGTTCAGCGTCCCGGGGGCAGCGGACGGGCAGCCGCAGGCCGCGCACTGATTTTTCACTGGACTTGTCGAACCCGGCCGGCCCCGTTCGTCGTAGAGTCACCCGGGGACTTCCCGCCAACCTTGTGTGATCATGACGACTCGAACTGTTCAATTCCACCGCGTCATCCGGGCCGCTCCGGAAAAAATCTATCGCGCGTTCCTGACCCCTGCCGCGCTCGCCAAGTGGCTCCCGCCTTACGGCTACACCTGCGAGGTCTCGCAGTTGGAGGCGCGGGTCGGGGGAACGTTCAGGATGGCGTTCGTCAACTTCTCGACGGACCAGCCCAGCACCTTCGGTGGCCGTTACCGGGAACTGGTCCCGAACGAGCGCCTTTCCTACACCGACACGTTCGACGACCCGAACCTTCCGGGCGAGATGGTCACGACGGTGGTGTTGACGACGGTCTCCTGCGGCACGGCGGTCGACATCACCCAGTCGGGCATTCCGGACATGATTCCGCTCGAGATGTGCCACCTCGGTTGGCAGGAGTCGCTGGCGCAGCTCATCACGCTGGTGGAACCCGATTTGGGCCAGCACGCCTGAGCGACATCGCGCGCCTTGGCGCGCCGCTCGTGCGCCGCTAGTGCGCCGGCGTGTCTTGCGGTGAGTTCGCCGGCGCGCCGGGACCTCCGGATGTTCCGGGGTCGCTGTCTCGCACGTTGAACACCTGCCTCAAATAGGCCAGGAAGGTCTCGTCGTCGCACATCAGCTTGCCCGGCGTATCCGACAGCTTGGCCACCGGCTGGCGGTTGGCGTGGGTGAGCTTCATCACGATGTGCAGGGTTTTGAGCCCCATGTCGTTCGTGAGGTGGGTGCCGATGCCGAACCCGCACTGGGTCCGGTCGGAAAATCGGTGGTGCAGCGCGATGGCCCGTTCGAAATCGAGCCCGTCGGAAAACACCAGCCGCTTGGTGTGCGCGTCGATGCGCAATTTTTCGTAATGTGCCAAGGCTTTTTCACCCCAGACGACAGGGTCGCCGGAATCGTGCCGCAGGCCGTCGAAGAGTTTGGCGAAATAAAGGTCGAAGTCGGCGAGGAAGGCATCCATGCCGACCACGTCCGTCAATGCGACGCCCAGGTCGCCCCGGTACTCCTGCACCCAGTCCTCCAGCGCCGCGCGCTGGAAATCGCGCAGCCGCACGCCCAGCGTCTGGTAGGTCTGCAGGTACTCGTGCGCCATGGTGCCGATGGGCACGAGACCGAGGTCGCGTGCGTAGAGGACATTGGAGCAGCCCTTGAAGTAGTGGGGAACCTCGCGCTTGAACGTGGCCACCACCTCGCGCTGCCAGTCGCCCGAAAACCGGCGTCGCACGCCGAAGTCGAAGAATTCGAACGGGTGGCGGCGCCGCGCTTCATGGTCGAACGCCTGCAAGCGGGCGATCTTGGCTTGCAGGCGCGCCCTCCCTTCGCGAAAGGCGGCGGTCTGGTCGCAGCGTCGGAAATAAAGCTCGTTGACGATCGCCAACACATAGATCTCGAACGCCATCACGTGAACTTGCGGCCCCGCAGCGATGATCTCGAGCTGGTCGCCGACCGCCCGGGCCCGGATGAACTCGCGCTGGAAGCGAAAGATGCGCAGGAAGTCGATGAAGTCGGAGCGCATGAAGCGCAATCCACCCAGATACGACAAGTCCTCCGCGGTAAACGAGAGACTGCAGAGTCGATCGAGCTGCGCGTTGACTTCGTCGGTCAGATCGGCGAGCGCAAAGGCGGGCTGGTTGCGGCAGACGAAGGTGTACTCGGCCTGGGTCGCCGGATGGCGGTGCAGCATGGCCTGCCACATGGTGAACTTGTAGAGATCGGTGTCCAGCAGGCTGGTGATGACGGGTTGCATCGTGGATCGGCTTTCACCGCGCCGAGTGGAGAAAGCGCGCGCCGCATTCTCGCGCGTGAACGGCCCGGACGGGCGGCGTGCTGTCCTGCCCGACGACCGGGCGCCATCCGACACGTCCCCTGCTTGCCGTACCGCAACGGTAGGCTAACCTCTCGGGCCTGTCGATGAAGGAGACCTCCACATGTTTCGCGCCCTGGCGTTTTTCCTCGTTCTGGTCCTGGTCGGCCTGTTCGCGCTGATCAATTGGGAGGCATTCGCCGCGCTGACCACGCTGCACCTCGGGTTCACCACCGTACAGGCGCCCTTGGGCCTGATCATGCTTGGCCTGGTGGCGTTTCTCTGCGTGCTGTTCACGGTCTGGGTGATCGCGATGCAGGGCGCGGCACTCGCCGCAGCGCGGCGGCAGACCAAGGAGCTGCAAGCGCAGCGCGACCTCGCGGATCGGGCCGAGGCGTCGCGTTTCACCGACCTGCGGGCTGAACTGGTGACCCGGCTCGACGCGCTGCAAGCGGAGATGCGCAGCGCTTTCGAACAAAGTGGCAACAGCGTGGCGGCCCATCTCGGACAGCTCGAGGACCGGTTCGAGCGCGAGCGCCTGCTC
>JALYHO010000116.1 GCA_030776545.1 Pseudomonadota bacterium | reverse complement strand
GGCGCGGCCGGAGACGGCGTCGACGTCGTCGACCGCATCGCAACCCAGGCTGAGCCCGTGACCAGCGCGAGCAGCGCAACGGCGATGCCGACGGTCTGCCGCCGCGGGCGGGCACGAGGCCGCGGTTCGATCGCGGCCTGCTGCAGCACGCCCGCGCACAGACGTTGCGTGTCGGCGTCGAACTCGGCCTGCGACAGTTCACCGGCCGCCAGCCGCGCGCGCAAGGTCTCGAGGTCCCGTCGCGAGGTGAGCAGCTGGGCGTCCAGCGACGACGGGTCCCCGGCCGGGTCAGAAGAGTTCGTAGCGGTAGCCGACATAGAAAAAGATCGAGTTGGTCGTGTCGTGGTTGGTCGGTCCGTCGGTTTTCGAATGCTCGACGACGCTTTCGCCGAGCACGCTGGCACGCCGCGACAGCTTGTAGGTCATGCGCAGACCCGGGGTGACGCGCGAGACCTTCACCCCCTGGTTGTCGTGCTGCTGATAAAAGCGCAGCGACGGCTCCAGCGTCACGTCATTGTTGCGCAGGCCGGTCAGGTTGTTGTAGGCGAGCTGCACGCCCTTGAAGATCGGCGTCGACAGCACGCTGACGTTGAAATTGTTGATGTCGCGGGTCGAATAGAGGTTCGAGCCGGTGAGCTGCAGGGTCGAGCCATACTGGCCTCCGGTCGAGGGGGTCGCGTCGAAATTGCCGACCGCCGGCAACGCGCCGATCGACGTGTAGCGCAAGTCGACCGCCACCTGCCACTTCTCGTTCAGCGGGCGCGACAGACTGATCAAGGTCTGCTTCGCACGCGCGGTCGTCGCCAGTGCGGCCGCGCGTGCCTCGTCGAGCGATTCCAACTTGAGCAGGTCCTTGAGCGACGCCGCCCCGGAACTGATCAGCGCGTTGGTGAGCTCCAGGGACGGCGCGGTCCGCGAATCGAACAAGACGGTCAGCGTGGTCTGGGCCGGAAACTGGTAGGAGCCCTGGAAGGTCGCAGCGTTCAGCTTGCGAAAGAGCACGTCGTAGTCCAGCAGGGTGTAGGCCGACAAGCGCTCGTCCGAATAACGCAGTTCGGTGCCGACGGCGCGGCGATTGGCGATGCCTTCGGACGTCTGGTCGACCAGGTAGAAGTCGCCGCCCCAGTGATCGAGTATCCCGTCGGCCTCGACCATCGCCGCCAGCAGGCGCTCCGACCGCCCCGAGACCAGGGTGTTGGCCGGGACGCCCCCCATGACGTCGGCCTTCCATCCCGGCGCGAAGGGATAGGTCACCGAGACCCCGTCGAACAGGCCGAGCAGCCCGCCGCTGATCGCCGACTGGCGCCCGAGCCGCACGGCCAGTCCACTGTCGTTGCGCTTGTAGTCGACATAGGCGGCGTTGAGCAGGCTGTCGCTGTGCGAATTCGCTTGCAGGTTGACCGACCCGGTGCCACGCACCACCACGCGCGTCTCCGAGTCTGCTCCGACGTAGCGGCCGCCCAGATCGACGCTGGTGACGATCGCCGACTCGGTGGTTTGGGTGAGCGTGGACTGATCGATGCCCGCGGCGATGTTGACCAGCGACTGGCTGCGCGCCTTGCCCCCGTAGTAGTACTGAGCGATGTTGCCGCTGAACCGATGGGTTTCGGCCGCCGGGCGGGTGGTGCCCTCGGCGAGCGGCTTGCCCGCCTCTGGCGTGGACCCGCCCCCGATCGACGCCAGGCGCTGGGCGACCCGTTGCGACCCTTCGCCCTGGGGGTAGAGCTTCAGATAGAGCCGGTATTCGGTCTTCGCACGCTCCAGGTCGCCCACCCGTTCCCACGCCAGGCCGATGAATTCCTGCGCCTCCTGGGAGGCGCTGTTCGGAGGCAACAGCAGCAGCTGGTTGAGGGTCTGGACGGCCTCGTCGTTGCGGCGCGCCGCGAGCGCCTCACGCGCTTTGACGAGCAACTCTGCCGCGCGCTTTTCCACCTCCGGCAGTCCCTGCACCGGCGCGGGCTCGACGCCCGCGGCGGGCTCGGGGGCCGCGCGTCCCGGCGTGCGTCCCGCCCCGACGAAGACGATGTCGATCGAACTCGACGCCGGCCCTTGCCGGGCCCTGACCAGGGCAGGCGCCGCCAATTGCAGCACCAGTTCGCGCACCCGACCGAGCTTGGAGGGGGCATAGGTCAGGGTCAGGTCGGGCACCCCGCGCTCGGCCGGCAGGTGTTTCGATTCCTGTGTCACCTGGTTGATGACCGAATCGTCGGCCGCGACCAGATCGAAGGTCAGGCGAAACAGCGACGCCTCGGACGCGGGCATCTGCTCCAGAAACCTGACCCGGGCATTGAAGCTGATTCGGGCCACCACGTCGTCGCCCTGCGTCTGCAGGCGAACATCGTCGAGGGTCTGCGCCTGAACGTCCAGGTGCGGCAGACCCCACGCCAGGAGCACCCAGCAGGCCATCCGCAGGCGACGCAGCCAAGCGGCACACGCGTGGGTCATGGACCGACCGTCCCCGGGATCGGACGTGGCCTCGTGCCCCCCCGAAGCTGCCGTGGAATCAGCTCGCCGTTGGTCACGTGGCAGCTGGTGCACTGCGTCTTGTCAGGCTGCGCCCGATAGAGCGGCGAAACGTGCGAATACTGGACCGGGACCCAGCCGATGGTGCGGTGGCAGGCATCGCACGAGCGCGCGGTGACGAAGTGCCCGCCCACCTTGCCCGTGGCCGACACCCCGTTGTGGCAGGTCTGGCACTGTCCCGGCAAGACGCCCTGGTGGCTGAACTGCGCCGGCGTCCACGCGGTGCTGCGGTGGCATTGGTCGCACGACACGCGCGTGATGAGGTGCTTGTGGGGCTGGCCCGAGGCGAGTTGCCCGTTGTGGCAGGTCTGGCACTGGCCTGGCAGCACGCCGCGGTGATCGAAGCCCTGGGCGGCCGTGGTCTCGATCGGCGCCCCCAAGGTGCCGTCCGGCATCAGGCGGGGGTTGGCGGAATTGACCGCCGACCGCAGCAGCGGGCGCACGCGCATTTCATTGCTGAAGCCGTTGTAGCTGCGGTTGTGGCACCCGGACGAGATGCAGTCCTGGCCGGCGCTGCGGCCATGGTGATTGGTCGAGCCGGGGGTTCTGATCGTGACGCCGTACCAGGTGTAGGGGTACTCGTGGCAGCTCTCGCAGGTGGCGGCTCCCACGGCGGTATGCGCGCCGGTGTTGCCTTTCATGTTCATGCCGGCGAACGACGTGAACCCGGTGGCCGAATGGCACTTTTCGCAGGTGATGCCCGCGACCGGCACGTGGGTCGAAGCCGAAGGCGCGGTGGGTGACCCACCGGCCGCCAGGGGCGGTGTTTTCGGCTGATAGGTCAGCGGCGGCGGGCTCCCGCAAGCCACCTGGGTCGTGCAGCCCGCGAAGGGGCCCGCGCCGGCGCCGGCCGAGTGGCAGGCGATGCAGCCGCTGGAGACCCCGGTATGCAGCGTGGTCAGGTTGGTGGTCAGGGCGGCGATGGAGAAGTCGCCCGACACGAGGTGGCAGGTGGAGCAGGTCGAGAGCGTCGTCGGGATGTGCCCGGCCGGTTTGGTCTGGCCGGTGAACGCCGTGGTTCCGCTGTGGCAGGCCGAGCAGTCGCCTGTCGTCGGGTGCGCCGCATCGGCCACTGCGTAGGTCGACCCGGTCGCCAGCGGACGGGTCTGGAAGCCGGTGTACTGGGCACCCGCCGTCACCGCCGTCGGAGAGATCGGGTAGGCGGTCATGCCCATCCAGACCGACAGGCCCTCATGGCATGACGAACATCCGCCTGTGATGCCCGTGTGGATCTGGGCCGTGGTCGGCGCCGGCGTGGCGAAGGCGCTGCCTGGCGTGCCCGCGGTGGCGACCGCCGGGATGAGCCCGGCCGGCGTCGTCCCGAGGTGACACGTCTCGCACGTCGTGGACGACGGGATGTGCGAACTCGCCCCCACCGGCGAGGTCGCCGGCATGACGATGATGCGGCTGATCC
>JALYHO010000115.1 GCA_030776545.1 Pseudomonadota bacterium | reverse complement strand
GGGCTCTCGGACGCTGGCACGGGGCGTGGCGCCGGCCGAGCAACGGGGGCCGCGGGGGGCGGCTGCCACGGCGGCAGGGGGGCATTGCTGCAACTCCACAAGGCGGCGACGCAGGCCGCGAGCAGCGCAGCGAGACGTCCGCGTCCCGCAGCAGGCTCGGTTGGGGAAGGCATTTGCATTCGGGTCTCCAGGGGCGCCTTGTTCGCGGAGCGGCATTTGCATTTTGCCGCAGCCACTCGCTCCCCTGTGCGGGCGCCTGGCGCCACGTCGGCGACGTTTCGTCGGAGACCGGTCGCCTCGCGCCGCACCTTCGGGCACATTGCAGGCATCGGCGCCGTGCGCCATTCACCGCAAGAGTCCACATCATGTTCTTCGAGATCGTCACGCATACACCGTCCTGGGTCTGGGTCACGCTGGCCCTCCTGATCGCAGCCGGCGCCTCGCAGCTTCGCGATCGGGAGCTCAGCCTGGCGCGGGTGACCGTCCTGCCCATGGCCCTGCTGGTCCTTTCGGCCGCCGGCGTTCTGAGCGTCTTCGGCAGTTCGACCATCGCGGTGGGCGCATGGTTGGCAGGGTTGGCCGCGTCCGTGTATCTGGGCCGCGCGCCGCTGGCACCGCGCGGCGCGATCTGGGTCGCGGCACGCAACCGCCTGCAGGTCCCCGGCAGCTGGGTCCCGCTCGCGCTGATGCTCGGTCTGTTCGCGATCAAGTACGCCGCCGGGACGGCGCGCGCCCTGCATCCGGAGTTGAGCAGTGACCCCTCGTTCGGTGCCGCTTGCGGGCTGGCCTACGGGCTGTTCGCAGGCCTTTTCCTGGGGCGAGCGCTGGCCCTGCGCTCGCTGGCCGGGAACCGCGCCGAGCTACGGATCGCCTGACCCCGGACCGCGCCGACCCTTCTGGACGAACCTGTCATGCGGCCCCTCCTGCCGCCGCCCGCGGCGCCCCGCACGCGGCCGGTCCTGTTGCGCTTCGTCGCGCGCGGCATGCGCAGCGTCGCGTTCGGCGTGCTGATCGCGCTGGCCATCGCCGGGGCGGGCCATTCGCCCCTCTGGCCCGCGCTGGTCGAATCGGTCGCGATCGCCATCAGCTGCTGGGCCTTCATCGATCTGGGGCGGGTCCCGTTGGCCCGATGGGCCCATCGGCGCGACCCGGCGGGCAGCCCTGAGGCGCTCAGCGCATGGCCGGGTTGGCCACTCATGCTGCTCGTCATCGCGGTCGGCAGCGGGCTGGGCTTCAGCGTCGGCGGCGCCGTGGCCGGTTGGTTGCTCGGCGGCAACGTCACCGGCGGCTATTTCCATGGGGGCTGGCGCCAAATGCTGCCGCTGCTGGCCGTGTCGCTGGTGCCGGGGACCGTGATCACCTACTGGTTCTATTCGCGCGAAACGATCGCCGCGCAAGAAGCCGCCGTGCTGGAGGCCCAGCGGCAGGCCGCCGAAACTCGATTGAAGCTGCTGGAGTCGCAACTCGAACCGCACATGCTTTTCAACACGTTGGCCAACCTGCGGGTGCTGATCGGGATCGACCCGGAGCGCGCCCAAGCCATGCTGGACCGGTTGATCGCTTTCCTGCGCGCGACCCTGGTCGGTTCGCGCGCGTCGCACCACCCCTTGAGCGCCGAATTCGCGCGGGTCCAGGACTACCTGGCGTTGATGCAGGTGCGGATGGGGGAAAGGCTGCAAATGCGCCTGGACCTGCCGCAGGAACTCGCCCCGTACCCGGTTCCACCGCTGCTGCTGCAGCCCCTGGTGGAAAACAGCATCCAGCACGGCCTGGAACCCGCGGTGGGCGGAGGCAGAATCGATGTCGAGGCCCGCCGCGTCGGCTCCTTCCTGGTGCTGACGGTGCGCGATACCGGAGTGGGGTTGCGTGAGTCGGCAGGCGCCGGCACCCGATTCGGCCTGGCGCAAGTGCGCGAACGTCTTGCCACGTGGTATGGCGCCGCGGCGTCGGTAGACCTCGCGGCCGCACGAGACGGCGAAGGAGGCACCGTGGCCACCCTGTCGATACCCATTCATCCCACCGCCGAATGAATCCCACCGCGCTCATCGCCGAAGACGAACCGCTCCTGGCCGCCAACCTGGAGTCGGAGCTGGCGCGGGCCTGGCCCGAACTGGCGGTGGTCGCCAACGTGCCCAACGGCACCCGGGCGGTCGCCGAGGCCCTGGCGCAGCATCCGGACGTCGTGTTCCTCGACATCCGCATGCCGGGCCTGACCGGGCTCGAAGCCGCGCAAGCCATCGCCGAGGACTGGCCCGAAACCAAGCCCGGCCCCCAGTTGGTCTTCGTGACCGCCTACGACCACTACGCGGTCCAGGCGTTCGAGCACGCGGCCGCCGACTACCTCTTGAAACCGGTACAGCCGGAGCGCCTGGTGCAATGCTGCGAACGCCTTCGCCGGGCGCTGAGGGAGCGCACCGGGCTCGGAACCGACGCAGCCCTCGCCCGCCTGCGCGAATTGCTCGCCGCTCCAGGGCTGGCGCCGTCAACCCCCTCGAGACCGGCGCCGCTGAACGTCATCCAGGCGAGCGTCGGTGCCGCGATCCACCTGGTGCCGATCGAACAGGTGATCTACTTCGAAGCGGCCGACAAATACGTGCGAGTCGTGACCGCCGAGCGCGAGTACCTGATCCGCATGGCGCTGCGCGACCTGTTGCCGCAACTCGATCCGCAACGCTTCTGGCAAGTCCACCGCGGCACCGTCGTGCGCGCCGACGCCATCACGACCGCCGTGCGCGAGGAATCGGGCAAGGTCCATTTGAGCGTGCGCGGCCGGCCTGAAAAGCTCATGGCCAGCCGGCTCTATGCGGGCCTTTTCAAGGCCATGTGAAAGCGCCCGGACGAGCGTCAAAGGCGATGCAGTTGGCCGCCCTCGAACTTGACCCGGTCGCCGGTGCGCAGGTCGTCGATGCGTTGAAAGTCGAAATCGCGCACGGCCCCGTTGTCGAAGCGCACCTGGACCCGGTAGACCTCGTCAGGCCGCAAGGTTCGCCCCTCGATCGCGTTGCCGGCGACTGCGCCACCCACGACCCCGGCGCCGGTCGCCAGGGCGCGCCCGAAGCCGCCGCCGACCTGATTGCCGACGACGCCCCCGATGACCGCCCCGAGAATGGCCCCGGCGCCGCTCGGCCGCTGCGCGACCTGGATGACGCCGATGTTTTCGACCCGCCCGTATTCCGCATAGACCGGCACAGGGCGCATGATCGGCTGGGGTGCGACGACGATACGCTGCTCAGGTGGCGCGACGACGCAGCCGCTCAGCAGCAAGACGGTGGAAACCACGGCGCCTGCGGAGACGCAAGCCAAACGGTGGGCAATCATGCAACGCTCCTGTTAGGGTCCAAAGTAGCCCGGGGGCCACTTTTCAACTTTGACATACCAATGAAACAAGACGACATCGGATCGGTGCGCGGCGTCGGGCGTCAACGCCAGCCGTGATGCCGGTGCGGCCGGTAATAGTAGGTCGGCACCGCGTAATAGCTCGGGCCATAGCGGTAGACGGGAACCCCGTAGACCGGCGCAGGCGCATAGACCGGCGCGGGCGCGTAGTAGACCGGTGTCGGCGCGTAGTAGACCGGTGCTGGCGCATAGGCCGGCACGGGCGCGTAGTCGACGCCACCGTAGACTGGCCCGCTGGACACCACTGCCCCGACCACCGGAACCGGCAGATTGACCCCGATCGACCAGTGAACGCCGGCCTGGGCGTTGCCGGCAGCCAGGGCAGCGGCGGCCGTGGCCAGAACGAATATTGCATTCTTGAGCATTTTGTTACTCCTTTTCAGGCCCTTGGGCTGGCCCTGGCGATCTAACGCGGCACCCTGCGCTCGTGTTGACGAGTGCGGTACCTGCCCGAGGTAAAAAACCGTTGCTGTCAGAATCCCGCGCTGCCGCTGAGGCTCACTGCCACCATCACCATGACTTCACCCGCCGACCCTCCTCTCAAACCTGGCAGCAATTTCCTGCGGCAGATCATCGAGCGCGACCTGGCTGAGGGCACCTACGCCGCGCGGCACCATGCCGGCACGCCGGGCGATGCTGCGCACCACGCCGCCGGCCCGCTCGATGGCGCCAGGATCCGCACCCGGTTCCCGCCCGAACCCAACGGCTACCTGCACATCGGCCATGCCAAGAGCATCACGCTCAATTTCGGCCTGGCCGCGGAATACGGCGGCGTGTGCCACCTGCGGTTCGACGACACCAACCCCGAAAAGGAAGAACAGGAGTACGTCGACAGCATCGTCGATTCGGTCCGCTGGCTCGGCTTCGACTGGCACGCCAGCGTGGCAGGGCAAAGCACCAGCCACCTCTACTACGCCAGCAATTACTTCGATTTCATGTATCGAGCCGCCGAGGCGTTGATCACTGCGGGGCTGGCCTACGTGGACGAGCAGAGCGCCGAGGACATTCGCGCCCATCGCGGCGACTTCGGTCACCCCGGGGTCGACAGTCCGTTTCGGACCCGCTCGCCGGCCGAGAACCTGGCGCGTTTTCGCGAGATGCGCAGCGGCTCGCTGCCCGACGGTGCCGCGGTGTTGCGCGCCAAGCTCGACATGGCGAGCCCGAACATCAACCTGCGTGACCCGGCGCTCTACCGGATCAAGCACGCGACCCACCACAATACCGGCGACGCCTGGTGCATCTACCCGATGTACGCCTACGCCCACCCCATCGAGGACGCGCTCGAAGGCATCACCCACAGCATCTGCACGCTCGAATTCGAAGACCAGCGGCCCTGGTACGACTGGCTCCTGGACACCCTGTGCAGGCTCGGCTTGCTGGCACAGCCGCGTCCGCACCAGTACGAATTCGCGCGCCTGAACGTCACCTACGTCGTCACCAGCAAGCGCAAGCTGCGGCAGATGGTGGACGAAGGCATCGTCGACGGCTGGGACGATCCGCGCATGCCGACGCTCGTCGGGTTGCGCAGGCGCGGCTACACGGCCGCCGCGATCCGCCTGATGTGCGAGCGCGCCGGCACCGCCAAGGCAGGCGGCTGGACCGACTACGCGAGCCTGGACATCGCCCTGCGCGAGGACCTGGAAGGCAAGGCGCCGCGGGCGATGGCCGTGATCGATCCGGTGCGCCTGCGACTCACCAACTGGGCCGCCCTCTTCGGCAGCGAGGGTCACCGCGAACCTTGTGCGGCCCCGGCCAACCCCCATCGCCCCGACCTCGCGGGCCGAAGTTTCAGCCTGGGCAACGAGGTCTGGATCGAACGCGACGATTTCGCGGAGGTGCCTCCCAAGGGATTTTTCCGTCTTTTCCCGGGGCAGAAGGTGCGTCTCAAATACGGCATGGTGGTCGAATGCACCGGCTGCGAAAAAGACGCGAGCGGAGCGATCACCGCCGTCACGGCGACGGTCGTGCCCGATACCAAGAGCGGCACGCCAGGCGCGGACGCCATCAAGGTCAAGGGCACGATCACCTGGCTCGGCATCCACGATGCACTGCGCGCCGAGTTGCGCCTGTACGACCGGTTGTTCACCGAAGCCCAGCCAGACGCCGGTGGCAAGGATTTCAAGGCGGCGCTCAACCCGACGAGCAAGCAGGTCGTCCAGGGCTACATCGAAGCGTCGCTGGCCCAGGCGCAACCCGACGACAAGTTCCAGTTCGAACGCCATGGCTACTTCGTGGCCGATCGCGTCGATCACCGGGCCGACCGGCCGGTCCTGAACCGCGTGGCCGGGTTGCGCGACACCTGGCACAAGTAGCGCGCTCTGGCGG
>JALYHO010000114.1 GCA_030776545.1 Pseudomonadota bacterium | reverse complement strand
CCGCCGGCGCGGCGGCGGCCGGTCGGTCCAGCACGCTGCCGCCGGAGGCGGGTTGGGCGCGGTCGTTGGCGAAATAAGCGAGCGCGAGCGTGCAGACGAAAAAGACGCCCGCGCACACCGCTGTCGACCGCGACATGAAATTGGCGCTGCCGGTCGCACCGAACAGGCTGCCCGAGGCGCCACTGCCGAACGAGGCGCCCATGTCGGCGCCCTTGCCGTGCTGGATCAAGACCAGACCGATCATCACCAGCGCCGCAAGGATCTGCAACGCCACCACCAGGTTCAACAACAGGTTCATTCTTAGACTCCAGGATTTCCCAAAACCGCGGCGCCGGTCGTTCAGCCCGCGGCTCGGCAGATGGCGGCGAAATCGGCCGCCTTCAATGCCGCGCCGCCGATCAGGCCGCCGTCGATGTCGTGCTGGGCGAACAAGCTCGCCGCGTTGTCGGGCTTGACGCTGCCCCCGTACAAAATTTTCATCTCGGACGCGCTCGCCGTCGCCGCGTGCAGTTGCGCCCGCAGCAGTGCGTGCACCGCCTGCGCCTGCTCGGGCGAGGCGGTCTGGCCGGTGCCGATGGCCCAGACGGGTTCGTACGCCACCACGATTTGGGCGATGCAATGACCGAGGGTGTGCACGACCGCCGACAACTGGCGCTTGACCACCTCGGCGGTGCGTTGCGCCTGGCGTTCGGCAAGGGTTTCGCCGACGCAGACGATGGGGGTCAGGCGGTGCGCCAATGCCGCCTTGGCCTTTTCCGCCACGAGCACATCGCTCTCGCCATGCAGGGCACGCCGTTCGGAGTGACCCACCAGCACGTAGCGGCAACCGAATTCGGCCAGCATGGCGGCCGCGACCTCGCCGGTGTAGGCGCCGGATTCGTGCGCAGAACAATCCTGCGCGCCCCAGCCGATCGATTCGCCTTGCAGGGAAAGCGCCACGTCGCCGAGGTACGGGAAGGGAGCGCAGACCGCCACCTCGGCGACCCACGGGCCCGCGGCCTTGAGCCCGGCCAGCAGTTCGGCGTTCGCGGCCCGGTTGCCGTTCATCTTCCAGTTTCCGACCACGAGTTTTCGGTGCACGACCGGCTCCTTGGGACTTTGCGGGCTCACCACGTGAGCACCAGCTTGCCGATATGCTGGTTCGATTCCATCAGCGTGTGGGCGTCGGCGGCCTGCGCCGCCGGGAACACCTGCTGGATCACCGGCCTGACCTGGCCGCTCTCGATCCACGGCCAGACCCTCGCCCGCAGTGCCGCGGCGATGGCGCTCTTGAAGGCCACCGATCGGGGCCGCAGCGTCGACCCGGTGAGCGTGAGGCGCCGCCGCAGCACGACACCGGCGTCGATCTGGGCCTCGACGCCGCCCTGCACGGCGATGAACACCAGCCGGCCGTCTTCCGCCAGGCAGTGCAGCTCGCGCGCCACGTAGGGGCCGGCCACCATGTCGAGAATCACGTCCACCCCGCGCCCTTCGGTGAGGCGCTTGACCTCCTCGACGAAATCGGCCTGACGGTAATTGATGGCGTGGTCCGCACCCAGCCGTGTGCAGGCTGCGCACTTCTCGTCGCTGCCGGCCGTGACGATCACGCGCGCCCCGGCCGCCTTGGCCAGCTGGATCGCGGTCACGCCGATGCCGCTCGATCCGCCCTGCACGAGCAGGGTCTCGCCGGCCTGCAGGCGGGCCCGGTCGAAGACATTGCTCCAGACCGTGAAGAAGGTCTCGGGCAGGCTCGCGGCCTCGACGTCCGAGAGTGTTCCGGGCACCGGCAGGCACTGGCCGACCGGCGCGACGCAGTACTCGGCATACCCCCCGCCGGACACCAGGGCGCAGACCCGCTGGCCGACCTCGAGGCCCGCGGCAGCCAGCGCCGCGAGGTCGCCGCTTTCGATCACCCCGGCGATCTCCAGGCCCGGCAGATCGGAAGCACCCGGCGGTACCGGGTAGTGGCCTTTGCGCTGCAAGACATCGGGGCGGTTCACGCCCGCTGCCCGGACCCGGATCAAGACCTCGCCGGTCGCCGGCTCGGGGACCGGGCGGACCGCCGGGACCAGCACCTCGGGTGCACCATGGGTACGGATCTCGATGACGTTCATCGAGGCGGCGCTCATCGGCTTACTCCTGCGACTGGGGCTGCGACTGGGGCTGGGGCTGCGATTGCGGCTGGAACGCCGGCGCCTGGTCGCGATCGAGCAAGGCTTTCATCGACAGCTTGACGCGGCCCTTCTCGTCGGTCTCGAGCACCTTGACCTTGACGATCTGGCCTTCCTTCAGGAAGTCGGTGACTTTTTCGACCCGTTGATGCGCGATCTGGCTGATGTGCAACAAGCCGTCCTTGCCGGGCATCAGGTTGACGAGCGCGCCGAAATCGAGAATTTTCGTGATGGCGCCTTCATAGACCTTGCCCACTTCGACCTCGGCAGTGATTTCCTCGATGCGCTTTTTCGCGAAGGCCGCCTTGTCCGCGTCGGTCGAGGCGATCGTGATGGTGCCGTCCTCGCCGATGTCGATGGTGCAACCCGTCTCCTCGGTCAACGCGCGGATCGTGGCACCGCCCTTGCCGATGACGTCCCGAATCTTCTCGGGGTTGACCTTCATCGAGTAGAGCCGCGGCGCGAACTGCGACACCTCGGTGTTGGCGCCGGCCACGGCCTCGGTCATCTTGCCCAGGATGTGCAAGCGCGCTTCCTTGGCCTGCGCCAGCGCGACTTGCATGATTTCCTTGGTGATGCCCTGGATCTTGATGTCCATCTGCAGCGCGGTCACCCCGGCGGTCGTCCCCGCGACCTTGAAGTCCATGTCGCCCAGGTGGTCCTCGTCGCCGAGGATGTCGGTCAGCACGGCGAACCGGGTCTCGTCCTTGATCAAGCCCATCGCGATGCCCGCGACGTGCGCGGTGAGCGGCACGCCGGCGTCCATCAGGGCCAGGCAGCCGCCGCACACCGACGCCATCGACGACGACCCGTTGGACTCGGTGATTTCCGAGACCACGCGCATCGAGTAGGGGAACTCGGTCAGGCTGGGGAGCACCGCGACGAGCGCGCGCTTGGCCAGTCGGCCATGACCGATTTCGCGCCGCTTGGGCGTGCCGACCCGGCCCGTTTCGCCGGTCGCGAACGGGGGCATGTTGTAGTGGAGCATGAAGTGCTCGGTGAACTCGCCCGAGAGCGCGTCGATCTTTTGCGCATCACGCGCCGTGCCGAGCGTCGCGGCGACCAGCGCCTGGGTCTCGCCGCGGGTGAACAGCGCCGAGCCGTGGGCTCGCGGCAGCACGCCGCTGCGGATCTCGATCGCCCGCACGCTGCGGGTGTCGCGACCGTCGATGCGCGGTTCGCCGTTGAGGATCTGGCCGCGCACGATGCGCGCTTCGATGTCGAACAAGACGTTGTCGAGGCCGACCTTGTCGAACTCGACCCCTTCGGCTTGCAAGGAAGCGACCGTCGCCGCGGTGACGGCGCGAGTCGCCTGGGTACGGGCCTGCTTCGACCGGATCTGGTAGGCCTCGCGCAGCGGGTTCTCGGCGAGCGCCGCGACCTTGGCGATGAAGGGCTGGTCCTTGGGCGGTGCGACCCAATCCCAGGCCGGCTTGCCGGCGTCGCGCACCAGGGCGTGGATCGCCTCGATCGCGACATTGCTCTGCTGTTGGCCGAACATGATGGCGCCCAGCATGATCTCTTCGGACAACTGCTTGGCCTCCGACTCGACCATCAGCACCGCGGTTTCGGTGCCCGCGACGACCAGGTCGAGTTGCGAATCGAGCAACTGGGTCTTGCCGGGGTTCAGGACGTATTCGCCGTTGATGTAGCCCACCCGCGCGGCGCCGATCGGGCCGTTGAAGGGAATCCCCGAGATGGCCAGCGCGGCGCTCGATCCGATCAGGGCCGCGATGTCGGCCGAGACTTCCGGGTTGAGCGAGAGCACGTGCACGACCACTTGCACCTCGTTGTAGAAGCCCTCGGGGAAAAGCGGGCGCAGGGGCCGGTCGATCAGGCGCGAGGTGAGGGTCTCGAGTTCGCTCGGGCGACCTTCACGTTTGAAAAAGCTGCCGGGGATCTTGCCGGCGGCGTAGGTCTTTTCGATGTAGTCGACGGTCAGCGGGAAGAAATCCTGGCCGGGCTTGGCGTTCTTGGCCGCGACGACGGTCGCGAGCACGACCGTGTCCTCGATGTTGACCAGCACCGCGCCGCTCGCCTGGCGCGAGATTTCGCCGGTTTCCAGCACGACTTGATGCGGGCCCCATTGGAAGGTCTTGGTAACTTTGTTAAACATGCTCATGCGTGTCGCTCCGGTTGTTGTCGTGTGCCTTGCGGGTGGCACGCGGACCCGGGGCAGCGGGCAACTGGCGGGATGCCATTCCACTGGGGCTCCGGCGGGCGAGCCACGGTGGAATGACACAGCAGCGCCTGATGCTCCTGCTCCTTGGTGGTGGGCGATGGAAAAACGAAGAGCCTGTGCTGGCGAATTCCAGACAGGCTCTTTTCCATCGGCGTCGAATTACTTGCGCAGACCCAGCTTCTGGATCAAGGCGGTGTAGCGTTGCGCGTCGCGGTTTTTCAGGTAGGTCAGCAGGCTCTTGCGCTGGTTGACCATTTTCAGCAGGCCGCGGCGACCGTGGTGGTCTTTCAGGTGGGTCTTGAAATGCGGCGTGAGGTCGTTGATGCGGGCGGTCAAGATGGCGACCTGCACTTCGGGAGAGCCGGTGTCGTTGGCGCTGCGCGCGTGTTCCTTGACGATTTCGGCTTTGTCTATCGTGGCGTTGGACATTTCTCGTTTCCAAATGATGAAACCGAGCCACCCTGCCCGCCAGCGCTGAACGCTGGCGCAAAATGCCACGGTTTCGGTAAAACCCCGTCTTCGGGGCACTTGCGCTCACCGGTGAAACCGACCTGTGGCGTGCTTGGGGTTTGCGCCGGACCGTGGAAAGCCGACCTCGAGGCCGGCTCACTTTCCGTGCATGACTTCGGGATTATAGCTCGGCTCCATCACGGTCGGACCATGCGGCAGCGCGTGGGCAACGCCGTCTGGCGTGGCTCGACATAGCGCACGGTGCGAAACCCGTATCCCGAGCCTTCGTTGTCGTGCGCCACGCCCGGGCTGCCCGCCCGCTCCATCACGCTCACGTAGAGAGGCTGGATGAACTGGTGGTCGGCGGCCCGCACATAGCCGTCGTGCAAGCCGCCGAGCAAGGTGTCGTCCACCCGCATGCCCTCGAGGGCATGCGCCACCGCGGCCGGATCGGTGCCGCGGGCGCGTTCGATGGCGCGCGCCAGCAACTCGACCATCACCTGCACGCGCGCGAACACGTAGTCGTCCTCGGGCCTCGGGAAGCGCCGCCGGAACTCGGCGTAGAAACGCTCGGAAGCCGGTGTGCCGAGGTTCGGGTGCCACTCGGCGACCGCCAGCACCCTGCCGACACCGGCCTCGCCGATGGCGGCAGGCGCGCCCAGCGCGTTGCCGTAGAACGTGTAGAAGCGCGCGTCGACGCCCGCCTCGCGGGCGGCCTTGACCAAGAGCGTCAGGTCGTTGCTCCAATTGCCGGTCAGTACCGCATCGGCGCCGCTGGCCTTGATTTTCGCGGCATACGGCAAGAAATCCTTGACCCGGCCGAGGGGGTGCAGTTCGTCACCCACGATCTGGATGTCCGGCCGCTTGCGTGCCAGGCTCTCGCGCGCCCCCTTGGCGACCTGCTGGCCGAAGCTGTAGTCCTGGCCGATCAGGTAGACCCGCTTGACGGCCGTGTCGTCGCGCAACACGTCGGTGAGCGCGGCCAGCCGCATGTCGGCATCGGCGTCGAAACGGAAATGCCAATAGCTGCAACGCTCGTTGGTCAGCGCCGGGTCGACCGCCGAATAATTGAGGAACAGCACGCGCCGCCCCGGCTCGCGGGCGTTGTGTTTGTCGATCGCATCGATCAGCGCCGCCGCGACGCTCGAGCTGTTGCCCTGCAAGACGAACTGCACGCCCTGGTCGGCCGCCGCCTTCAGCAGGGCCAGGCTCTCGTCGACGTTGCCCTTGCTGTCGTAGCGCCGCAATTCGATGGGCCGTCGGCCCCCGGGCAGCACCACGCCGCCGCGCGCATTGACCCGTTCGACCGCCAGCAACAAGTTGCGCCACACCGCTTCGCCGCCATTGGCAAAAGCGCCCGACAGGCCCTCGATCATGCCGAGCCGGATCGGCTCGGCCGCCGCCGCCATGCCCGGCCCCCAGCCGCCCCAGGCGGCCGCAGCCGCGCCTATCAAAAAGCCACGCTTTCGCAAAGATCGTCCTTGGAAAAATTGAAATGCCGCTCAAAAAGCGGGGGAGGCGCCGGGCTAAGCCTCCATCAGCGGCCATCTCGGCCGCACGTCGAACGCATAGCCCGTCGAGACCGCCGCCCGGCCCCGTTGCAGTCGCATCGCGGCGGCCAGGGCGATCATCGCGCCGTTGTCGGTGCACAGCGCCAGCTCCGGATAGTGCACCCGGACCTGGCGCGCGGCGCAGGCGGCGTCGAGTTGCGAGCGCAACGACTGGTTCGCACCGACCCCGCCGGCCACCACCAGGCGGCTGTCGCCGGTCTGGCGCAGGGCCTGCAGGCATTTCTTCACGAGCACCTCGACGATCGCCTGCTGGGTGGCCGCGGCCAGATTCGCCTGGTCTTGCAGGCAGACCCCGTAGCCGGGCTTGTGCACCTGGGTTCGTACCGCCGTCTTCAGGCCGGCGAACGAGAAATCGAGCGTGCCGCTGTGCAGCAGTGGGCGCGGCAGGGCGAAGGCGGTGGGGTCGCCGAACTGGGCCATGCGCTCCAGTGCCGGCCCTCCGGGGTACCCGAGTCCGAGCAGCTTGGCGGATTTGTCGAAAGCCTCCCCGGCGGCGTCGTCGATGGTCTCGCCGAGCAACTCGCATGCGCCCACGTCCGTCACCCGCATCAACTGGGTGTGCCCGCCCGAAACGAGAAGAGCGACGAAGGGAAATTCGGGCGGATCGGCGGACAGGAACGGCGACAGCAAGTGGCCTTCCAGATGATGGACCCCGAGGGCCGGGCGTCGCAGCGCAGCGGCCAGCGCGCAAGCGACCCCGGCACCCACCAGCAGTGCCCCGGCCAGGCCCGGCCCCCGGGTATAGGCCACGACGTCGATCTCGGCCAGCGTTGAGCCGGCCCGCTCCATGACCTCGCGTGCCAGCGGAAGCACGCGCCGGATGTGATCGCGCGAGGCGAGTTCGGGCACCACGCCGCCATACGCCTGGTGCATGTCGACCTGGCTGTGCAGGGCCTGCGCCCGCAGTCGTGGCGTGCCCTGCGGACCGGCCTCGACCAGGGCCACGCCGGTCTCGTCGCACGACGATTCAATCCCGAGGACATTCATCGGCAGCGAGTGTAGCCGCCGGCCCATCGCCTCCAGCGCCGGACTAGCGCGCGTGGCTGTTGCCGCCGCCCCCCGGCACGCTGCGCAAATCCTGGGCGACCCGCCCGTCCTGCAGAACGATGACCCGGCTCGCCGAGGCGATCGTCTCCGGCCGGTGGGCGACGATGATGCGGGTCAGGTCGAGCTGGCGGATGGCCTGGTTGACTTCGCGCTCCCGGTCGACGTCGAGCGCGCTCGTGGCTTCGTCGAGAAACAGGATGCGCGGCCGCTTGTAGAGCGCCCGGGCCAACAGGATGCGCTGGCGCTGCCCCCCCGAAATGCTTGCGCCCATGTCGCCGATCAGGGTGTGAAAGCCCATCGGCATCGCCTCGACTTCATCCACCACCGCGGCCACGCGGGCGCATTCGCGCACCCACCCGGCGTCGGCCTGGGGATCGAAGAAACTGATGTTGTCGGAGATCGATCCGGCAAACAGCTGGTCATCCTGCATCACGGTGCCGATCATGTCGCGCCAGGTCCGCAGCCCGAGCCTGGCCAGGGGCACGCCGCCGACCCGGATCTCACCGGCTTGCGGGGCGTGGATGCCGAGCATGAGCTTGAGGAGGGTCGTCTTGCCGCAGCCCGAGGGGCCGACGATCGCCACCGCCTCGCCCGGTTCGATCAGCAGGCTGAGCGAGCGCACCACGGCCGGTTCGGACTCCGAATAGGCGAACAGCACGTTGCGCAGTTCCACGCTGGCGGGTTGGTCCGACGTGGGGACCGCATGGTCGGCTTGCGGCTCGGGGGCGGTGAGCACGATGTCGGCCAGTCGCTCGCCCTGGAGCTTGAGCATGCGGACGTCGACGATCTTGTCGATCAACCCGCTGATGCGGGTCGCGAACTGTTCCTTGTAGGCGATGAACGCGAACAGCATGCCGACCGAGAAGGTGTGGTCCATCACCAGCAGCGCCCCCACCCAGACGACCGCGATGCGTTCGAGCCCGAAGACCAGCTTGTGACCGACACTGAACATGAGATCCAGCTTGCGAGTCACGAAGTTCGCGTTCATGGCATCGACCACCAGGTTCATGAAGCGTGCCTGCCGGTCTTCCTGGCGATTGAAGAGCTTGATCGACTGGACCCCGCGCAGCGACTCCAGGAAGTGCGTCGAGCGCTTGGCGTCGAACACGATCGATTCTTCGGTCGCTTCGCGCAGCGGCCGGAAAAAGACCAGGCGCAAGATTGCATAGAGGGCCACCGCACCGATCGCGATGCCGGTCAGCAGGCCGCTGTAGACCAGCATCATCACCAGTGTCACCACCACCAGGATGCCGTCGAGCGTGGCCTCGATGAAACTCGTGGTCAGGGTCTGCTGAATTTTTTGCACCGCGCCGAAGCGCGACATGACATCGCCCGTGTGACGCTTCTCGAACCAGGCCACCGGCAGCCGCATCAGGTGGGCGAAGACGTTGGACAGCCACTGCAGGTTCAAGGTGGTCGACAGGTGCAGGACCGCCCAGGACCGGATCGCCCCGGTGGCCACCTGGATCAGCACCAAGAGCCCGAAGCCGACGCCGAGCGTCACCAGCAGGTCGCGGTCGAGACTGACGAGCACGCTGTCGACCACCCACTGCATGAAAAACGGGGACAGCAGCAAAAAAGCTTCCAGCGCCAGGGCCAGCACGAAAATTTGCAGCAGCGATCGCCGCAACCCGGTGACCCGACCGAGGAGCTGACGCAGCGAAATACGCTGCTGGGTGTCCTGCGGACGAAAATCCGCCTGCGGCGTCAACTCGAGCACCACCCCGGTGAAATGGCGCGACACCTCGGCGGTCGAGAGGCGTCGCACGCCGCGCGCCGGATCGTGGATGACCGCGTAGCCCCGGCTGACTTCCTTCAGCACCACGAAGTGGTTCAGGTCCCAATGCAGAACGCACGGCACGACCAGGTCGGGCAGGTGCGACAACTCCGCGCGCAAGGCGCGCGCATTGAGCTGCAGATGTCCCGCCAGCCGCACCAGGTCGGCCATGGTCGCGCCCTTCAACGACATCGGGAAGCGCTGGCGCAGGGTCGGCAAGTCGCTGCGCATGCCGTGGTAGGACGCGACCATCGCCATGCACGCCAGGCCGCATTCGGCGCCTTCGGTCTGCAGCACCATCGGCATGCGGGGAGCGCCCAGTCCCAGTCGAAGGGCGTCGAGCCAACGCTCGGTGCTCACCGCCTCAGGCCTTTCGGGCCATGCCGAGCACCGGCTCGAACAGCCATTCGATCAGGCGGCGTCGGTCGAGCAGCACATCGGCTTCGAGCTGCATGCCGGGTGCCAGCGCCTGCGTCTGGCCATACGCATCGACACTCTGCCGGTCCAGCGCCACCGTGATCCGGTAGAGCGGCTCGCCGCTGGCGCTGAGGGCCGCCGGCAGCGCCAGCCCCGCCAGTTCGGAGGCCTGCAGCGGTGAACGCGAGACCTGGATCACGGCGCCATGTTGATGGCCGAATTTTTGATAGGGAAACGCCTGGTAGCGCAACTCGACCGACTGGTCGGCGCGAACGAAGCCGATCGCGCTCGAGGGCGCGTAGAGCTGCGCCTGCAGCTTCGCATCGGCGGGAAGCAAGGTTGCCAGGGCGACCGCCGGTGTCACGGTCTGGCCCGGCTCGGCCAGCACGCCGGTGACCACGCCGTCCTGCGGCGCGCGCACCACGATGCGTTGGTGCGCCTCGTTCTCGGCGGCTTGCTGTGCCAGCGCGGCCAGGTCGCGCTCGATCGCCCCTTGGGCGCTTTGCGCCTGCAATGGCAACTCGCGGCGCTGCGCCTGGAGCGCTGCGATTTCGCGTTGGCGGGTCGACCGCTGGCGCTCGAGCGCCTGCAGCTGGGCCTTGACGTTGAGCACTTCCTCGGCTTTGGTGCGCACCTGCGCGGCCGACACGAAATTCTCGTTGCGCAGCGATTCGTACTGGTTCTGGGCCTGCTCCGCCAGCGACAGGCGTTGGCGCTGCAACTCCGTTTCACCCCGCATCGACTCGAGCTCGTGCTGCATGTCGCCGAGCTGACGGTCGATCGCGGCGACCTGCGACTGTTCGAGCAGGCCGCGCTGGCGCGCCGCGCCTTCGAGGCTCTGCGAGCGCGACGCGATGCTGCGCTGGACCGCCGCCTGGGTGTCGCCGCTCAGCGTCGCCTGGCCGACCGCCAGAACGAAGAGCACCTCGCCGCGCGCGACCCTGCCGCCTTCGGTCACGTGGCTCTCCAGGACGGTCGCCGCCTGCGGTGCCAGCAAGCGGATGACGCCCCGATCGGGCACCAGGTAGCCGTTGACCCGCGCCTTGCGCGTGTATTCGCCGAGGAAGAGATAGGCGAACACCGCGCCGGCCACGACCAGCGCCAGCGCGGTGAGGACGCCCAGCGAAACGGGTCGGATGAGCTGGATGCTGCCGAGCCAGTCCCGGTCGCGGTACTCGATGGCTTCCGGGCGAAAGAAGGTGCTCACGCCCGCGGCTTGACTACCAGGTGCCCTGGGGGGCGTAAATGATGGGTGTCGAAGCGGCGGCAGCGTGAGGACCCCAGGTCCCTTGCGGCGCACCCCCCGAAACATGGGACAGCGAAGCGAGGTCGAGTTCGACAGGCTGGTCCCCTTCGACGACGCTGTTCGCGACGGTCGTGCCGCGAGCTACAAAAGTTTGAAGGGGGTTCGCGCGGGGGGTGGTCTGCATTTGTTTCTCCTGGGGTAACGGCGTCGTGCATGTGCGCACGAGACGTATTGCAACAGGAGTAGAGGCATTCAGTAACTGTCAAGTCTTACAGGGTCACCAGAATTCACATTCGTTTTTAATCGGAAATCCGGGGCCACGCGCGCGGGCGCAAACCGCGACGATTACTTCAGCAATCCCAAACGGAGTGCGGCGAGCACGGCCTGGTGCTTGTTCACACAGCCCAGCTTGTGGGTCGCATTGTTGACATGCAGCGCAGCGGTGCGTTCCGATATGCCGAGGACGCTCCCGACTTCCCACGCCGTTTTTCCGTCCATGGTCCAGCGCAACGCTTCGAGCTCCCGGGGGGTCAGCGAAGGAAGGTTGGGATCAGGCGAGGTCGGCACCAAGATCCGGATGGCCGCGTCTTGGGCGTGCACGGCGAAGAGCTGCAAGTCGGCGACCAGGCGGGTCAGTTCGCTGGAATCGCCCGGGACCGGTTGGTCGCGCTCCACGCCAATGAGGAAGTGGCGCCCTTCGGGCATATGCAAGGCGAGGCAGATGCCGTTGCCGAGTCCGAACCGCGCCTGCTCTTCCCACATATGGCCGACGCCATGGCTGACGTAGGTCGTCTGATCCCAAATGATCGGCACGCTTTGGCGTTTGCAATGTTGCATCACCGGATCGCGGCGGCCGTTCTCGCGCGTCCAGCAAAGTTCCTTGAACGCCTGCGGCGTGTTGTCGACGGTGATGAACTCCGCATCCCCGAGGGAGTGATCGATGATCAAGGTTGCGGAAACGGTTTCGAACCCGAGGCGTTTCGTAAATGAGACGATTTCGTCCCGGAACTCGCTCCTGTTTCCGGTCTTCAGAACTTCGGTGAAACCGCCGTGCAGCATGCAGCGTCGTCCTCAGTGCCAGAGCGGCACTTTTGCACTGAAGATGAAAAAGCGTGTCTGCACCCTGGCAAGGTTGACAGATGGCAGACAGGCCATCTGTTGCCACACTCGGCACTTCGATCCTTCCGCTTCAAGAGGTTCAATCATCGACGCTACAACCTTGTCCACTGCCATGACTCCCGCCTGGATTGTGTACGCCTGGGCGCCCGTATTGTGGCAGGCGGCCTCTACCCCTCAATTGCATCTCGTCCACCTCGGTACGCGCGTGTTGACATTTGGCGACGACGACGCCCCGTGCAGCGGCCAGACCTTGTGGGGCGACCACACCGAGTCATGCGCCGCGGGAGTGGCCTGGGACTGGGTGGAAGTGCGCCAGGGGGTCGTGGCCATGGCCGATCCTTTGGGCATGATCACCAATTTATGCTTTCTCGATGACAAGGGTGAGGCGCTGAGTCAAAGCGAGATCGCCATGCGTCTGCACCCTCTGGTGCATGCCCTGCCCTGGCAATCGGAAGTGACGCGAGCGCTGCGCAAACCGTCGTGAGGACACTCCGGCAGGGTTTCCCCGCTTGCCATCAGTGTTTACCCTTAATTGCGTCGACGACACGACACGGCGTGACCAATTCCCACTAATCTTCGGCCGTCCGGACGAGCGACGCCACAGATGCGTTGCCACACAGAACGAAGGTCGTTGGTCATGAAAGAATTTCGCCTCGTCGCCTGGCCGCAGCTGCGGCCGCCGTTCGACCGCATCGCGTATCGACGCATGCTCAGCGACATGTCTCACCGCCACATGAGCCTGGCCCAACTGGCCGACAGCAGCGGTTTGAGGCGCGCCGACGTTCGCGCCTTCATCGACATGCTGGCGGCGCGAGCGTTGATCGAGGAGCGCGAGGCCCCCGTCACCGATTCGATTTTCGGCGCCCTGCGCCCTCTCGGTGGATGGCTGCGCCGGACACTGACGTCCCACCCCATCGAGCGCTGATCATCGGCTGACCATCCGGGCGGCGCATGGGCCGCGCGGTCCGCATCGGGGTGGCCTTTGGCCACGTTACCAACCGCCCGGAACGTCACGTTTGGAGGGCTGTGCATGGCGGCCCGAACGCTCCAGACTTCTCCCCAGCACCGCACGATGTCCCAGGGGTTCGGACGGGCCCCGCAGTCAACCTTTCGCGGTGGCGAACGTTGAATTGATAGCCATGAATACCTCTTTCGAAATCCGTTTCCAGTCGCTCTTCAATGAAGGCCGCGCCCTGTCTTTCCCGTGCGACGCCCAAGGCCACGTCGACCTCGACGACCTGAGCGAGCGCGCCCGCGAAAACTATTTCTACGCTCGCGCCGTCGTCGGCCGGGAATTCGCCTGTCCGTGCGTGCAGCCGGTGCTCAGCCACTAGTGCAAAGCGGACCCCGCCGGCGAAGGTCCGGCGGCGCTCAATCGACCAGCAGCCGGTAGCCGACCCCCGTCTCGGTCTTCAAGTGGCGCGGCCGGGCCGCGTTGTCTTCCAGTTTCTGGCGCAGCTGGGCCATGTGAACCCGCAGGTAGTGGGTGTGCTCGCCATGTGCTGGCCCCCACACCGCAAGCAACAGCGCCCGGTGTGTCAGCACCCGCCCGGCATTGGTGATGAGAACGCCGAGCAATCGGTACTCGATGGGGGTCAGATGGACCGGCTGGCCGTCGCGCGACACCCGCCGGGCCGTGAAGTCCACGCTGATCCGGCCAAACTCGACAACCGCCTCGGCCCCCGGCGCGGCCTGCAACTGCCGGCGCAACGCGACCCGCACTCGCGCCATCAGTTCGCCGACCCCGAAGGGTTTCGTCAGGTAGTCGTCGGCTCCGGCGTCCAGCGCCGCGATCTTGTCGGCTTCATGGACGCGTGCCGACAGGACGATGACGGCGACGTTCGACCAGGCGCGCAGATCGCGCAAGAAGGTCACGCCGTCCCCGTCGGGGAGTCCCAGATCCAGGACCACCAGATCGGGTCGCCGCGATCCCGCCTCGACCAGACCCTGCCGCATCGTCGCAGCCTCGAACACCTGCCAGCCCGCACCCTCCAGGGCGGCCCGCACCAGACGGCGGATCTGCGGCTCGTCCTCGACGACGACGGCAGTCGGGCTGGAAGCACTCATCAGCGGCGCCGGCTCAGTGCCCTTCCTTGGCGTGGTTGATGGTGTATTTCGGGATTTCGATCTCGACGTCCTGGTTGGAGAGGATCGCCTGGCACGACAAGCGCGAGTCGGGCTCGAGTCCCCAGGCCCGGTCCAGGAGATCTTCTTCGGCCTCGTCCATCTCGCCCAGCGATGCCAGGCCGCGCCGAACGATCACGTGGCAGGTGGTGCAGGCGCAGCTGAGCTCGCAGGCGTGCTCGATGTTGATCCGGTGGTCGAGCAGCGCCTCGCAGATCGATGTGCCGGCAGGTGCTTCGATGCTCGCGCCGTCGGGGCAGTACTCGCTGTGGGGCAGGATCTTGATGATGGGCATGGGGTGCAGGTCGGCCAGGGCACTCAGATTTGATCGACGGATCGGCCCGAGAGCGCGGTACGAATGCTCCGGTTCATGCGCGCTGCGGCAAAGGCCTCGGTCCCTTTGGCCAGGGCCTCGACCGCCTCGTCGATCGGGGCCGGGTCCGGGCCTTCGCGGCAGGCCTGCAGTTCGTCCAGGAGCGTTTCCACACGCGCGCGCTCGGCCGCTTCGAGCAAGTCGCCATCGGCGGCGAGCGCGGCGCGGGTGGCCAGCAGCATGCGCTCGGCCTCGACCTTCGATTCGCGCAGGCTGCGCTCGCGCATGTCGGCTTCGGCACTGCTGAAGCCCTCGGAAAGCATGCGCGCGATGTCCGCGTCGGCCAAACCATAACTGGGCTTGACCGCGATCGAGGCCTCGACGCCGGAGAGGGTTTCCCGAGCGCTGACGTTGAGCAAGCCATCCGCATCGACCGCGAAACTGACCCGGACCCGCGCCGCGCCCGCCACCATGGGCGGAATGCCGCGGAGCTCGAAGCGCGCCAGCGACCTGCAGTCGGCCACCACCTCGCGCTCGCCTTGCACGACGTGCAGGGCGATGGCCGTCTGACCATCCTTGAACGTGGTGAAGTCCTGCGCGCGCGCCGTCGGGATGGTGCTGTTGCGCGGAATGATGCGCTCGACCAATCCGCCCATGGTTTCCAGTCCCAGCGAGAGGGCGATCACGTCGAGCAGCAGCAACTCTTCGGCGCCGGCGTTGCCGGCCAGGGCGTGGGCCTGGATCGCCGCACCGAGCGCCACCACCTCGTCCGGGTTGAGGTCGATCAGCGGGGGCTTGCCGAAGGTGGCGCCGACCGCCGACTGCACCTGGGGCATGCGGGTCGACCCGCCGACCATCACCACCCCCTGCACGGCGGCGATGTCGATCCGTGCATCGCGCATCACCTTGCGCACCGCGGTGAGTGTCCGTTCGAGCAGCGGACGGGTCACGCCCTCGAACTGCTCGCGGGTGACGCGCAATGCCAGTTCACCGTCCGCCAATGGGCAGGCCACCACCGCATGGTGAGCGGTGGAGAGTTTTTCCTTGGCGGCGCGTGCCGCCACCAGCACGGCGCGCTTGTCTTCGGGCGTCTTCGCGTCCAAACCGGTCTGGGCCAGCGCCCAGGCGGCGAGCGCCGCGTCGAAGTCATCGCCCCCCAGGCTCGAGTCGCCACCGGTGGCGACCACCTCGAACACACCCGCGGTCAGTCGGAGCAAGGAGATGTCGAACGTTCCACCGCCCAGGTCGTAGACCGCATAGAGGCCTTCGGAGCCGTTTTCCAGACCGTAGGCGATGGCCGCCGCAGTCGGCTCGCTGATCAGGCGCAGCACGTTCAGGCCGGCCAACTGGGCCGCGTCCTTGGTGGCCTGGCGCTGGCCGTCGTCGAAATAGGCCGGGACGGTGACCACCGCACCGAACACGTCGTCGTCGAAGCTGTCTTCGGCGCGCTGCCGCAAAGCGGCCAGGAGCTCAGCCGAGACTTCCACCGGCGACTTCACCCCCGCCACCGTGCGGATCTGCACCATGCCGGGCGCGTCGACGAAGTCGTAGGGGAGCTTGTCGCGCCCGACGATATCGGCAAGGCCGCGGCCCATGAAACGTTTGATCGACACCAGCGTGTTGCGCGGATCGACCGCGGCTTCGGCCAGCGCCGTCGCGCCGATCTGGCGCCGGCCGTCGCCGAGGTATCGGACCGCCGACGGCAGGATCACCTTGCCGGACGCATCGGGCAGGCATTCGGGCGTGCCGTGGCGCACCGCGGCCACCAGCGAATGGGTCGTGCCCAGGTCGATGCCCACTGCGAGCCGGCGCTGATGCGGGTCGGGGGAGCCCCCGGGTTCGGAGATTTGCAGGAGTGCCATGGCGTCATTGTCCCAGCGCTTCGAGGCGCCGGTCGATGTCGCGCGCATAGCGCTCACTGAACATAAGGGCTCGGACCTGCCCCGCCGCCGCCGCGTAGTCGCGCTGTTCGTCGAGCAGGGTCGCCAACCGGGCGAGCTCGGCCCGACCGTGGGCGGCGACTTCGGCGGCGAGGGCCTCGACTTCGGCGATGCTGGCGGCGTCCTCCAGCGCCTCGCGCCAGCGCAACTGCTGCGTCAGGAAACCGGCCGGCATGGCGGTGTTGCGCTCGGCGTCGATCGGGACGCCTTGCAGTTCACACAGGTAGGCCGCGCGCTGGACCGGGTCCTTGAGACGACGGTAGGCTTCGTTGACGCGGACCGCCCACTGCATCGCCACACGCTGGGCCGCCGCACCCGCGGCGGCGAACCGGTCCGGATGCACCTGGCCCTGGAGGGCACGCCAGCGCGCGTCGAGCAGGTCGGGGTCGACGGCGAAACGCGGTTCGATCCCGAACAGTTCGAAGTCGTTGCTGGTCAAGTCCATGACAGGTGAAAAAGAAAAAAGCGCGACCCGCGCCGCGCCTTTCGCGGGGACGACGCCCTCAGACCCGGAACGACTCGCCGCAACCGCAGCGGTCCTTCTCGCGCGGGTTATGAAACTTGAAGCCTTCGTTGAGCCCTTCGCGCACGAAATCGAGCTCGGTGCCATCGATGTAAGGCAGGCTCTTGGGATCGACCAGCACCTTCACGCCGTGGCCCTCGAAAATGGCGTCCTCGGGGGCGAAGGCGTCGGCGTACTCGAGCTTGTAGGCCAGCCCCGAACACCCCGTCGTCTTCACGCCCAGGCGCACGCCCACGCCCTTGCCGCGCTTGGCGATGTAGCGCGACACATGGCGCGCGGCCGCTTCGGTCAGGGTCACCGCCATCTCAAGCCGCCCTTTTTGCCTTGTAGTCGTCGACCGCGGCCTTGATCGCGTCCTCCGCCAGGATCGAACAGTGGATTTTCACGGGCGGCAACGCCAGTTCCTCGGCGATGTGCGTGTTCTTGATCGCGAGCGCCTCGTCGAGCGATTTGCCCTTGACCCATTCGGTCACCAGCGAGCTCGACGCGATCGCCGAGCCGCAGCCATAGGTCTTGAACTTGGCATCCTCGATCAGACCGGTCGCGGGGTTGACCTTGATCTGCAGCTTCATCACGTCGCCGCAGGCCGGCGCGCCGACCATGCCGGTGCCTACCGTGTCGTCGCCCTTTTCAAACCCGCCGACGTTGCGCGGGTTTTCGTAATGGTCCAGTACCTTGTCTGAATATGCCATGGTGATGCTCCTTGAATGCGGTGATTAGTGTGCAGCCCACTGGATCGAACTGATGTCGATCCCGTCCTTGTACATGTCCCACAGTGGCGACAGTTCGCGTAGCTTTGCGACCTTGTCCTTGATCAGTTGTATCGTGAAGTCGATGTCTTCCTCGGTGGTGAAGCGGCCGAAGGTAAAGCGAATCGAGCTGTGCGCCAGTTCATCGCTGCGGCCCAGCGCCCTCAATACATAAGATGGTTCCAGACTGGCCGAAGTACAAGCGGAACCTGACGATACCGCGATGTCCTTGATCGCCATGATCAGCGACTCGCCTTCGACATAGTTG
>JALYHO010000113.1 GCA_030776545.1 Pseudomonadota bacterium | reverse complement strand
CAGGACCTCGCCGGCGATGTCGGGGACCAGCGCGGACAGGTCGCGCACGCGCCCGTCGGCGTCGAGCACGCCGGGACGCTCTTGCCCGCGGGGGCCGTGGCGCAATAGTTTCATGGGGGAAAAGTCTCCAGTCGAGAGTGGGGGGTCAGTCGTAGAGGACGGCGGCGATCTTCGGGTCGTCCATGTTGGTCTTGTCGTACCAGTAGTACCCGGTGTCGATCACCTTGGGCAGTTTCTCGCCTTTGAGCGCCTTGACGGCCGCTTCGACGGTCTTGTAGCCGATGCCCACGGGGTTTTGCGTGATGGCGCCGGCCTCGATGCCATCGCGGATCGCGTCTTTTTGCTGCTTGCCCGAGTCGTAGCCGATGACGACGACGGTGTGGTGCGTTTCGCGCACCGCGTTGACGACGCCGGCCACCGAGCCTTCGTTGGCGCCGAAGATTCCCTTGAGGTTCGGATAGGCCTGCAGCATCGACTTGGCGATCTCGGTCGACTTCAGGTGATCGCCGGCGCCGTATTGCACGCTCACCACCTTGACTTTGGGGTGCGCGCTTTTCATGCGGTCGACGAAACCGTCGCGGCGGTCGATGCCGGTGCGGCTGGTCTGGTCGTGCACGACGAGGGCGACCTCGCCGGCGTCGCCGATGAGCTGCGCCATCTTGTCCGCGGCGAGCGCGGCCGCCGCCTTGTTGTCGGTGGTGGCCGTGGTCGCCGGAATGTCGGAGTCGACGCCGGAGTCGAACGCGATCACCGGCATGCTGGCGGCCTGCGCCTTCTTCAGCAAGGGGATGGCGGCCTTGCTGTCGAGCGCCGCCAGGCCGATGGCCGCGGGGTGTTTGGCGAGCGCGGACGAGAGCATGTCGATCTGCTTGTCGACCATCGCTTCGGTTTCCGGGCCTTCGAAGGTGATGCGGACGTTGTAGTCCTTGCCGGCCTGCTCGGCGCCGGTCTTCACGGCCTGCCAGAACTGATGCTGGAAGCCCTTGGAGATCAGCGGGATGTAGAGCTGGGGCTGCTGGGCGCCGACGCTGCCGGCAAGCGCAGTGGCGAGGCCGAGTGTCGCCGCGAGGGACCAGGCGGTTTTCTTGAACATGTCGTTGTCTCCTGAGGTCGTTGTTGAAATGCAGGCTCCGAATCGGGGCGCCGCCTGCTCAAGCGCGCGTACGTCGGCGCAGGATGTCGGCCCACACCGCCAGAATGATGATCACGCCCGTCACCACCGTCTGCCACTCCTGGGCCACCGACATGATGCGCAAGCCGTTGGTGAGCACGCTCATGATGAAGGCGCCGATGATCGTGCCGAGGATGGTTCCGGAGCCGCCGCTGAGCGAGGTGCCGCCGATCACGACCGCGGCGATCGCGTCGAGCTCGTAGCCCTGGCCGAGCGCCGGCTGCGCAGAATTGAGGCGCGACGCGATCAGCAAGCCGGCGATGCCGCAGATGCCGCCGCCGAGCGAGTAGACGACGATCTTCCAGAAGTCGACGTTGACCCCCGAAAGCCGTATCGCCTCCTCGTTGCTGCCGATCGCGTAGGTGTAGCGCCCGAGCGCGGTGCGTTCGAGCACGACGCTCGCCGCGATGGCGAGCAGGAAGAGGATCAGCACGGCATTGGGGATCGGCAAGGCGGGAAACAGATCGCCGATCAGAGACTCCTGCGAGATCGCCGAAAAGCCGGGCGTGTCGTTGAAGTAGATCGGCTTGGTGCCCGAGATGACGAGCGACAGGCCTTTGAGCAGCATCATCATGCCCAGCGTGGCGATGAACGGAGGAATCTTCAATTTGGCGATCAGCGTGCCCGAGACCCATCCGCACACGGCGCCCGCCACGATGGCAGCCAGGATGCCCAGCGGCAGCGGCAGGCCGAAATTGGTGAGCACCACGCCGGCCATCACGGCGCAGAACGTCATCAGGGTGCCGACCGAGAGATCGATCCCCGCACTGACGATCACGAAGGTGGAGGCGATGGCCAGCACGCCGTTGACCGCCGTGGCCTGCAGGATGCTCACGAAATTGTCGACCTGCAGGAAATTCGACGACGCCAGGCTGAAGAACACCAGCAACGCGATCAGGCTGGCGAAGGCCAGCAGCTTCTGGCGCGCGGCGGGCCGCCAGAACCGGTGTTTCAGGAACGCGACCGCACCGGGGCGGGCAGGGGTGGGAAGTGAGGCGGACATGCGTTGACCGTTTTTCAGTGGAGCGATGTCGAGGAGCGCCGCGTCGCGAGCTGCATGATGGATTCCTGCGTCGCCTCTCGGCCACTCAGCTCCCCGGTGACGCGACCCTCGCACATCACGACGACGCGATGCGCCAGGCGCAGGATTTCCGGCAATTCCGACGAGATCACGACGATGGCCTTGCCTTGGGCGGCGAGCGCGTCGATGAGCTTGTGGATCTCGGCCTTGGCGCCGACGTCGATGCCACGTGTCGGTTCGTCGAAAAACAGGATGTCGCAGTCGCGCAGCAACCACTTCGCGATCACGACCTTTTGCTGGTTGCCGCCCGAGAGCAACTTGACCGGCTGCGCGACCGAGGGCGTGCGGATGCCGAGCCGGCTCACATAGCCTCGGGCCGTCCTGGCGACTGCACCGGTATCGATGAACATGCGCAGGCGCAGGAGGCGGGCGAGCGAGCTCATGGCGATGTTGGATTGAACGTCCATGGCGGTGGCCAGGCCGAATTGCTTGCGGTCCTCCGACAAGTAGCCGATGCCGTGCGTCACGGCGTCGCGCGGTGAGCGGATCCGCGCCGGGCGGCCGTGGACGAGGACCTCGCCGCCGTCGACCGGGTCGGCGCCGAACACGGCGCGCGCGACTTCCGTGCGTCCGGCGCCCATCAGTCCGGCGAAGCCGAGGATCTCGCCCCTGCGCACGCTGAAGCTCACGTCGCGGATCGCGCTGCCGCGTTGCAGGTGGCGGACCTCGAGCGCGACGTCGCGGGTCGAGGTGTCGGGTGGCGTCGCGCGCAGGTTCTCCTCGAGCTCGCGTCCCACCATCATGTGGATCACCGCGGCCACGCTCGTCTCCGCCAGGGCGAGGGTGTCGATGGTGCGGCCGTCACGCATCACCGTGACGCGGTCGGCGATTTGCTGCAGTTCGTCCATCCGGTGCGAGATGTAGATGACGCCGGCTCCGTCGGCGCGCAGCTGGCGAATGACGCGGAACAGGTCGGCCACTTCCTGGGCGTTCAACGCCGCGGTCGGCTCGTCCATGATGAGCACCCGGGAGTCGAACGACAGCGCCTTCGCGATCTCCACCATCTGCTGGCGCGCCACCGTGAGCTCGGCCACCGGCGTGCGCGGATCGAGGTCGAGGTTCAGGCGTTCGAAGAGCTTGCGGGCGTCGGCGTTCAGGCGCTCCTCGTCGAGGAAGAGCCCGAGGCCACGCCGCGGCTCGCGGCCGATGAAAATGTTTTGCGCGGCGCTCAGGTGCCGCATCAGGTTGAGTTCCTGGTGGACGATGCCGATGCCGAGCGCCTGGGCGCCGCGCGGGCTGTCGATGTCGGTGGGTTTCCCATCGACTTCGATCGTTCCGGCGTCGCGCGCGTGGATGCCTGCCAGCACCTTCATCAGGGTGGACTTGCCGGCGCCGTTCTCGCCCATCAGCGCATGGACCTCGCCGGCGCGCAGTTCGAACCGGGCCTGGTCCAGCGCCTGGACGCCGGCGAAGCTCTTGCAGAGGCCGCGGACCGAGACCAGCGGGTGCATCTCAGCCGAGCCCGTAGAAGTGCTGCGCGGTGCCGTCGAGCACCTGGGCGCGTTCTGCGGCAGCGAGCGTGCAGAGCAGGGCGTCGCTCACCGCGATCCAGTCGTCATAGCCGCCGGCCAGGGTGAGCACCGGCCAGTCGCTGCCCCACATCAGTCGCCCTGGCCCGAACCAGTCGAGCAAGGCGTCCACGACCGGACGCAGGCTGGGAATCGATCGCGCATGCGAGGTGCGATCCCCCGGACTGAGTTCGGTCAGCAAGCCGGACATCTTGCAGTGGACGTGGGGCAGCGCGGCGAGCGCCGCCATGTCGCGCCGCCAGGCGCGCATCGCCGGGTCGTCCCACGCCAGCGCCAGCGGCGGCTTGGCGGCGTGGTCGATCACGACTGCCAGCTCGGGCC
>JALYHO010000112.1 GCA_030776545.1 Pseudomonadota bacterium | reverse complement strand
CGCGTCGACCGGCCGCGACGCGCTCGCCGGCCACGGCGCCCTGGCGGTCTCGGCCGGCACCGCCACCTCGACCCGGGGCCGCGGGGAAGAAAACTCTTTCAATGCGCTGCGTGTCACGAAACAGCGTATCGAGCTGGAACGCTACGCGTGGCACGACGCGCAGCGCGAGTTCTTGTCCGCGGGCACGCAGGTGTTCGTGCGCGTCGAGTCGGGTTGGCGGCGCGAGGGCTGAGCCCTCCAATGTCCTGCACCGAGTCGCCGACCCTTCGAGCCGCTCGGGGCGGCGCGCGGCTCGCCGCTACCCCACCCACACCCGCGCATTGGTAAACATGCGCCGCCAGGGACTCCACTCGCTTCGATCGCCCGACGTCCAGCTCATCTGCACGTTGCGCAACACCCGTTCGGCATGCGGCATCAAGGCGGTGAAGCGCCCGTCGGCCGTGGTCACCGCGGTCAGCCCCTCGGGGCTGCCGTTGGGATTGAAGGGATACGCTTCGGTCGGCAGCCCGTCGTTGCCGACGAAGCGCAGCGCCCGGTGGACCGCCCGGGCATCGCCGCGTTTCGAAAAGTCGGCGTAGCCCTCGCCGTGGGCCACCGCCACCGGCAGCACGCTGCCGGCCATGCCGGTGAAGAAGATCGAGGGGCTCTCGAGCACCTCGACCAGGCTCAGCCGCGCCTCGAACTGCTCGCTCTTGTTGCGGGTGAACGTGGGCCAGGCCTGCGCGCCGGGAATGAGGGAAGCGAGCGCGGCCATCATCTGGCAGCCGTTGCAGACCCCGAGCGCGAAGGTGTCGGGCCGTTGGAAGAACTGCGCGAATTGGTCGGCCAGCACGGGATTGAAAAGCACCGAGCGGGCCCAGCCCTCCCCGGCCCCGAGGGTGTCGCCGTAGCTGAATCCGCCGCAGGCGACGAGGCCCTGGAACTGGTCCAGCCGGGCGCGCCCCGCCTGCAAATCGCTCATGTGGACGTCGAAGGTCTCGAAGCCGGCGCTGTGCATCGCGTAGCTCATCTCGAGATGGCTGTTCACGCCTTGCTCGCGCAGGATCGCGATTTTGGGGGCAGCCCGGCCGATGAAAGGCGCAGCCAGGTCCTGTGCCGGATCGAAGCCGAGGCGGATCAGCAAGCCCGGATCATCCTCACGGCCGGCTGCCGCGTGCTCGGCGTCGGCGCACGCCGGATGGTCACGCAGCCGCGCGATGCGCCAGCTGACATCGTCCCAGGCCTGGTGAAGGTCGCGCAGCGGCGCGGTGAACACCGCCCGGGCGTCACGCCACACCTCGACCACGCCGCGGGTGTTGGTCTTGCCGATGAAATGGCTGTGTTTGCTCAGCCCGAACTCACGCAGGGTCTGCATGACCTCGTCGCGCCACGCGGTCGGTACCTGGATCAGGGCGCCGAGTTCCTCGGTGAAGAGCGCGCGTAGCGTGAGCTCGTCGCGGCGGGCGCCGACCTGTCGGGCCCAGTTCTTGGCGTCGCCGTACTCGGCGCGGCTGTCACCGATGCCGTCCCCTTCGGTCACCAGCATGTCGACGTTCAGGCTCACGCCCAGGTGTCCGGCGAACGCCATCTCGCACACCGCCGCCCACAAGCCGCCATCACTGCGGTCGTGATAGGCGAGCAATCGTCCTTGCTGGCGGAGTCGGTTGATGGCCTCCACCAGGGCCCGCAGGCGCGCCGGGTCGTCGAGGTCCGGGACGTCGCTCCCGAACTGGCCCAGCACCTGGGCCAGCATCGATCCGGCCATGCGGTTGCGACCGTGGCCGAGGTCGACCAGGACCAGCGTCGTGTCCCCCGGCTGCAGTTGGGGGGTGAGGGTCGGCCGGACGTCGGCCAGGCCCGCAAAGGCGGTCACGATCAAGCTCACCGGCGCGGTGACCTGGCGCGACTCCGCGCCATCGGCCCAACGGGTTCGCATCGAGAGCGAGTCCTTGCCGACCGGCACGCCGATGCCGAGCGCCGGACACAGCGACATGGCGACAGCCCGAACCGTGTCGTAGAGGGCCGCGTCCTCGCCGGGTTCGCCGCAGGCGGCCATCCAGTTGCAGCTGAGCTTGACCCGGGACAGCTCGATCGGTGCCGCAAGCAGGTTGGTGATCGCTTCGGCCACCGCCATCCGCCCCGACGCGGGGGCATCGAGCGCAGCCAGCGGCGTGCGCTCTCCGATGCTCATGGCCTCGCCCTGGAAGCCCGAAAAATCGGCCAGCGTGACGGCGCAGTCGGCGACCGGGACCTGCCACGGGCCGACCATGGGGTCGCGGCTGTTCAATCCGCCGACGGTTCGATCGCCGATGGTCACCAGGAAGCGCTTGCTGGCCACGGTCGGGTGGCGCAGCACGTCGAAGGCGACGCGTTCGAGCGCGACCCCGTCGAGGTCGAGGTCGGGCGCGCGCCGCGCCACCCGGGCAACGTCGCGCACGGTCTTCGGCGGTTTGCCCAGCAGCACGTCCATCGGCATGGCGATGGGACGGTCGCCACCGGGACCGTCTTCGAGCACGAGGATTTTTTCGGCGGTGCTGACACCGACGACCGCGAAGGGGCACCGCTCGCGCTCGCACATGGCCTGAAAAACCGGCAGCGCCTCGGGCGCGATCGCCATCACGTAGCGCTCCTGGCTCTCGTTGCACCAGATCTCTTTCGGGGCCAGGCCGGACGCTTCGAGAGGCACCTGGCGCAGGTCGAAGCGCGCGCCCAGGCCGGCGCCATCGACGAGTTCGGGAAACGCGTTGGAAAGTCCGCCCGCACCCACGTCGTGGATGGCCAGGATGGGGTTGGCCTCGCCCAGCGCCCAGCAATGGTTGATGACCTCCTGGGCCCGGCGTTCGATTTCGGGGTTGCCCCGCTGCACCGAGTCGAAATCGAGCGCCGCAGCGTTGGCGCCGGCGGCCATGGAACTGGCCGCGCCACCGCCCATGCCGATCCGCATCCCGGGCCCGCCGAGCTGGATCAGCAGGCTGCCCGCCGGGAACACGACCTTGTGCGTCTGCGACGCGGCAATGGTGCCGAGACCCCCTGCGATCATGATCGGCTTGTGGTAGCCGCGCCGCTGGCCGTCGACCGTCTGCTCGAAGACGCGAAAATACCCGCCGAGGTTGGGTCGCCCGAACTCGTTGTTGAACGCGGCGCCGCCGAGCGGGCCTTCGATCATGATCTGCAGGGGACTGGCGATGTGCTCGGGCTTGCCGTAGGGGCTGCGCTCCCACGGCTCGTCGGTCCCGGGCAGATGCAGGTTGGAAACGCTGAATCCGGTCAGCCCGGCCTTGGGCTTGGAGCCGCGCCCGGTCGCGCCCTCGTCGCGAATCTCGCCGCCGGCGCCGGTCGCCGCGCCGGGCTGGGGCGAGATCGCGGTCGGGTGGTTGTGGGTCTCGACCTTCATCAGGATATGGACCGTTTCGGTGCGCGCCGCGTAGGCGGGGGCGTTCGTGTAGCCGGTCGGCAGCCAGCGCTCGATGGTCGCACCCGCCATCACCGACGCGTTGTCGCTGTAGGCCACCACCGTGTGCTGCGGGCTGACCGCTTCGGTGTGGCGGATCATCTGGAACATCGAGCGTTCCTGGGGCACGCCGTCGATGATGAAGCGGGCATTGAAGATCTTGTGCCGGCAGTGCTCGCTGTTGGCCTGGGCGAACATCATCAGCTCGACATCGGTGGGATTGCGCCGCAGGCCGCGAAAGGCCTCGACCAGGTAGTCGATTTCATCGTCGGACAGGGCCAGGCCGAAATCGGCATTGGCCTGCACCAGGGCCTCGCGGCCGTGCGTCAGCAGGTCGACGTGCGCGAGCGCGGGCGCGGTCTGCGTGTCGAACAACCGGACCGCATCCTCGCGGGCTTGCAGGACGCTTTCGGTCATGCGGTCGTGCAGCAGCGCCGCCAGCGCCAGGCGTTCCTCGGCGAGCAAGGCCTTCACGCCACCGAGCAAACCGCTCTTGAGGGTCAGGCGGTACTCCGTCACCCGTTCGACGCGGCGGATCGCCGCCCCGCAGTTGCGCACGATGTCGGTCGCCTTGGACGCCCAGGGCGAGACCGTGCCCAGGCGCGGTGCCACCACGACCAGGGGGCCGTCGGTCGGCCCGGTGTAGGCATCGCCGTAGCGGAGCAGGCCCGCGAGCTTGGCGTGATCGGCGCGGTCGAGCTCGGCGTCGCTCCAGACCCAGTGCACGTGCCGCGCCGCGATCCCGGAGACGCGCGCTTGTATCGCTTGCAAGCGTGGCAACAGGGCCTGCGCGCGAAAGCTGGAAAGGGCGTTGCCGCCCTCGAAGTGGGACAGGTGCTTGGGAGTGGAGGTCACGCGGGCGGCTCGCTGGCTGGCGGGAGGACGGGGGCGGATGAGCGAAATACCACGGCGCCAAGCCCGGAGCGGCCCGAGGGTCGATCCGGATCGGCAGGCCGGGATTTTAAGTCACCGATGAGATAATCACCTCCATGACCATCTCGATCAAGACCGCCGCAGACGTCGCCGGCATGCGCGTTGCCGGCCGCCTCGCCTCGGAGGTGCTGGACATGCTCACGCCCCACGTGAAGCCCGGCGTCAGCACCGAAACGCTCGACCGCATCGCCCACGACCACATCGTCGGCGTGCAGGACGCGATCCCGGCACCCCTGAACTACGCGCCGCAGGGCTACACCCCCTACCCCAAGTCGATTTGCACGTCGATCAACCACCAGGTCTGCCACGGCATCCCGAACGACCGGCCGCTCAAGAACGGTGACATCGTCAACATCGACGTCACGGTCATCAAGGACGGCTGGCACGGCGACACCAGCCGCATGTTCATCGTCGGCGAGGGCTCCATCGCTGCCAAGCGTTTGTGCCAGATGACCTACGAGGCCATGTGGAAGGGCATCGTCAAGGTCCGGCCCGGCGCCCGCCTGGGCGACATCGGCCACACGATCCAGACCTACGCCGAAAACAACGGCTTTTCCGTGGTGCGCGAATTCTGCGGCCATGGCATCGGCCGAAAATTCCACGAGGAACCGCAGGTGCTCCACTACGGCCGCCCCGGCACGCTGGAAGAGCTGGTTCCAGGCATGATGTTCACGATCGAGCCGATGATCAATGCCGGCCGCCGCGACATTCGCGAAATGGGCGACGGCTGGACCATCGTCACCAAGGACCGGTCACTCTCGGCCCAATGGGAGCATACGGTCCTGGTGACCGACTCGGGCTACGAAGTGATGACTCTTTCGGCCGGGAGCCCCCCGCCTCCGGCGTTCGTGCAGCCCGTCGGCGCCGTGAGCGCCACCTGACCGAGCCACCCGTGGCCGCCGTCCTGGAAGCGTCGGCTCCGGCCGCGGCCAGCCTCGCCGACCTGCGGGCGCGGTTTCGGGACGGCAAGGCCGGGCTCATGGAGCGCTTTCGCCAGGCCCGCCCCACCGCACCGGCAGCGGCCACCCTGTTGCGAGCGCTCTCGCGCCTCGTCGACGAGACCCTGGTCACCCTCTGGCAGCGGGCCGCGATGGGCTCGGGCACCGCGTTGCTGGCCGTCGGCGGGTACGGGCGCGGCGAACTGTTCCCGCATTCCGACGTGGACGTCCTGGTGCTGTTGCCGCCGAGTGCGGCCAGCGCCGAACTGAAGTCGGCCGTCGAGGCATTCATCACCTCGTGCTGGGACATCGGCCTGGAAATCGGCTCGAGCGTACGCAGCGTCGGCGAATGCATCGAGATGGCCAAGCGCGATGTCACGGTCCAGACCGCCTTGCTCGAATCCCGGTATCTGTGCGGCTCGCGTCGGGTGTTCGCGAGTTTTCGACATGCCAACACCCAGGCGATGGACCCCAAGGCCTTCCTGCGTGCCAAGACCCTCGAAATGGTGCAGCGCCATCGCAAGTTCGAGGACACGCCCTACGCGCTGGAACCCAACTGCAAGGAAAGCCCCGGAGGCCTGCGTGACCTGCAAGTGGTGATCTGGGTGGCGCGAGCGGCCGGGCTCGGCAAGACCTGGGCAGCGCTCGCGGCCAAGGGCCTCATCACGCCCTTCGAGGTCAAGCAGCTCAACCGCAACGAGGGCCTGCTCAAGCTGATCCGGGCGCGTCTGCATCTCATCGCGGGACGCCGCGAGGACCGCCTGGTGTTCGACCTGCAGACCGCCGTGGCCGAGAGCTTCGGCTATCGCGGCACCCACGGGCAGCGCGATTCGGAAGCGTTGATGCGGCGTTACTACTGGGCCGCCAAGGCCGTGACCCAGCTCAACCAGATCCTGATGCTCAACATCGAGGAGCAGGTCGAGGGCTCCCAGGACGCGCCGATGCGCCGCATCAACGACAAGTTCCTCGAGCGCGGCGGCATGCTCGAGGTCGCCAGCGACGACCTGTACCAGCGCGACCCGCACGCCATCCTCGAGACCTTCCTGGTCTACCAACAAACCGTGGGTCCCAAGGGGTTCTCGGCGCGCACTTTGCGCGCGCTCTACAACGCCCGCGACCTGATGGACGGGCGGTTTCGCCACGACCCCGTGAACCGGCGGACCTTCATGCAGATCCTGAAGGCGCATGAAGGGCAGACGCACGCGTTCAGGCTGATGAACCAGACCAGCGTGCTCGGACGCTACCTCTGGGTGTTCCGGCGCATCGTCGGGCAAATGCAGCACGACTTGTTCCATGTCTATACCGTCGACCAGCACATCATCATGGTGCTGCGCAACGTGCGCCGCTTCCTCATCCCGGAGCATACGCACGAGTACCCGTTCTGTTCGCAGCTGGCCGCGAGTTTCGACCGCCCGTGGGTGCTCTACATCGCCGCCCTGTTTCACGACGTCGCCAAGGGTCGCGGCGGCGACCACTCCGAGCTCGGCGGCATCGAAGTGCGGCGTTTTTGCCGCGACCACGAGGTCGATGCGGCCGATGCCGACCTGCTCGTCTTCCTGGTCGAGGCGCACTTGACGATGTCGCGCATCGCGCAAAAGGAAGATTTGTCCGACCCGGACGTGATCGAGGCGTTCGCGCGACTGGTGGGCAACGAGCGCACGCTCACGGCGCTCTATCTGCTGACCGTCGCCGATATCCGCGGCACCAGCCCGAAAGTCTGGAACGCATGGAAAGGCAAGCTGCTCGAAGACCTGTACCGGCTGACCCTGCGCGCGCTCGGCGGGGCGCGTCCCAACCTCGACGCCGAGGTCGAGGCCCGCAAACTGGAAGCGCGCCAGATGCTCAATTTGGCATCGTTCGTCCCCGACGTGCAGATGCCTCTCTGGAACACCCTGGACCTGAGTTATTTTGCCCGCCACGATGCTGCCGACATCGCCTGGCACACCCGCTCGCTGCTGGAGCGCGTCGACACGTCCCAGCCCGTGGTGCAGGCCCGCCTGTCGCCGCTCGGTGAGGGACTGCAGGTGCTGGTCTACGCTCCCGACCAGCAAGACCTGTTCGCACGCATTTGCGGCTACTTCGACGGCGCCGGCTTCAACATCCTCGACGCCAAGGTCCACACCACCCGCAAAGGCTATGCCCTGGACACGTTCCAGGTCACCAGTCCCGACCTCGAGCCGCAGTTCGGTGAACTCAACTACCGCGACCTGATCCGGTACGTCGAGACCCAGTTGGGCGTGGCGCTCGCGGCGAGCGGTCCGCTGCCGACCCCGAGCCGGGGCCGCATCTCGCGGCGGGTGCGCTCGTTTCCGATCCCGCCCCGGATCACGCTGCGCCCGGACGAACGCGCCCAGCGCTGGTTGCTCGGCGTCTCGGCGAGCGACCGCTCGGGCTTGCTCTTTTCGATCGCCAGGGTGCTGGCCCGCCATCACATCAACTTGCAGCTTGCCAAGATCACGACGCTGGGCGAGCGGGTCGAGGACACGTTCCTGATCGATGGCCCGGCACTCCAGCAAAACCGCGTGCAATTGCAGATCGAAACCGAACTGCTCGACGCCCTGGCCCCCTGACCCCCGCC
>JALYHO010000111.1 GCA_030776545.1 Pseudomonadota bacterium | reverse complement strand
GCCCTGGGCGGCCTGGACCGCGCAGGCCCAGGCCGACTATCAGCGCAACGGCGAAGGCGTTCCGGTGGAGCCGCTCGACCTGGCCCAGATCGTCAAGACGGTGCAGCGCCTCGCGCCCGAAGACAGCGTGCTCACCAACGGGGCCGGAAACTACAGCGGTTGGCTGCACCGCTACTACCGCTACCCGGGACTGCAGCACGCCGGACGGACCCAACTCGCCCCGACCTCGGGCGCGATGGGTTACGGATTCCCCGCCGCGGTCGCAGCCGCGCTGCTGTGCCCGCACCGCACGGTCATCAACCTGGCCGGCGACGGCGATTTTCTGATGACCGCCCAGGAAATGGCCACCGCGACGGGTCAACGGCTCGGCCAGGGAGCCGGAAAACTGATCGTGATCGTGGTCGACAACGGCACCTACGGAACGATACGGATGCACCAGGAACGCGAGTACCCGGGTCGGGTCAGCGGCAGCGACCTCGCCAACCCGGACTTCGCTGCGCTGGCCCGCGCCTATGGTTGGCGGGCCGAGTCCATCGACGCCACGGCGCACTTCGAACCGGCGTTCGCCGCCGCGTTGGCAGCCGACCGGCCGACCCTCCTGCACCTGAAGCTCGATGCCGACATCAGCACCTCGCGCGCGACCCTGACCGCGATCCGCCGGCTCGCGGCGGCCCGCACCCCTCCCACGACCCCGACTGCCCCGAGCGCATGACGACCCCGACCCCGACTTCCGACGAACGTCTTCGCACCCTGGAAACGGTGCTCGCCGATGCGCTCAAATTCCTGGGCCACGATGCCCGCGAGGGTCATTCCTCGACCTTGGCCCTGCTCGAACTTCAGCGCGTCAAGGCCGACCCGATGCCTGCCGCCGTTCTCTCTCAACGCCTCGAGGCCAATGCCCGCAAGGCGCTCGCCGCGATCGACGACTTCGCCGAACTGGCGCGGGCGCGGACCCGACCGTTGCGCCTGGAGGAGGTGGACCTGGTCGATCTGGTGGGTGAAGCGGTCGCCGATGCCTGGGCCGGCGCGGCGCAACGCGGGGTTCGTGTCCAGGTGCGGATGCGTCCGGATGCGGTCCCCGGAAGAGCGGACCGCGAGATGCTCGCCGCTGCCTTGACCAAACTGCTGGCGGCCGCGGTCGTCGACGCGGAGCGCAGGGGTGACATCGTTTGCGATCTGCTTGCCGATCCGTCGGGCTGGTGTTTCGAGTTGGAGGGGCCCGCCAGTCTCGATCGGGGGCCGCCGGACGCCAGCGCCGCGCCCCCACCGGCGATGGCGCTGGCCCGCGTGGTGGCACAACGCCATGGGGGCCATTTCGAAGTGGTCTCGCCAGGCCAGGAGCGCGAAATCTGCAGATTAAGCCTTCCTACACACTTGTTTCCCGTTTCGGCCGGGCAACGTGACAATGGTTGACATAAATTGAGCGTCGAGAGGGTCTTTGAACTTTTATGCTGCAACTACTCGTTTGAAGTTGGGGTCCCAGGCATCCCGGCGCGCGCCCAAGACTCGAGGGAGGGGTCCGCAGCTTTCGACAGTACCGGGTGTCTCGCGCCCCGAACGGCGTAGGCTGGACGGTCGCCAGGCATGGAACTAGCCAAGACAGGAGACGTTTGATGCGAGTGGCCGCTCTGGACGACGATTCGACTCAGCTCGAGCTGACTCAAAGAACCTTGGCCTCGATGGGCCACGATTGCCACGGGTTCACGGACAGCAAGACTTTTTTGCGTGCGCTCCGACGCGAAAGCTTCGATTTGCTGGTGCTGGATTGGCAATTGCCCGACATCAGCGGCCTGGAAGTGTTGCGCTGGGCGCGCGAAAACCTTCAGGAGCGGGTGCCGGTCCTTTTCATCACCAATCGAAACACCGAAGGCGATGTGATTGAAGGCCTGTCGGCCGGCGCCGACGACTTCATGATCAAGCCGATGCGAGTCGGCGAACTGATGGCCCGTGTCAAGGCGCTGCTCAGACGCGCCTATCACCAGCAGACGCCGACCGAACTGGCGTTCGGACGCTACCGTTTCGACGTCGCCGGCGCCCAAATCGCGATCGACGGCCAGCCGGTGACGCTCAAGCAAAAAGAGTTCGACCTCGCCTTGTTCCTGTTTCAAAACATCGGGCGGCTGCTGTCGCGCAAACACTTGCTCGAGGCGGTCTGGGGCATCGAGGCCGAAGTGTCGTCGCGATCGCTCGACACGCACGTGTCGCGACTGCGCACCAAGCTCGGCCTGCACCCGGAGAACGGATTCCGGTTGGCGGCGATCTACAGTGTCGGCTATCGGCTCGAGACCATCGGCGTCGGCACGCCCGCGGCCGAGGAGGTCGCTGACGCGACCGACCTCGGGTCTTTGGGGCCCGAGGGGGAGGGCGGTGCGGTGTGAGGTTGTCGGGGCTTCGATGGCCTGACCATACATGCCGTTCGGGCTGAGCTTGTAGAGTGCCTGGTCACCCGCCCTTCGCCAAGCTCGGGGCGAACGGGGCTGGGGAAACCAGCATGACGAAGCGCCGCGTGCCCAGCGGGCAGCCGGTCAGGCCGGATCGGCCTGCGGTCGGTCGTCCAGTCCGAACACGCCTTCGACCACGTCGCCGAGTTCGGCCGGGACCGAGATGCTCCCGACGCGGCTCCGGTAGCTGCCGCTGTCGCCGGCGTATTGCTGGAGTCGCACGCCGAACGCCGGGCCCATGGCCCGGTAGGGGCCCGAAAGGGCGACGCTGCGACGCGCAGGATCGGTGCTCACCACGTGCAGGCCTTGGCGCGCGGCAAAGGTCGCGACTTTTTCGATGTCCGCTGGGTCGGCGCCGTGCTGAGCGGCAAATTGCTCGCGAGTGAGGTAGACGCGCTGTCGCGGCGCGGCGTCGGATAAACCGGCACTCGGGGCCAGAGGGACCTTGGCGCGCAACTGCAAGGTGACGTCGATCCGTTCGTCGGGCGGGACCGGGCCGACCACGCGGCCTCCGACGGGCAGCTGGCGTTCGCTGCCGGGGACGGTGTGGCGCGGAGCGAGAGGATCCATGCGGGGACGCTCGGCCGATGCGCCGGGCCAGGAAGAAGGTGTCCGAGTGTGCACCGAATCGGCAGTCGCCGACCGTTCACGTGCGGCCCCCGAGCCGCCACGCGGGTCCTCGACAAGCGCGACCACGGCGCATGCGGTTCGCGCCTGCCCGCAGTGTCGATTCGATCACGCCAGCGGACACGACATGAGCTAACGTCAGGGATAAGCTAGGCGCAGTGTCGGTGAGTCTGGAAACCGATGTGTCGTGTTTGTTCTCAGGGCTTCGGAACTGAGCGCTGTCCTCGAGAGGTGCCGAATGATCGAGATCGAACCTACCCGCAGCGTCATGACCCTGCGTGCGCAGGGCATCCGCGACAGCGACATGACGCGCCTGGCCGCTTTCCTGCGGATCGGCAGTGACCGCCTGCGCATGCGGTGGGAGCTGGTCTGCGGCGACGACGCCGACGTCGTGCTGCTGGGTGACGACGAGACGCTGCCGATGGATCAGCTCGGGACGACCGACCGGGATCGGGCCGAGCTGCGTTTGGTCGACGCCGGCCACCTGGACCCCGGTGCCGGACAGTTGTGCCGTCCGCTCACTTTCGATGCGCTGGTCGATCAGCTCGCCTTGCTGGAAGCCCGCGACTGGAGCCGCGGGTCGTCGGTGCCGCGCCGGGTCCTGCCGAGGCCCGTCGTCGCCCCGGGTGCGGAAGTGCGCGCGGTGCGGGAGGCCGCGACCGCGACTGCGCCGGTGCGCGCCCCGGCAAAGGGGGTCATGCCGGCCGGTGCGCCTGTGCGGCGCCGCGAAGCGCCACGCCCCGTTGAACCCCCGAGGCCCGGCGCTGACGGAGGCGTTCTTTCTCGTCTGCGCGGCCGTCTGGGGTTGCGCTGAGCGCGACGCGGGCCCCCGTTTCGAATGCTTTTTCCGGGGCGTCCGGCATGGCCCAGGCACTCACCAGTGTGTGGGCCGAAGCGACGTCCTTCCGTGCGCGCGGATTCCCGCGCATCAGCCAACTCGAGGTGAACGAATGGCAAATATCAAACAGGCTTTGAACGACATGTTGTTGACGGAGGGCGCGATGTGCGCCGCCGTGGTGGACTCCGCCAGCGGCATGATGCTGGGGTCGGCGGGAAGCGGGCTCGATCTCGAGATCGCCGCGGCCGGCAATACCGAGGTGGTCCGCGCCAAGATGAAGACGATGAACCAGCTCGGCATCAAGGACGCGATCGACGACATCCTGATCACGCTGGGCCGCCAGTACCACATCATTCGCCCGGTCGCGCGCAAGGAAGGCGTCTTCGTCTACCTGGTGCTGGACAAATCGAAGTCGAACCTGGCGTTGGCGCGGCGCCGGGTCCAGGAGGCCGAACGCGAGCTGTTGATCTAGCGTGATGCCTCAGGCGAAGACTTCCAGCGCGCGGTCCATGCCGCCGGAGGCGATCGCCAGCATCGCCTCTTCGGCGACCCGCGGTTTGGCGTGGTAGGCGATGCTCAGCCCGACCGCCCGCATCATCGGCAGGTCGTTGGCCCCGTCGCCGACCGCGATCGCTTGCGCCGGCGCGATGCCCATCAACTCGCACACTTCGAGCACCACGCGTTTTTTTTCGGCCCCGTCGACGACAGTGCCCCAAGGCCTCTCGGTCAAGCGGCCCGTGAGGACGCCGGCTTCGATCTCGAGCCAGTTGGCGCGCGCGTAGTCGAGACCGAGACGCGCGCGAACGCGGTCGCTGAAGTAGGTGAATCCTCCAGACACCAGCAGCGTCTTGAGACCGGCGGCCTGGCAAGCGCCGACGAAGCGCTCGACGCCCGGGTTGAGCTGCAGCCGTTGCGCATAGACGGCTTCGAGGGACGCCTCTGGCAGGCCGCGCAACAACGCCAGGCGGCGCTGCAGGCTCTCCCTGAAGTCGGCGATCTCGCCGCGCATGGCGGCTTCGGTGATCGCCGCGACCTCGGCCCTGCGCCCGGCGACCGCCGCGAGCTCGTCGATGCATTCGATGTTGATCAAGGTCGAGTCCATGTCGAACGCGACCAGCTTGTACGCGGCGAGCGACAGCGGCGGCAGAAGGCCACGCACGAAGAGGCCGGGCGCGAATTCGCGGGCAGGCGTCATCGGGTGACGATCTCTCGGTTGGGTTCGGCGATTTTCGGCGCGCCGAGGGCCCGCAACACGTCGCGTATCAGCTGCGCCCGGTCCTTCGGCTCGGGGGTGTCGCGCTCGATCCGAAGCTTGTCGTTGCCGGCCAGCTTGATGTGCCGATTCTTCTGCACCAGCTCGATGATGCGCAGCGCATCCACCGGCGGGTTGGGGCGAAAACTGATCACCATCAGGCGCGGGCCGGCGTCGATCTTGGTCACGCCGAAGGGCTTGGCGAGCACTCGCAAGCGGTGCACGTCGAAGAGGGTCTGACCTTGCGGCGGCAACTTCCCGAACCGGTCGGTCACCTCCTCGAGCAGGGTGTCAATCTGGCTTGCGGTCTCGGCCGACGCCAGGCGCTTGTAGAGCGACAGTCGGGCATGGACATCGCCGCAGTACGCATCCGGAAGCAAGGCCGGTGCGTGCAGGTTGATGTCGGTCGAGGCCGCCAGGGGACTGAGCAGGTCCGGTTCGACCCCCGCCCTGAGCGAGCGCACCGCCTCGGCGAGCATGTCGTTGTAGAGCTGGAATCCGACTTCCATCATGTTGCCGCTCTGGTGGTCGCCGAGCACCTCGCCGGCGCCGCGTATCTCGAGGTCGTGCATCGCGAGATAAAACCCCGAACCCAGCTCCTCCATGCTCTGGATCGCGTCCAGGCGCTGCGCCGCCGCCTTGCTGAGGCCTTCGACGTCGGGCACCATGAGGTAGGCGTAGGCCTGGTGATGCGACCGTCCGACCCGACCGCGCAACTGGTGCAACTGCGCCAGGCCGAACTTGTCGGCGCGGCTCATCACGATGGTGTTGGCGCTCGGCACGTCGATGCCGGTTTCGATGATGGTCGAGCACAGCAGCACGTTGTAGCGCTGGGCGACGAAATCGCGCATCACGCGTTCGAGTTCGCGTTCGGGCATCTGTCCGTGCGCGATGGCGATCCGCGCTTCGGGCACCAGCTCGGCGAGCTTGTCATGGCGAGCCGCGATGGTGTCGACCTCGTTGTGCAGGAAATAGACCTGGCCCCCCCGTTTGAGTTCGCGCAGCACCGCTTCCCGGATGGTGCCGCTGGTTTCGCTGCGGACGAAGGTCTTGATGGCCAGGCGCCGTTGCGGCGCCGTGGCGATCACGCTCAGGTCGCGCAATCCTTCGAGCGCCATGCCCAGGGTGCGCGGGATCGGCGTGGCGGTCAGGGTGAGCACGTCGACCTCGGCCCGCATGGCCTTGATGGCCTCCTTGTGACGCACCCCGAAACGGTGTTCCTCGTCGATCACGAGCAGTCCCAGGCGTTTGAATTGCACCTTGTCGCTGATCAGCGCGTGGGTGCCGACCACGATGTCGACCGTGCCGTCGGCCAGGCCGTCGAGCGTCGCCTTGACCTCCTTGGTGGACCGGAACCGCGAGATCTCGGCCACCCTGACCGGCCATTTGCCGAAGCGATCGGCGATGTTCTGGTAGTGCTGCTCGGCCAGCAGGGTGGTGGGCGCCAGGATCGCCACCTGCTTGCCCCCCGTCACCGCGATGAAGGCCGCGCGCAGCGCGACCTCGGTCTTGCCGAAGCCGACATCGCCGCAGACCAGCCGGTCCATGGGCTGCGGCGACACCATGTCCTGGATGACGGCGTGGATCGCGGCCTGCTGGTCGGGGGTCTCCTCGAAACCGAAGCTGGCTGCGAAGGCCTCGTAGTCGTGGGGCTGGAAGCGAAACGCGAACCCCTCGCGGGCGGCGCGCCGGGCGTAGAGGTTGAGCAGTTCGGCGGCGGTATCGCGCACTTGCTCGGCGGCCTTGCGCCTGGCCTTCTCCCACTGCCCGGAGCCGAGCCGGTGCAGCGGCGCCTCCTCGGCGCTGACGCCGGTGTAGCGGGCGATGAGATGGAGTTGCGCCACGGGCACGTAGAGCGTGGCCTGACCGGCATACTCGAGGTGGAGGAACTCGCTCGGGCCGTCGCCCAGGTCGATGTTCATCAGTCCGACGTAGCGCCCGATGCCATGATTGGCGTGCACGACGGGGTCACCGGCCTTGAGCTCGGAGAGGTCCTTGATGAGCGCGTTGACGTCGCTCACCTGCTCCTGTTTGCGACGTCGCCGGGCCGTCGGCGAGGTCGCGAACAGTTCGGTTTCGGTGACGAACTGGATGGTCGTCTGCGCGTCGGGATCGAACCAGAAGAAGCCCTCGGCGAGCGGTGCGACGGCGATCGCGAAATGCTCGTCGCCCGCCTGGAAGTCGGCGAGCGTGGCCACGCTCGGTGGCTCGATCCGGCTGTCGCGCAGCAGTTCGAGCAGGCTTTCGCGACGCCCCTCGGTTTCGGCGACGATCAGCACCCGGTAGGGCGTGCTCTCGACCTGCTTTTTCAGGCGTTGCAACGGCTCCTGTCCGCCGCGGTCGACGCTCAGGTCGGGCAGGGGACGCGCCCACGGCACCTCGTCGCTTCCGCGCACGGCGAGTTGCGCGTGTCGGTTGCATCGGGCGAAGAACTCTTCGGGCTTGAGAAAAAGATCTTCGGGCGGCAGGATGGGCCGCTCGCGGTCGGCGCTCAGGAACCGGAAGCGCTCGCGGGTGTCGCTCCAAAACCGCTGCAACGCGGCGTCGATGTCGCCATGCAGCACCAGGGCGGCGGCCGACTCCGGCCGGTCCGCACCGAGGTAGTCGAAGAGCGTCGCTGTCGCGTCGAAGAACAAGGGGATGTAGTACTCGATGCCGCCACTCGCCAGTCCGGCCCCGATGTCCTTGTACATCCGCACCTTGGTCGGGTCGCCTTCGAGCTTTTCGCGCCAGCGAGCACGGAAGCGGGTGCGCGCCGGTTCGTCCATCGGGAACTCGCGGCCGGGCAGCAGCCGGACCTCGGGCACCGGATAGAGACTGCGCTGGGTATCCGGATCGAAGGTGCGGATCGAGTCGATCTCGTCGCCGAACAGGTCGACCCGGTAAGGCACGGGCGAGCCCATCGGGAACAGGTCGATCAGCCCACCTCGCACCGCGTACTCGCCGGGCGAGACGACCTGGCTGACGTGGGTGTAGCCGGCCATCACCAATTGCGCCTTGAGAGCCGTCTCGTCGAGCTTTTCCTTCTGCTTGAAGTGGAAGGTGTAGCCCGCCATGAAAGCGGGCGGCGCCAAGCGCACCAGCGCGGTCGAGGCCGGCATCAGGACGACGTCGACGTCCCCCTGCTGGATGCGCCAGAGCGTCGCCAGACGCTCGGAGATGAGGTCCTGGTGCGGCGAGAAGGTGTCGTAGGGCAGCGTCTCCCAGTCCGGAAAGACGGCCATCCGCAGGCCGGGCGCGAAGAACGGCAACTCGACCTCGAGACGCTGGGTGTCCGCGGGTTCGGCGGTGATGATGGCGGTGAGCTGCCGCTCCGCCGCGCGCTCCGAAGCGAAGCGCGCCAGCAACAAGGCGTCGGCCGAGCCCACCGGGCGCGGCAGGGTGTAGCGTTTACCAGGAGCGATCGCGGGAAGCTGCATGCAAGAGGGGCGCCGAAATGCAAAGCGCCCCCGCACGGTGGGTCCCGGGGGCTCGAAGAGGCCTCGATTATAGAATTCGCGCCTCGATGACGCTTGCAGCCGCTCCCCCACCCCTCGCTCGCATCCACGCCCTGGTCCCGTGTGCGGGGGTAGGCGAACGAGCCGGCACGGACGGCCCGAAGCAATACGCCATGCTCGGCCCGCGCAGCCTGCTGGGGCACACCCTCGATGCGCTGGAGCGCGTGACCCGGATCGAAACGGTCCTGGTGGTGCTGAGTCCGGGCGATGCTGCGCGCGACACGCACTTCGCGGGCACCCGTGCGGTGGCCGTCCCGTGCGGCGGCGCGACCCGCGCACAGAGCGTCGCCAACGGGCTGGCGCACCTGTCGGCCCACGGCGTGCCCGACCATGACTGGGTGCTCGTGCACGACGCCGCGCGCTGCCTGGTACGGCCGGCCTGGATCGATGCGCTGATCGACGCCTGCCTCGACGATCCGGTCGGCGGACTGCTGGCACTGCCGGTTGCCGATACGCTCAAATCGGCCCACGGCGACCGCGTCGCCGCCACGATCGACCGGCATGCCAAATGGCAGGCGCAAACCCCGCAGATGTTTCGACTCGGGGCGCTGCGCGCCGCCCTGGTCCATGCCGGGCCTTCGGTCACCGACGAAGCCGGTGCGGTCGAGGCCTACGGCCTGGCCCCGCGGCTGGTGCCGGGGGCGCTTGAAAATTTCAAGATCACCTGGCCCGGTGATTTCGAACTCGCCGAACGTCTGCTGAGAACGCGACCATGAACCATCCGCCCCGCATCAAACCGCCGCTCTGGCGCATCGGCGAGGGCTGGGACACCCATGCCCTGGTGACGGGTCGGCGCCTGGTGCTCGGGGGCGTCGAGATTGCGCACACCCACGGCCTGCTCGGGCACTCCGATGCCGACGCCTTGTGCCATGCGATGACCGATGCGCTTTTCGGCGCCGCCGCGCTCGGCGACATCGGGTTTCATTTCCCCGACAGCGACGCGCAGTACAAAGGGGCCGATTCACTGGCCTTGCTGGCCGAAGCAGGGCGCAGGGTGCGCGCCGCGGGTTGGTGGATCGGCAACCTCGACAGCACCATCATCGCCCAGTCACCGAAAATGGCACCGCACATCCTCGGCATGCGCCAGCGGGTCGCACAGGCGTTGGCAGTCGGCGTCGAGCAGGTCAGCATTAAGGCGAAAACGGCCGAAAACATGGGGCCGGTCGGGCGCGGCGAGTCCATCGAGGCGCGGGCCATCTGCCTGCTCTGGCGCGGCTAGCGACGCTCGGGCATCGGCCGATCGTGCCTGGGCTTTTGGGCTTGAGCCCGCGTCAGGGGGCTTTTTTCAACCGGATGTGCGCGATCAGCCCGCTGTCCGGCGCGTTCGCCAGTTCGAAGGTCCCGCCCATGCGCTGCACCGCCTTGTCGACGATCGCCAGCCCCAGTCCCGCACCGGTGGCGGCCGTGCGAGCGGCGTCGCCGCGGAAAAACGGCGTCACCAACTGAGCGAGCTTCTTCGGGTCGGCGCCCGGGCCGAAATCACGGACGGTCAGGATCACCCAGGGTCCGGTACGGGCATAGCTGACGTGCACCCGGGCGATCCCGGTGTCCTCCGACCGACCATAGCGGCGCGCGTTCTCGAACAGGTTCTGCAGCACCCGACCGAGTTCGATGTCGTCGGCCATCACCTTGGTGTCGATGGCCACGCGCGAGGTGATCCGGATCTGGCTGGTGTCGCGAAACGCCGCCATCTCGCGGTCGACCACGCCCGACAGATGCACCGGCACCATCCGGCTGTCACCGGGTCGTGCATAGTCCATGAACTTGTCGATGATGGCGTCGAGCTGGTCGATGTCGAGGGCCATGTTGTGCTTGGCCTCCTCGTCCTGAACGCTCATCTCGGCCTCGAGCCGCAACCGCGCCAGCGGCGTGCGCAGGTCGTGGGAAATGCCGGCGAGCATCACCGCACGGTCCTGTTCCACCTTGGCCAGTTCGCGGGCCATCCGGTTGAAGCCCATGTTCACCTGGCGAATCTCGCTCGTCAGGGTGTTCTCGTCCAGGCGCGAGTCGAATTCGCCTTCGCGGATGCGACTGGCGGCGAAGCTGAGTTCCTTGAGCGGCTGGTTGATGAGGCGTGCGATGGCGGCCGAACCGAGCACGGTCGCGAGCAGCGCCATGCTCACCCACAGCACCAGCGTACTCCACAGAATCGGCCCGGCGCGGCTCGGGTCGGCCTGGAGCCAGAAGGGGTCTTTGTCGATCGAAAAACCGACCCACAGACCGGGCGCGCCATTGACGGAGCTCGCGACCAGGGTGTCCGGGCCGAGATCGCTGCGCAGTTCGTGCCCGATCGTGCGCGAGATGCGATCGGTTTCATAAGGCTCCCACTTGTCGCCGGGTTCGCGCGGCTTGAGCTTGAGCGACTCCTGGTTCGAGATTCCTTTCATGAGCGCGACCCGGTTGATGCCGTCGCTCGACAGCAGGGCCGCGCGCGTCAATCGCACCAGGCTGGCGATCTGCTGCGCCTGTTGCGTGGCGCGCGGCTCGAACTCGAGCGCGCGAAAGGTCTGCGTCCAGGCGAACACGCCGCTGATGAGCAGCAGTGCGATCAGGAAGAAGGTCCGCCAAAACAGGCTGAGGGCGACTTTTTTCGGCTTCATCGAGGCCGCAGGCTACCAGACGAAAACAGGCCCCGAGACGGGGCCTGTTCGACGCGACGCGCGGTGGAGGGTGGGTCAGCCCGCCCCGTCCGGCACGAAGACATAGCCCACGCCCCAGACGGTCTGGATGTAGCGCGGCTGCGCCGGATCCGGCTCGATCATCTTGCGCAGGCGCGAGATCTGGACGTCGAGGCTGCGATCGAAGGGTTCGAATTCGCGCCCGCGGGCCAGTTGGGCGAGCTTGTCGCGCGACAGCGGCTGGCGCGGATGCCGCACCAGGGCCTTGAGCATGGAGAACTCGCCCGTCGTCAAGGCGATCTGCTCGCCTTCCTTGGAGAGGCGCCGCAACGCCAGGTCGAATTCGAACGGGCCGAAAGTCACCGTCTGGGCTTCGAGGGCGGGGGCGCCCGGGGCCTCGAGGGTGGGACGGCGGCGCAGCACGGCGTGGATGCGCGCCAGGAGCTCGCGCGGATTGAACGGCTTGGGCAGGTAATCGTCTGCACCGACCTCGAGGCCGACGATGCGGTCGACGTCCTCGACCTTGGCGGTCAGCATGATGATGGGCGTCAGGTCGTTTGCGGCACGCAGGCGGCGGCAGATCGAGAGGCCGTCTTCCCCCGGCAGCATGAGGTCCAGGACGATCAGGTGCACGGTTTCGCGGGTCAAGAGGCGGTTGAGGGCCTTCGCATCCTCGGCCAGGAGCACTTCGAATCCTTCTTGCGTCAGGTAGCGCCGCAACAAGTCGCGGATTCGTGCGTCGTCGTCGACGACAACCACCCGGTCGGGGCGCGGGTTGGCAACAGCGTTCATTCAGAGCTCCTAATTTGTAACAACGGCGATTCTGGGCGCAGAAACCGGTCGTTCTGGGCAGTACTGACCAGGTGTTACAACTGCGACGACTCTGCCTTTCATTCGGCGTCCCCTTGGCGACGGGACGAAACGTTGTCATTTGACCCGACCCCGTACAACCAGGCGATGCCGATGAAATTTTCCGTGACCCCGCGCTCTTTTTCCGTAAGGTTTGGCCCTGCAGGCGGCCCTGCATTGGGCTTGCTTTTTGCAGGGGCTTTGATGTCGATCCCCCCGGCGTCCTGGGCGGCGGAGGAACTGGCCCCACCGCAGGGCGTGCTGAGTCTGACCAGCAGCGCCAGCGTGGAGGTGCCCCGGGACCTGCTGACCCTCACCTTCGCCACCAGCCGGGAAGGGCCGGACGCGGCGACGGTGCAAAGCCAGCTCAAGCAGGCCCTGGACGCGGCACTGACCGAGGCCAGGCGGGTGGCGCGGCCCGGCGAAGTCGAGGTTCAGACCGGCAATTTCTCGCTCTCTCCGCGCTATGTCAAGGGGCTGGTCAACGGCTGGCAGGGCAGTACCGAGTTGATCGTCGAGGGCCGGGACATGGCAGCCATCGGCCAGCTCAGCGGTCGCGTCACGACGCTCACCATCGCTCGGGTGGGCTACGCCATCTCGCGCTCGCTGCGCGAGCGCACCGAAGCCGACGCTTCCACGCAAGCCATCGCCCGCTACCGGGCCAAGGCCGCCGACTATGCCCGAGCGTTCGGCTATGCCGGCTTTGCCATCCGTGAGGTCAACGTCTCGGCCAACGACGCGCCCCCGACGATGCGGCCCATGCCGGCCGGGATGGTGCGCATGGCGTCGGTCGAGGAGGCTCTACCGGTCGAAGCGGGCAAGGGGACGGTCACGGTCACGGTCCAAGGCACGGTTCAGATGACCCGTTGAATTCCGGCCACGGGTCGGGCGGCTCGCCTTCGCATAGGATGATCGGACCGTTCCAGCCTTGCCCGCAACACCATGAGCGATCCGCGACTCCACGACGTCCAATGCCTGGGGGCACGCGGCCTGCGTCGCATGGCTTACTGGGAGTGGGGCGAGCGTTCGAATCCTCGCCTGCTGGTCTGCGTGCACGGGTTGACACGCCAGGGCCGCGACTTCGACACCCTGGCGCGGGCGTTGTCCGGTGCGTATCGGGTGGTCTGCCCCGACGTGGTCGGCCGTGGCCGCTCGGATTGGCTCGGTGACCCGAGCGGCTATCAATTGCCCGCCTATGTCGGTGACATGGTGACGCTGCTCGCCCGGCTCGATGCCCGGACGGTGCATTGGGTCGGAACGTCCATGGGCGGTTTGATCGGGCTCGGCCTGGCCAGCCTGCCAGGCTCCCCGATCGAGCGCCTGGTGCTCAACGACGTCGGACCGGCGCTGAGCTTCGACGCCTTGCAGCGCATCGGGCGCTATGTCGGGCAGGCGCTGCACTGGCCCAGCGTGGACGCGGCGGCGGATCACCTGGCGACGATCTCGACCGGTTTCGGACCGCACACGCGCGAGCAGTGGCTCGCGCTCTCGCGGCCGATGCTCGTGCCCGACGCGGGCGGCGCGGGGGTGCGGCTGCACTACGACCCGGCGATCGCGCTGCCGTTCAAGGAAATGACGCCGGAGATCGTCGCCGCGGGCGAAGCCTGGGGCTGGTCCGCCTACGATGCGGTGCGCTGTCCCACGCTGGTCTTGCGCGGTGCCGACTCCGATCTCCTGACGCGCGACGCCGCGGCGGCGATGACGCGGCGCGGGCCGCGGGCCCGTCTGATCGAGTTCCCGGGGGTCGGGCACGCGCCAACCCTGGTTTCCGACGACCAGATCGGGGCCGTGCGCGAGTTCCTGCTGGAGACCGAGCCCAGGCCATGAAAAGCGGCGTGGTGGAGGCCGGCGGCGACGCGGCGCCCATCGTCGGCCTGGTCGACGAACACCCCGACGGCGCGGCCGAGGCG
>JALYHO010000110.1 GCA_030776545.1 Pseudomonadota bacterium | reverse complement strand
GTCCTCCTCGGGGCCCGGGCGGCGCGCCCGGCGGCCGAGGGGGTCGTCCCGGTGGGGGCGGCGGCTTCGACCGTGGCGCACCGCGTACCGATCGCCCTGCCGAGGCAGGTGCCGGCGCCGCCCCCGTGGCCGCGCCGACCGGCGATGCCCCCAAGGGACCGGCCGTCAAACGCGTTCGCAAGGCTGCCGCGCCCGACGCGCCGTCCAGCGCGCCCGACGCCAAAGGAGAATAAAAAATGCTGCAACCAGCACGCAGAAAATACCGCAAGGAACAGAAGGGCCGCAACACGGGTGTCGCCACCCGCGGTGCCGCCGTTTCGTTCGGCGATTTCGGCCTCAAGGCCACCGAGCGCGGCCGCCTGACGGCGCGCCAGATCGAGGCCGCGCGTCGTGCCATCTCGCGGCACGTCAAGCGCGGTGGCCGCATCTGGATCCGGATCTTTCCGGACAAGCCGATCTCGCAAAAGCCGGCCGAGGTCCGCATGGGCAACGGCAAGGGCAACCCCGAGTACTATGTCGCCGAAATCCAGCCGGGCAAGGTCCTGTATGAGATCAACGGCGTCGCCGAAGAACTGGCGCGCGAAGCGTTCACCTTGGCAGCTGCCAAGCTGCCGCTGAAGTGCACGTTCGTGGCGCGCCAGGTCGGCGCGTAAGGAGAATATTCATGAAAGCATCCGAGCTTCGCGCCAAGGACGTCGACGGTCTTCAAAAAGAGATCGGCGAATTGCTCAAGGCCCATTTTGGCCTGCGCATGCAAAAGGCGACGCAAAACCTCAGCAACCACACCCAGCTGAAAACGACGCGTCGTGACATCGCCCGTGCCAAGACCGTGTTGGCACAAAAGAACAAGGAAACCGCGAAATGAGCGAGCAGCAAGTGACCGCAGCCGCCCCGGTGGCCGACAAACCGACCAAGAACACCCGCACCCTGGTGGGCAAGGTCGTGAGCGACAAGCGTTCCAAGACCATCACGGTTCTGATCGAGCGCCGGACCAAGCACGAGCTCTACGGCAAGATCGTGGCCCGCTCGAGCAAGTACCACGCGCACGACGAGAAGGGTGAGTACAAGCTGGGCGACGTGGTCGAGATTGCCGAGACCCGTCCGATTTCCAAGACCAAGTCGTGGGTGGTGACGCGACTGGTGCAAAAGGCGGTCGTGGTCTGATCACCGCCCGCCCGCAGGAAGCGGCCGGAACGTCGATACTGGCGTCCGGCCGTTTTGCTTTCGGCCGCAACCCTCAAGGAGAACCCATGTTGAAAGTTGGCGACAAGCTGCCCGCCGGCAGCTTTTCCGAATACGTCGAAGTCGAGGGCAACGGGTGTTCGATCGGCCCGAACACCTTCGACATCGAAAAGGCCACGGCCGGCAAGAAGATCGCCGTGTTCGCGCTGCCCGGGGCGTTCACCCCGACCTGCTCGGCCAAACACGTGCCCGGCTATGTCGAGAAGGCCGAGGCCTTCAAGGCCGCAGGGGTCGACGAAATCTGGTGCGTCTCGGTCAACGACCCGTTCGTGATGGGCGCCTGGGGGCGCGAGCAGCACACCGCCGGCAAGGTCCGCATGATGGCCGACGGCAGCGCCGAATTCGCCAAGGCGACCGGCCTGACCTTGGACCTGACGGCGCGCGGCATGGGCCTGCGCTCCAACCGCTATTCCATGCTCGTCGACAACGGGGTCGTCAAGCACCTCAACGTGGAAGCGCCCGGCGCGTTCGCGGTCAGCGATGCCGAGACGCTGTTGAAGCAGGTCCAGGGCGCCTGAGAGCGCTCCGGCGGGGCACACGGCCAACTTCTCGCCCTGCTATTGACACGGGCCTCTCGCAGGCCCCATAATCGCCGACTCAGCCGAAATTCGTGCCAGGTCCTATTCGGGGCCCACGACGACGGATCAGAATTCTTTTGCCCACACGCGGGCCCAAGACTGCTTGCCACCCCGGGCCTTGCCCGAACGGCGATCAAGTTGGGGACAGGACAACATGATTCAAATGCAAACGCGGCTTGACGTCGCGGACAACACTGGCGCTAAGTCCGTCATGTGTATCAAGGTGCTTGGCGGTTCGAAGCGCCGCTACGCTGCCATCGGCGACGTCATCAAGGTCAGCATCAAGGAAGCCGCACCCCGTGGTCGGGTGAAAAAGGGCGAGGTCTACAGCGCCGTCGTCGTTCGCACCGCCAAGGGCGTGCGGCGTCAGGATGGTTCGCTGGTGAAGTTCGACGGCAACGCGGCCGTCCTGCTCAATGCCAAGCTCGAGCCGATCGGCACCCGCATCTTCGGCCCGGTCACGCGCGAGTTGCGTACCGAGCGCTTCATGAAGATCGTGTCGCTCGCACCCGAAGTGCTTTGAGCCCAGACAGATACAGGACAGGCCATGAACAAGATACGCAAAGGCGACCAGGTCATCGTTTTGACCGGTCGTGACAAGGGCAAGCGCGGTGCCGTGCTGCAGCGCGTGGACGACGAGCGCATCCTCGTCGAGGGCGTCAACGTGGTGAAGAAACACGTCAAGCCCAACCCGATGAAGGGCACCACGGGCGGCGTCGTCGACAAGACCTTGTCGATCCACCAGTCCAACGTCGCGATCTTCAATGCCGCCACCGGCAAGGCCGACCGCGTCGGCATCAAGCTCAATACCGACTCCAAGACCCAGAAGGTCACGCGCGTGCGCGTCTTCAGGTCCAGCGGCGACGAGATCAAGGCCTAAGGTAGACAGACATGGCAAAGCAATCCGCTGCAAAGTCCGGCCAAACCACCGGCAACAATTCTCCCGCCCCGAAGGTCGCGCGCCTTCAGGCCGTCTATCGCGACAAGATTTCCAAGGAAATGACCGAGAAGTTCGGCTACAAGTCGCCGATGCAGGTCCCGCGCATCACCAAGATCACCCTCAACATGGGTGTCTCGGAAGCGGTGTCGGACAAGAAGGTCATGGACCACGCCGTGAGCGATCTGACCAAGATCGCCGGCCAGCGCCCCGTCGTCACCAAGTCGAAGAAGGCGATCGCCGGGTTCAAGATTCGCGACGGCGTGCCCATCGGTTGCATGGTGACCCTGCGCGGCGTGCAGATGTATGAGTTCCTCGACCGGTTCGTGACCATCGCGCTGCCCCGTGTTCGCGACTTCCGCGGCATCTCGGGCCGAGCGTTCGACGGTCGCGGCAACTACAACATCGGCGTCAAGGAACAGATCATCTTTCCTGAAGTCGACTACGACAAGATCGATGTGCTGCGTGGCCTGAACATCAGCATCACCACGACGGCGAAGAACGACGAAGAGGCCAAGGCGCTTCTGGCCGCGTTCAAATTCCCGTTCAAGAACTGAAGGACCGGCTCCGTGGCAAAAACATCCCTCATCCAGCGCGAAGAAAAGCGCGCCCAGCTCGTCGCCAAATACGCGAAGAAGTATGCGGAGCTCAAGAGCACCGCCAACGATGCGAAAAAGTCCGACGAAGAACGTTATGCCGCCCGCCTGGAGCTGCAGAAGCTTCCGCGCAATGCCTACCCGACTCGCCAGCGCAACCGCTGCGGGTTGACCGGGCGTCCGCGCGGCACTTTCCGCAAGTTCGGTCTCGGCCGCAACAAGATTCGCGAACTGGCGTTCAAGGGTGACATCCCTGGCGTCGTCAAGGCCAGCTGGTAACAGCACGCCTGATCAGGAGATAACCCAATGAGCATGAGTGATCCTATCGCCGACATGCTGACCCGCATCCGCAACGCGCAGATGGTTCAGAAGGTCAGTGTGGTGATGCCGGCGTCGAAGCTGAAGACCGCCATCGCGGAAGTGTTGAAAGCCGAGGGCTACATCGACAATTTCGCGGTTCGCGGCGAGGCCGCCAAACCGCAGCTCGAAATCGCGCTGAAGTACTACGCCGGCAAGCCCGTCATCGAGCACATCGAGCGCGTGAGCCGCCCCGGCCTTCGCGTCTACAAAGGCCGCCACGACATCCCGAACGTCATGAACGGGTTGGGCGTGGCCATCGTGACCACGCCCAAGGGCGTGATGACGGACCGCAAGGCACGCCAGGCCGGTATCGGTGGCGAAGTGCTCTGCTACGTCGCTTAAAGGAGCCACGGCAATGTCTCGCGTAGGAAAAATGCCGCTGTCCCTGCCTAAAGGCGTGGACGTGTCGGTCAATGCGGATCAGATCAGCGTCAAGGGGTCGCTCGGCACGCTGGTGCGCCCGGTGAATGCACTGGTCACCATCAAGAACGAAGAGGGCAAGCTGATGTTCGCCCCGGCCAACGACAGTGTCGAGGCCGATGCGATGTCCGGCACCATGCGCGCGCTGGTCGCCAACATGGTCAACGGTGTCAGCAAGGGATTCGAGAAGAAGCTCGCCCTGGTCGGCGTGGGCTTTCGTGCCGCCGCGGCGGGCAGCAAGCTCAACTTGCAGATCGGCTTTTCGCACCCGGTGTCCAAGGACATGCCGGAGGGCGTGAAAGTGGCCTGCCCGACCCAGACCGAAATCGTGATCTCCGGCTCAGACCGGCAAGTCGTCGGTCAGATCGCTGCCGAAGTGCGCGCGATCCGGCCGCCCGAGCCCTACAAGGGCAAGGGCATCCGCTATGCCGGCGAAAAGGTCGTCATCAAAGAGACCAAGAAGAAATAAGGGGCGCATGACATGTCACTGAACAAAAAAGATCAGCGCGTTCGTCGCTCCCGCCAGACCCGTGCGCGCATCGCTGTCCAGCGGGTGGCGCGCCTGTCCGTCTACCGCACCAACCTGCACATCTACGCCAGCGTCATCTCCGACGATGGCTCGAAAGTGCTCGCCAGTGCCTCCACCGCCGAGTCCGATGTCCGCAAGGAACTCGGCGCCGCCGGCAAGGGGGGCAATGTCGCCGCGGCGACGGTCATCGGCAAGCGCATTGCCGAAAAGGCCAAGGCAGCAGGCATCGACAAAGTCGCGTTCGACCGCGCGGGGTTTGCGTATCACGGCCGCGTCAAGGCGCTCGCCGAAGCTGCTCGCGAAGCCGGCTTGCAATTCTAAGAACCGGTCTCTTAAGGAATCGAGATGGCAAAGTTTCAACCCCGCGTCCAGGACGAAGGTCGTGACGACGGTCTGAAGGAAAAGATGATCGCGGTCAACCGCGTCACCAAGGTGGTCAAGGGCGGCCGCACGCTGAGCTTCGCCGCCCTGACCGTGGTCGGTGACGGCGACGGCCGGATCGGCATGGGCAAGGGCAAGGCCAAGGAAGTGCCCGTGGCCGTGACCAAGGCGATGGATTCGGCCCGCCGCAACATGATCAAGGTGGCGCTCAAGAACGGGACGATCCAGCACAAGGTGATCGGCGAGCACGGCGCCTCCCGGGTGCTGATGGCTCCGGCCAAGCCTGGCGACGGCATCATCGCCGGCGGTCCGATGCGCGCGGTCTTCGAGGTGATGGGAGTCACCGACATCGTCTGCAAGAGCCTCGGTTCGTCCAACCCCTACAACTTGGTCCGCGCCACGCTCGATGCGCTCAAGCACACGAGCACCCCGGCAGAGATCGCTGCCAAGCGCGGCCTCACGGTCGAAGAGCTGTTCAGCTGAGCGGCACGGAGTACGACATGGCTGACAAGCAAACCGTCAAGATCAAGCTGGTCAAGAGCATCGCCGGCACGCGCGAATCGCACCGGGCGACCGTGCGCGGGCTGGGCCTGCGCAAGCTCAACAGCGAATCGACGCTCGAAGACACCCCTGCCGTGCGCGGCATGATCAACAAGGTCTCGTACCTGGTCAAGGTGCTTTGAGCGCCCCACGACCGAAGGACTCTGACATCATGGAACTCAACACCATCAAGCCGGGCGCCGGCTCGAAGCACGCCAAGCGCCGGGTCGGCCGCGGCATCGGCTCCGGCCTGGGCAAGACCGCGGGGCGTGGCCACAAGGGCCAGAAATCGCGTTCGGGCGGCTATCACAAGGTCGGTTTCGAAGGCGGCCAGATGCCGCTGCAGCGGCGCTTGCCCAAGCGCGGCTTCAAGTCCCATTTGCTGAAATTCAACGCTGAAGTGACCTTGACCGACCTGCAGGAACTCGGGGCCGCCGAGGTCGATATCCTCACCCTCAAGCAAGCCAAGCTGGTGGGCGAGCTTGCAAAGGTCGTCAAGGTCATCAAATCAGGCGAATTGAGTGCCAAGGTCACCCTCCGGGGGATCGGCGCCACGGCGGGTGCCAAGGCGGCGATCGAGGCCGCCGGCGGTTCGGTGGCCTGAAGGGCCGCAGGCTTCGTAACGCTTTCCTGGGAATTCAGTGGCAACCAACGCGAATCAACTGGCCAAGAGTGGAAAGTTCGGCGACCTCCGTCGCCGGCTGACCTTCCTGGTGCTCGCGCTCGTGGTCTACCGCATCGGCGCGCACATTCCCGTGCCCGGCATCGACCCGAACCAGCTCGCCCAGCTCTTCAAGGGCCAGGCGGGCGGCATCCTGAGCCTCTTCAACATGTTCTCGGGTGGTGCGCTCTCGCGCTTCACTGTTTTCGCGCTGGGCATCATGCCCTACATCTCCGCGTCGATCATCATGCAGCTGATGAGCTATGTGGTGCCCTCGCTGGAGGCGCTGAAGAAAGAGGGCGAATCCGGTCGCCGCAAGATCACGCAGTACACCCGCTACGGCACGCTGGGCCTCGCGCTGTTCCAGGCCCTGGCGATCGCGACCGCACTGGAGAGCTCGCCCGGTCTGGTGATTTCGCCGGGCTTCGGCTTTCGCCTCACCGCGGTGGTGAGCCTGGTGGCCGGCACCATGTTCCTCATGTGGCTAGGTGAACAGATCACCGAGCGTGGCTTGGGCAACGGCATCTCCATCATCATTTTCGGTGGCATCGCCTCGGGGCTTCCGAACGCCCTCGGACAGTTCGGCACGCTGGTGAGCCAGGGCTCGATGAGCATCGTGGCGGCACTTTTCGTCACGGCGCTGGTGTTCGGCGTGACCTTCGCGGTGGTCTTCGTCGAGCGCGGGCAGCGCAAGATCCTCGTCAACTATGCGAAGCGTCAGGTCGGCAACAAGGTCTATGGCGGTCAGTCGTCGCACCTTCCGCTCAAGCTCAACATGTCGGGCGTCATCCCACCGATCTTCGCGTCGTCGATCATCCTGCTGCCGGCGACCGCTGTCGGCTGGTTCGCGACCGGCGAGAGCTTTCGCTGGCTCAAGGACGTGGCCGACCTGCTGCGCCCCGGACAACCGATTTACGTGATGCTCTATGCCGCGGCGATCATTTTCTTCTGTTTCTTCTACACGGCACTGGTGTTCAACAGCCGCGAGACGGCGGACAACCTGAAAAAGAGCGGCGCGTTCATTCCGGGGATCCGCCCGGGCGATCAGACCGCGCGCCACATCGACCGCATCTTGTCGCGCCTGACGCTGGCCGGCGCGATCTACATCACGCTGGTGTGTCTGTTGCCGGAATTCCTGGTGCTGAAGTACAACGTGCCGTTCAACTTCGGCGGCACGTCGCTCCTGATCATCGTCGTCGTGACGATGGACTTCTGGGCCCAGGTGCAGAGTTATGTGATGAGCCAGCAGTACGAGAGCCTGCTCAAGAAGGCGAACTTCAAAGCGAGCTGAACAAAGTACATGGCCAAAGACGATGTCATTCAGATGCAGGGCGAGATTCTCGAGAATCTGCCCAATGCCACGTTCCGGGTAAAGCTCGAGAACGGGCACGTGGTACTCGGCCACATTTCCGGCAAGATGCGGATGCACTACATCCGCATCCTTCCCGGCGACAAGGTCACTGTCGAGTTGACGCCCTACGATTTGAGCCGGGCACGCATCGTGTTCCGGGCGAAGTAGCAGCGGTCCATCAGGTTTAGGAGAAGAGCATGAAAGTCGCAGCGTCGGTCAAGAAAATGTGCCGCAATTGCAAGGTCATCCGCCGCAAGGGCGTGGTGCGCGTGATCTGTACCGATCCGCGTCACAAGCAGCGTCAAGGTTAAGACCCTCGGGTCGAGAGAGAAACGAACATGGCACGTATTGCTGGCATCAACATTCCGCCCCACAAGCACGCCGAGATCGGTCTGACATCGATCTACGGCATCGGGCGGACCACCGCGCAGAAAATCTGCAGCAACAGCGGCGTTCCTTACGATCGCAAGATCAAGGACCTGACCGATACCGACCTGGAAAAGATCCGGGAAGAAATCGGCCGGCTGACGATCGAGGGCGACTTGCGTCGCGAGATGTCGATCAACATCAAGCGCCTGATGGACCTCGGCTGCTACCGGGGTTTCCGCCATCGCCGCGGCCTGCCGGTTCGCGGCCAGCGCACCAAGACCAATGCCCGCACCCGCAAGGGCCCGCGCAAGTCGGGTGTCGTGAAGAAGTGACCTGACGCTCGCGTCGGTTCGCATCTACAGATTCAAAGAAGGTCAACATGGCTAAGTCACCCGTCAACACCGCCGCCCAGCGCGTGCGCAAGAAAGTCCGCAAGAACGTTGCGGACGGCGTCGCGCACGTGCATGCGTCGTTCAACAACACCATCATCACCATCACCGACCGCCAGGGTGGGGCGCTCTCGTGGGCGTCGAGTGGTGGCCAGGGCTTCAAGGGGTCGCGCAAGAGCACGCCGTTCGCGGCCCAGGTCGCCGCCGAAGTCGCCGGCCGTGCCGCGCAGGACCAGGGCATCAAGAACCTTGACGTGCGGATCAAGGGCCCGGGCCCGGGCCGCGAATCGTCGGTGCGCGCGCTGGCGTCGCTCGGCATCCGCATCAATTCGATTTCGGACGTGACGCCGGTCCCCCACAACGGCTGCCGGCCGCAAAAACGCCGCCGGATCTGAGAGCGCGCGAGTTTGTCGCGCCGTATTTCGCCGTCGGCGAAGCCTCCTGGGCCTCGCCGACTTTTTCGCTTCTTGCCGGCCGTGGCCGCCTGGAGCAACAAGCCCACCGTCTGAGCGCCAAGAACAACACTCGCCAGACTCGCGCAAGCCTCGCCCCCCGGCAGCCTGCGTCAGATTGAACAAAGGACATCAACGTGGCACGTTTCCTCGGCCCCAAGGGCAAACTCTCCCGCCGTGAAGGCACCGACCTCTTCCTCAAGAGCGCACGGCGCCCCATCGGTGACAAGGTCAAGTTCGACAGCAAGCCAGGCCAGCACGGCCGCACCTCCGGCACGCGCACCTCGGACTTCGGTCTCCAACTGCGCGAAAAGCAGAAGGTCAAGCGCATGTACGGCATTTTGGAGCGCCAGTTCCGCCGCTACTTCGCCGAAGCCGAGCGCCGCAAGGGCAACACCGGCTCGAACCTCCTGTCCTTGCTCGAGTCGCGGCTGGACAATGTCGTCTACCGCATGGGCTTCGGCTCGACCCGCGCCGAGGCGCGCCAGCTGGTCTCGCACAAGGGCATCACGGTCAACGGTGAAGTCGTCAACATCGCCTCCTACCTGGTCAAGGTCGGCGACACCGTCGCCGTTCGCGAAAAGGCCAAGAAGCAGCTGCGCATCCAGGACTCGGTCAAGCTGGCCGAAGGCCAGGGCATGCCGAGCTGGGTCACGGTCGATGCGAGCAAGCTCGAGGGCGTCTTCAAGAAGACACCCGACCGCGACGAATTCGGTGCCGACATCAAGGAAGCCCTGATCGTCGAGCTCTACTCGCGCTGAATCTGGCGGGAAGCCGGGGCAGCGCGTGCTGCCTGCTTCCCACGATGCGTCGCTGTGCTTTGCCGGGCACACAGCGAGCCTTTCTTGCCCGGCGCTGTGTCTGTCAGCCTTATCGGTGTAACGAGCCGAGGGTATTGAGACGAACAGGACTTCAATGCAAACCAATCTGCTGAAACCCAAAGCCATCAATGTGGAGCCGCTCGGCGGCAACCGCGCCAAGGTCACGCTCGAGCCTTTCGAGCGCGGTTACGGCCACACGCTGGGCAACGCGCTGCGCCGCGTCCTGCTGTCGTCGATGGTCGGCTATGCCCCCACCGAAGTCACGATCGCCGGTGTCTTGCACGAGTATTCGGCGATCGACGGCGTCCAGGAAGACGTCGTTCACATCATGCTCAATCTCAAAGGCGTGGTGTTCCGTCTGCACAACCGTGACGAGGTCACGCTGGTGCTGCGCAAGGAAGGCGAAGGCCCGGTCACGGCCGGCGACATCCAGACCCCTCACGACGTCGAGATCATCAATCCCGACCATGTCATCGCCCACCTGTCGCATGGTGGCAAGCTCGACATGCAGATCAAGGTCGAAAAGGGCCGCGGCTACGTGCCGGGGACGATGCGCCGCTATGGCGACGAGCCGACCAAGTCGATCGGGCGGATCGTGCTCGACGCGTCATTCTCACCGGTCGCCCGCGTGAGCTACACGGTCGAATCGGCGCGGGTCGAACAACGGACCGACCTCGACAAGCTCGTGATGGAGATCAACACCAACGGCGCCATCACCCCCGAGGAAGCGATCCGCAACTCGGCCAAGATCCTCGTCGAGCAGCTGATGGTCTTCGCCCAACTCGAAGGCGAAATCAGTGCGTTCGCCGACGCGCCGGTCGCACGCAACACCCAGTTCGATCCCATCTTGCTGCGTCCGGTCGACGAGCTCGAACTGACCGTGCGGTCGGCCAACTGCCTCAAGGCCGAAAACATCTACTACATTGGCGACCTGATCCAGCGGACCGAGACCGAATTGCTCAAGACGCCGAATCTGGGCCGCAAGTCGCTCAACGAGATCAAGGAAGTGCTGGCTTCGCGCGGGCTCACCCTCGGTGCACGGCTCGAGAACTGGCCACCGCAGGGCCTCGACAAGCGTTGATTTCAGTCCGAGCGGCCCGACCCGGCCGCTTCATCGAACGACGACCCGCTTCGATCGTTCAAATTCCGGTACCTGATACGGCCGGGATCCATAAGTCAGTCCAAGGAACTTCATCATGCGTCACCGCCACGGCCTACGTAAACTCAACCGCACCAGCGAGCACCGCCTGGCGATGCTGCGCAATATGTGCAACTCGCTCTTGCAGCACGAAGCCATCAAGACCACCTTGCCCAAGGCCAAGGAATTGCGCCGCGTCGTCGAGCCGCTGATCACCCTGGCCAAGGACGCGACGCTCGCGAACCGTCGCCTGGCATTCAACCGCACCCGTGACCGCGCCATCGTCGTCAAGCTGTTCGACGTGCTGGGCCCGCGCTACCAGGCGCGCCCGGGTGGTTACACCCGCATCCTCAAGATGGGCTCGCGAGTCGGCGACAATGCACCCATGGCGTTCGTCGAGCTGGTCGATCGCCCGGACAACGCGCCGGCCGAAGGCGCGACCGAAGAGTAAGTTTCGCGACCGTCGCGCGACCTTCCCATCAGGGCCAGCAAAAGCTGGCCCTTGGTTTTTGGGCCGGGCCAGGAACCGCGGTGCCCGGGGCCGGAACTTTCCCGAAAATCGAACGATCGAGGTGTCATGCGCATGCGTCGTCCTCTGAGCTCTTGCCTGCGGCTGCTGGCCCTGCTGCTGCTCTTCACGGCCGGTGCGGCCGGGGCGGACGATGACTTCCTCGATCCCGAGGTGGCGTTCAAACTCTCGGCGCGCACCGTCGGGCCGCGAACGGTGGAACTCACCTACACCATCGCGCCCGGCTACTACCTCTACCGCGACCGCCTGGAGTTCCAGGCGGACGGTGTGACGCTCGACCCGCCGCTGTTGCCGCCGGGCAAGACCAAATTCGACGAGACCCTCCAGAAGACCGTCGAAACCTATCGCGACGTGTTGAGAATTCCCGTCGTGGTGCAGCAGGGTGGGTCCGTCGTCAAGCTGCTGGCCACCAACCAGGGATGTGCGGACAAAGGCCTTTGTTATCCGCCGCAACAGCGCGCCATCGAGGTTCGGCTCGCCGCGTTCGGCGGCGACGGCGGCGCGAAGGTACTGGGTTCGAGCGACAGGTCAGCCGAGTCCGGCCCCCTGACGGCGGCGACGTCGGGGGGCGCGGCCGCTCCGGTTTATTCGCCCGACGATGCGGGCATCGAAGGCGCGCTGCGCAGCGGCAAGTTGTGGGTCGTGGCCGGCGTTTTCTTCGCCGCGGGCGTGCTGCTTTCGCTCACGCCCTGCGTGCTGCCGATGCTGCCCATTCTCTCGTCGATCATCGTGGGCCAAGCGGGGCACGTCTCGCGCGGTCGGGGGCTGGCCTTGGCGGCCAGCTATTCGCTCGGGATGGCGCTGGTCTACACCGGGTTCGGCGTGGCCGCCGGCTTGGCAGGCCAAGGGCTCGCGGCGGAACTGCAAAAGCCGTGGGTACTGGCGCTCTTCGCGGCAGGACTGATCGCGCTCGCGCTCTCGATGTTCGGAGCGTTCGAGCTGCAGTTGCCGTCTGCCCTGACGAGCCGCCTCGCTGGCGCCTCGGGGCGCCTGCCGGCCGGGCGCCTGGCCGGCGTCTGCGCCATGGGGGGCCTGTCTGCCCTGATCGTCAGTCCCTGCGTCGTTGCGCCGCTCGCGGGGGCGTTGGTGTTCTTGAGCCAGACCCGCGACGTGTGGATGGGCGGTACCGCGCTCTTCACGCTCGCCGCTGGCATGAGCGTGCCCCTGCTGCTGATGGGCGCGTCGGCCGAAGCCCTGCTGCCGCGCGTGGGCGCGTGGATGGAAGACGTCAAACGGGTCTTCGGCGTGTTGCTGCTCGGCGTCGCATTGTGGACGGTGCAGTCGGTATTGCCGGCGTCGGTCGTCCTGCTTGCCTGGGGCGTGCTCGCGTTGACCGCCGGCATGCTGTTGGCCGCCCCGCCACCGGAATCGCCGGGGGTCTGGACCCGCCATCCCTGGCGCCGCGTGACAGCCGTGGTGCTGGCCGTCGGCGGGGTCCTGCAACTGGTGGGGGCGGCCGCTGGCGGCACCGACCCTTTGCGCCCCCTGGCGCCATTCGGCGCCCGGGGCGCCGATGGTGCGAACGGCGTTCCGCCGGGGGCGACCGTGGCGTTCCAGAAGGTAAGAAGCGTCGAGGAGCTGGATGGGGTGCTGCGAACCGCGGGCCGGCCCGTCATGCTCGACTTCTATGCCGACTGGTGCGTCTCGTGCAAAGAGATGGAACGCTACACCTTCGTCGACCCCGCGGTGCAGAAACGGCTCGGCGGCGCGCTCGTGCTGCGGGCCGATGTCACCGCGAACAACCCCGACGACCGCGCCCTGCTCAAGCGCTACCAACTCTTCGGGCCGCCCGGCACGGTCTTTTTCGACGCCCAGGGCCGTGAGATCGCCAAGGCACGCATCACTGGCTTCCAGGACAGCGCGCGCTTCTTGGAAACCTTGTCGACTGCCGGACTTTGAATGTTGCCGAATCGACCCGCGTTCTGCTATAGTCACAGGCTCAGTCGCGAGGTGGAGCAGTCTGGTAGCTCGTTGGGCTCATAACCCAAAGGTCGCAGGTTCAAATCCTGCCCTCGCAACCACAGAATAGCTAGGAAATACGCGACCCAGCGCCGTAGTGAACGCCAACCCAAAAGGTTGGCGTTTTTCTTTGTGCCCATTCCGTGCCCACCTTGTGCCCAGCGATTCGGCACAGAGGATCAATTGACCGTTGGTGTCCGTGCCCACAAGCCGCTTCGTACTGTTCGCGCCACTTTGTTGACACCGGTTCAGCCTCGTCAAAGCTGATCAACCGGTGCACAGAAACTGATGCTGCACCGCGAGGAACGTGGTAGTGGGCCAAAAAAAGAACAGCTCAGGTAGCCGGGTCGATGGGTGCGGGATCCGGCTGTGGCTGGGGAGCCATTGGTGTGGGCTCTTGCATCAAAGCCTGCGCTGGCGCCGCGCGGAACATTTGCTGCATTGCGCTCATATGAATCGTGGCCACCCCGATCTGGTTCTCAATGATCTTGATGGCCGGCGACATCGAGAACGTGTGCATGTACGAGTGGTGGACCGTCAGCACCAGATCCTGCAGTTTCTTGTCATCCTCGAGCTTCTCGATCTTGAGCCCGATCTCTTCGCACTTGCTGAGCGGGATGTGGCGGGCATGGGCAGCGGTGACCGAGTGGTCGCCCAAGAAATTGACGATCGCCTGGGC
>JALYHO010000109.1 GCA_030776545.1 Pseudomonadota bacterium | reverse complement strand
GCGCAGGCCGCCGACCTCGTCGCGGACCTGACGCGCGCCGCTCTGGCTGTGCAGCCGTCCCGTGACGAGCTCGCGACCCAGCGGCTCGCCTCGCTCGCCAACGACACCTGCATCCTCGGCGATTTCGGCCGCGCCCCGGGATGGCCGGCACCGGACCGCTGGTCCGCGCTGGCCGCCGCGCTCGACCTGGCGATTCCCGTCGACTTCGCCTTCTCCCGACGCGTTGTCGGTGCCGAGGCGGCAGGTCGCACCGCCAAGGTGACGGTCAACCTCGCCGGGCTCGCCTTCCTCTGCGGCGACGCCGACATCGGCGTGAGCCGCTGCACCTGCCTGCTCGACGCCTGGAGCGCCGCGGGTGATCCGGTGGACTACTTCGTCAAGGCCTACCGGGTTCGCGACCTCCTGGCTGAATGCGTGCCGGCGCGGCCGATCCTCTTCAGCGCCGTTTTCGCACTCCAGCGGACCATCGCCACGCACGTCGATCGGTTCCGCGCCGCCCACCGCTCCCGCGCCGGTCGCCTGCTGCTGGCGCAGCTCTTTTCTCCGCTCCTCGATCGTCTGCTTTCGGACCTGGTCCAGCCCGACCTTCCGCCCGCCTGGCAGCGCCAGGGGCCGGCCACCGAACGGCTCTACGACGCCTTGCGGGAAAGAATGTTCTATATCTCCGAGCAAGGCCGTTCCCGGCTGCTGCTGGACCAACTCGAGACCGCGTTCCTGCCGTTTCCGACCGGGTTCGACGCGACCTCCCTCGTCGCCACCGAGCGGCGGCTGCTGGCCATGCCGCAACGCCAGGATCCCGATGGCGCCGCTGCCGACGTCCGTCTGGTGGCGCGCCTGCCCGCCGTCGTCTGGCAGGACCCCCGTTCCACCCCGGCCGCCGCGGCTGGCTACCGTGCCCGGTTTGCCGACATCGACGCCGTCGAGCAGGCGATGCGGGAGCAGGATGCCGGCTTCACGGAATCGGCGAGGACTGCCGGCCTCGACGAGGTCCAGGCCGAACTCGCCCCCGGCGAAGCCCTCATGGTCTACGCCATCCCACGCGAAACCCTGCATCCGGCCCGCCAGATCGACATCATCGCCATCACGCACGAGCGCACCCGGCTCGTCGTGGTCGACCTGGACATTCTCAAGCAGGTCCCTGGCCTCTATCGAGGCGTGATCGGGGCGTTCAGCCTGGGTGGCCAGGCGCCGCTCGACATCAGTGCGCTGGCCGAACTCGTCGTCTGGGTCCGCACCGCCATACGCACGGAAAGCCCGGAGGCGGCTCCTGCGCTCCGCTTGCTCCACATGCTCCTGGTACAGCCGCTCGAACAAGTCGGCATCACGCCCGCCGCGTACAGCCACTGGTTCGTGGTCGCGTCAGGACCGTTGCGAGCGGTGCCGTTCGGCGCCGCGCTCGACGCCTTCGGAAGCCACCTGGGGCAACGCGTGGCGCTCTCCTTCCCGCCGAGCGCGTCGATCTGGCGCGCGATGCGGACCGACTGGCAGGCCCCCGAACGGTTCGTCGGTTTCGCCAACCCGGTCCTCGACCGGTCGCGCTGGCCCGACCTGCCCCACGCGACCCTCGAAGTCGAGGCCGCCGCAGGGCGCCTTCGTTCGATTCCCTGCGCCACGTACGTCGGGCCCGACGCCACCGCCACGAGGCTGTATGCCGAGGCTGCCGGCGCCTCCATCCTTCATATCGCGACGCACGGCGAATTTCCCGAGGCCGACGCGATCGACCTCCACCACCTTCTGCTCACCCCGACTGCGGACGACGACGGCGTCGTCTCGGCCGAACGCGTGCGCGAACTTCGGCTGCGCCGGACCCAGCTCCTGGTCATGAGCGCATGCAACGGGGGCCTGCTGCGCTTCGGACCGGGCGAAGAGTTGCACGGTCTGCTCGCTTGCGGCCTGGCCGCCGGCGCCTCCAACCTGCTCAGCACCCTCTGGCCGGTCAACGACGCGATGACCGAACTCTGGATGCAGGTCTTCTACCGGCACCTGCTTGCCGTCGGGCCCGCGGAAGCGGCGCGGCGCGCCACGACGACCCTCATCGAGGATGGCGCGGCGATCCGGCACTGGGCGCCCTTCGTCGTCGTCGGTGCCACCCGAATCCCGACGACCGGGCGCTGAACCGGCCGGTCATCGTTTCGGAGAACCCGAAAAGACCGCGCTAGGCCAAGGAGGACGCCCGGGTATAGCGCGCCAGCAGCGACAGGAGGTCTTCCTCCGAATAGGGCTTGCCGAGGTAGTGGTCGACGCCGAGCTCGGCCGCGTAGTCGCGGTGCTTCTGGGCGATCCGCGAGGTGATCATGATGACCGGGAGGTCGCGCAGGCGCGCATCGGCGCGCATGTTGCGTACCAGGTCGAAGCCGTCCATGCGGGGCATCTCGATGTCGGAGAGCACGACCTGGGGCACCGCCTCGGCCAGGCGTTCGAGGGCGTCGAGCCCGTCCTTGGCGAGGACCACGCGGTAGCCTTCGCGCACCAGCAGGCGCTGGGTCACGCGGCGCACCGTGAGCGAATCGTCGACCACCATCACCAGAGGCGCCTGGGGTTCGAGCGTCGATGACGCCCCGCTCGGCACTGCCGCCTGGGCGACCGGCGCCGCCAGGGCACTGCGGGTGGCCTCGCGGGCGCTGTCGCCGTAGAGCGTGGCGAGCGCCACCGGGTTGTAGATGAGCGCCACCAGGCCGGACGCGAGGAGGGTGATCCCGGCCAGGCCGGGCAGACGGGAGAGCTGCGGGCCCAGGTTCTTCACGACGACTTCCTGGTTGCCCAGCACCTCGTCGACATGCAGCGCGATGCGCTGCTGGGCGCTGCGGATCACCACCACGGCGCGCATTCGGGCCTCGCTGGCGGCGGGCCGCACGCTCACCTGAAGCAAGGCGCCGAGCCAGAAGAACGGCAGCAGCCGGTCGCCCACCGGGAACGCGCCTTGGGCATAGGCGGCGTCGACCTCGGCCGGCGCGGCCCGGCGCACCACTTCGACCAGTGTCGAGGGCACCGCGATGTGGGTCTCCCCGCAGCGCATCATCACGACCTGGGTGACCGCGGTGGTGAGCGGCAGGATGAGCTTGAACGAGGTGCCCTGGCCGGCAGCGGTCGCGGTCTCGACGCGACCGCCCATCGCGTTGACCTCGGACCGCACCACGTCCATGCCTACGCCGCGGCCGGCGAGTTCGGTGATGGTCTCGGCCGTGGAAAAACCCGGAGCGAAGATCAGGTTGGCGAGTTCGGCGTCGGTCGGCTCCGCGTCGGCCTCGATCAGGCCCAGCGCCACGCCCTTGGCGCGTATGCGCGGCAGGTTCAGGCCTGCCCCGTCGTCGCGGAATTCGACCCCGACTTCGTTGCCCTCGTGGGTCAGCGCGACGATGATGGTGCCGGTGGTGTCCTTGCCCGCGGCCAGCCGCTCCTGCGGCGGCTCGATGCCGTGGGTCACGCAGTTGCGCAGCAGGTGCTCGAACGCGCCGGTCATGCGGTCGAGCACGCCGCGATCGACTTCGATGGAGCCGCCGAGGATGTCCAGGCGGACCGACTTGCCGGTTTCCTTGGCAGCCTGGCGCACCACCCGGTAGAGGCGGTCGGAGAGGCCCTCGAACTCGACCATGCGGGTGCGCAGCAGGTCGTCCTGCAGCTCGCGGGTCATCCGCGCCTGGGCCACCAGCTCGTCTTCGGCGGTCTCGAGCGCACGCTGCAGCGAACGCTGCACGGTCGCGACGTCGTTGACCGACTCGGCCATCATCCGGGTCAGTTCCTGGAAGCGGGTGAAGCGGTCGAATTCGAGCGGGTCGAAACTCTGCGACGCCGCTTTGGCGGCTTCGAGGCGCGACGTCATCTGGACCTCGCCGTGGAATTCGATGTCGCGCAATTGCGCCCGCAGCCGCTCCAGGTTCTCGGTCAGGTCGCCGAGCGAGGTCTTGATTTGCACCACCCCGGTCTCGATGCGCGAGCGGGCGATGCTGACTTCACCCGCCTGGTTGACCAGGCGGTCGAGCAAGGGCGCGCGGACCCGGACCGACGACTGCGCGATTGGCTGGCGCTCGGGTGTCGCGCGGTCGGCCGGCGCCATCCGCGGGAAACGCGACCAGTCGATCGGCGCTGCCGGCGTGACGCCGGGGGGGGGGGCGGGGGCCGGTTCGGCGCTCAGGACCTCTTCGAGTGCAGCACGTTCGGCCTCTTCGGCCGGCAGCGCCGCGAGGGCCGCGGCTTCGGTATCGGGGTGCAGAGGCGCGGGCTGCGGGATGGCGTCGGGCACGGGTTGCCACTCGGGCTCGAGGTTCGATTTGGGCGCCGCCCCGGCCGGCTCGGGAGTCGCCGGCACGTCGCCCGCCGACGGGATTTCTTCCGCGGCCTCGGCAGCTCCAGGAGCGAGCGGATCGGCCAGGCGTGGCGCGGGCTCCGGGGCCGGCGCGGGTGCCCGGCCCCGCAAGGCGTCGAAGGTCTGGGCGAGGGAGTCTCCGTAGCTCTGCAGCGCCTCGACCTCGATCGTTTCGACCGTCGGGCCGGCCACCAGGCGCTCGATGCGGGTCTCCAGGCGGTGCGCCATTTCGCCCAGGCGCATGGCGCCGGCCAACCGGGCGCCCCCCTTGAGGGTGTGCAGGGTCCGCATGCAGGCCGCGGGGGGGGCCGGGTCGGTGGGCCGGCGTGACCAATCGCGCAGTCGGCTGGCGAGCTGCGGCAACAGGTCTTCGGCCTCTTCCTCGAAGATGGGGAACAGTTCGGCATCGACCGCGTCGACCGCGTCGATCGTGTCGTCGCCGTCGACCAGCGCGTGTTCGGTACTCGCCGGGCGCGCCGTGGTGTCCGTCGGCAGGTCGCCCAGGGGCTTGAGCTCGGCCACGCCGAGCGACTCGATCCGCGGGTCGAAGCCGGCGTGCACGGAGTCGCGGGCCAGGCTGTCGCCGAAAGCACTCGTGACCTCGGGCGCCGGGGCGGCCTCGGCCGGGAGAACGACAACGGCGTCGGGC
>JALYHO010000108.1 GCA_030776545.1 Pseudomonadota bacterium | reverse complement strand
GCGTCTGGCCGCGCTGGCCGGTCGGCCCGCCGGACCGCTCAACCCGGCCTACGGCGTCGAAGCGCCGCGCCGGGTCGCCGTCATCGACGAGTCCTGGTGCATCGGCTGCACCTTGTGCCTGAAGGCCTGCCCGGTCGACTGCATCGTCGGTGGGCCCAAGGCCATGCACACCGTGATCGCGGCGGCCTGCACCGGCTGCGAACTGTGCTTGCCCGCCTGTCCGGTGGATTGCATCGACATGCTCGAGGCCAGCGGATCGGCCACCGGGTGGTCGGCGTGGTCACCTGCACAGGCCGACCAGGCGCGAACGCGCTATGCCGGTCATCGCCAGCGCCTGCACTCGGAGCCCGCCTCCCCCCCGGCGTCCACCGGCGCGAGCGACGTGTTGATCGCTGCGGCGCTGGCCCGCGCGCGCGCGGCCCGCGCGGCCTGAAGGCCGATGAAGCGCGAAGACATCCCCCGCTTCTTCGGCGCTTTGCGGGCTGCGAATCCGGAACCGGAAACGGAGCTCGAATACACGAGCGTGTTCGAGCTGCTCGTCGCCGTGATCCTGTCGGCGCAGGCCACCGATGCGGGGGTCAACCGAGCGACCCGGCGGCTCTTCACGGTCGCAAACACCCCGGAGAAGATGCTTGCACTCGGAGTCGACGGGCTGACCGAATTCATCCGCAGCATCGGCCTCTATCGCAGCAAGGCGAAGAACCTGCTCGCCACCTGCGGCTTGCTGGTCGAGCGCCACGGGGGGCAGGTTCCCAACGAGCGGGTCGCACTCGAAGCGCTGCCAGGCGTCGGGCGCAAGACCGCCAATGTCGTGCTCAACGTGGCCTTCGGCGAGGCGACGATGGCGGTCGACACGCATATTTTCAGGGTGTCCAATCGCACCGGCCTGGCCCCAGGCCGCACCCCTCTGGATGTGGAACGCGCCCTGCTCGAACGCGTGCCCGACCCGTTCCGCAACGACGCGCACCACTGGTTGATCCTGCACGGCCGGTATGTCTGCCAGGCCCGCCGGCCGCTGTGCCCGCAGTGCCCGGTGACCGAGTGGTGCGACGCCTACCCGTCGATCCTGCCCGCCGGCTGATGCGAGGGGTCGCGCAAAGGCCGCCAGTCGCGTCGATAATGCCCGCCATGCCCGACTCCGCCGATCTGCAGCTCATCTCCGGACGACTCGAACGCGGCGAAATCGACAGCGCTCAGTTCCTCGAACAACTGATGCGCTACGTCGCGGGCCGAATCGGCTGCTCGCGCGCGGGCCTGCGCCTCTTCATGGACTCTGACCACGGCCGGGTCTCGCGCTGCGTCGCGATGTTCGACAGTGCCCTCGACCGCATGGTGAGCGCCTCGGACATCGCGCACGGCACCCGCAGCCCCTACATCGAACGCTTGCAGCGCGACGGCAGTGTCAGCGCGCCGCAGGCCCTGCTCGATCCGGTCGCGACCGGGGCCTTGCACGCCTATCTCGTGCAGGCCGGCGTGGCGTCCCTGATGGACACGGGCTTCTCGGTCAACGGCGTCCTGTTCGGCACCTTTTGCTGCGAGCAGCAGGGCGAGCCGGTCGAATGGAGTCAACGCCAGCTGCAACAGTTGCGCAAGATCTCTTCGCGCGCCAGCCTCAGCCTGATGCACGTCGTGAACGCCGCGGTCGACACCGCTCCCGGCGCCCTCTGGGAATCGAGCACCCCGAACCGGCTGGCCACGATGCCGATGCCCTTGGACCCTCCGCTGGAAAGCGATTGATCGCCACGGGCCCGGTCCGGGCGCGCCCCGCCCCCTACTCCGCCAGATCGGGGACCGCGATCCATTGCGCACCGTAGCGCTCGATCCGGACCGCCCGGTCGAACACTTCCCGCAGCGCCGCATGCAACGCCGGGTCGTCACGGTGGCCCCAGGCCAGGATGCTGCCGGCGCGCATGACCAGGAGGTGGTCGGCCAACAGCGCCAAGGACAGGTCATGCAGCACGCTCACGACCGTCGCGCCGGTTTGCACCTGGCGGCGGATCAAGCGTACCAGGGCGGCCTGGTGCGGGGGATCGAGGTGGGTGGTGGGTTCGTCCAGCAGCAGCCACTCGGCCCCGACCGCCAGCACGCGCGCCAGCAACACGCGCTGGCGTTCACCACCGGAGAGTTCGTTCAGCCGGCGTGATTCCCAGGCACCGCACTCGGCATCCCGGATCGCCGCATCGACCCGCGCCTCGTCGGCCGCCGACAAGGCGCCGAACAAGCCGAGCGCCGGCAGGCGACCGAGCCGCACGACATCGCGCACACCGAGCTCGCCGCCGGTGGCCCCTTGCTGGGCGAGCCAGGCGATGCGCCGAGCACGCTCGCGCGGCTTCATGGTGGCGAGCGGCCGGCCCTCGAGCTGCACCCCCCCTTCGTCCGGCAGCCGCAAACCCGCGAGCACGCGCAACAAGGTCGACTTGCCTGCGCCATTGGGTCCGACGATGGCGGTCCAACCGGGCGGCACCTGGAAGGTCACGTCGCGCAGCGCCGGCGTGCTGCCCAGCCGGACGCCGACCCCGGTGGCCACCAGGCCCGTCACCGCCCGGCTCCGCGATGCAGCAGCCAGATCAGGTAGCCGCCGCCGAACAAGGCGCTCAGCACTCCGACCGGCACCTCTTGCGGCGCCAGCACGCTGCGCGCGACGACGTCCGAGAGCAGGAGCAGGCTGCCTCCGGCGGCCGCGCTGGCGAGAACGTTGAAACCATGCGTGGCGGGCGCGTAGCGTCGTACCAGGTGGGGGGCGACCAGGCCGATGAAGGCGATCAGCCCTGCCTGGGACACCGCGACCCCGGTCGCCAGCGCCATCAGGCCCACCAGGACGAGCCGCAAGCGGGGAAGGTTGAGGCCGAGGCTGCTGGCCGTCTCGGTGCCGAGCGCCAGGGCATCGAGCGCGCGCGCGAAACACCAGGTCAGGGGCAGTGCGACCGCCAGGCCGCAGGCGAGTACCGCGCAATGGGTCCAGCCGAGCAAGCCGGTGCTGCCCAGCAAGAAGGCCTGCTTGCCGCGCAGGGCTTCGGGCGCGGCGCGCGTCGCCAGGTCGCTGGCCGCTCCGAGCACCACCCCGACGACCACGCCGGCCAGGAGCAGTCGGGTGGTCTGCTGGGCGCCGCGCGCCAGCGCGAGGGTCAGGGCCACCCCGACGAGCGCGCCGACGAAGGCGGCTCCGACCAGGCCGAGAGGCGGCGCAGCGGACTGCAAGGCGGGGACGCCGGATGACCCGCCCACCAGGACCAGCACCACCCCGAGCGCGGCCCCCGATGCCGAACCGAGCAGGTAGGGATCGGCGATCGGATTGCGGAACAATCCCTGCGCGGTCGCTCCGGACAGGCCCAGCAGCGCCCCGACCAACCAGGCCCCGAGTGTGCGCGGAGCCCGGATCTGGCCGATGATCAACGCGCCGTCCGGACCTTGCCAGAGCGCCGCGAGGCGGACCAGCGACCACCCCTCGCTGCCGGCCGCGAGACCCGCAACGACCAGCAACAGGCTTGCCCCGGCAAGCACCGCCGCCAGGCGGCGGCGCCGCCGGCGTCCGAGGTCTTCAGCGGAACGGTCGGGCGCCGATGCCACGTGGGATGCTCACTGACCCGTGCTGGCGTAGCGCACCCCGACCCACGCCTGGCGTCCCAAGGGCTGGTAGTCACGGGCCGGCTCGTAGGCTTTGTCCGTGGCGTTGAGGAGCTTGGCTTCGAGTTGCCATTGCGGCGCGAGGCGCCAGCGCACGTGCAGGTCCAGGGTGGCATACCCACCGAGGGTCACGCCGCCGTCGGGACGCGAGCCGACGTCGAGCACGCTCGCCCCGAATGCCCAGGGGCCGCCGTCGTAGTCGGCGCTCAAGCTTTCCTGGTGGGCAGCGCGCCGGGGCAGGCGGACGCCGGTGTCGCTGTCCTTGGCGTCCAGGACATCGAGCGTGGCCGTGACCCGCCAGGGTCCCCAACGCCGCGCACCCGAGAACGTCGCGCCCTGCAGTCGCGCGTGGCCGATGTTGCGCGCGCAGCCTTGCGGGTAGTCGGCTTGCGAGGGGCACAGCGAGGGGTCGGCCTCGTAGTTGATCAGGTCACGCACCAGATTGCGATAGACCGTGAGCGCCACCTCGCTGTCGCCCGAGCGCCAGTTCAACCCGATCTCGGCGCTGCGGCCGCGCTCGGGCGCCAGCGTCTGGACACCGTACTGCGGGTAGAACAGTTCATTGAAGCTCGGCGCGCGGAAGGTCGTGCCGCCGAGCGTGCGCAGCCGCAGGCCGGGTGCGAGTGCCAGGCTCCAGCCCAGGCGGCCGGTCGTGACCCCGCCATAGATCGTGTTCTGATCGTGCCGAAGGTCGGCCTGGAGCGTCTGGGATCCGAACTGACCGGTGTAGCCGACGACCCCGGCGTTGTTGGCGCGGGTGTAGTCGTTCGGGAACGCGGTCGTGGCAGCGTTTTCCGACAGGTGTTCGTAGGCCAGCACGAGTTGCCGCCCCGCACCGAGACCGAGCGCGTTCTGCCAGGTCAACTGGTCGCGGACGGTCGTGTAGCGCGCTTCGAGATCGGCACCCGATTTCAGATCGTCGCGGCTGTGCGCGTACTGTGCCGTGACGGTCCACGCGGGATCGACGACGCCCCGATAGTCGAGCGCGGAGATCTGGGTCACGAGCCGGTTGCGAAAGTCCGGCGACGGGTCGGCGATGTAGTCGGGGGGCACGTAGCGGGCCGAGTCGTAGTGCGAGTCGAGCTGGCTTTGCGACAGGCTCAGGCCGACCCGGTGGCCGACGAGCGGCGTGTAGCCCAGCTTGACGGCACCGGTCTCGCGGACGTAGCCGCTGGGGTCCGGCTTGGAGTAGCCGTTGGCGTCGCCCGGCTTGATGGCGGCCACGCCACGATCGCCTTCGCGCGACAGCGTGGCGGCGTAGTCGACCGCGCCGTGTGCGCCGCTGACGCCG
>JALYHO010000107.1 GCA_030776545.1 Pseudomonadota bacterium | reverse complement strand
GCATCGACGTCAGGCGACATCGCGGCATGCGAATGGGAGCCGGAAGCGTCGTGGACAGTCATCGCGTCAAATCCGGTGAGTCGGCCTGGCGGCCCGGGAGGCTTGCGGTGGCAAGTTTAGGGCGGTGTATGCATGGCAGCGGCATGTTTTCATGCGGCGATTTCGGCGTCATCCCCAATGGACAGCAATGGGTACGACGCGGCCTCTAGGCCGCCCGGCGTTCGGGCTATAATCGTCGGCTTCCCTTGCCACACCCGGGTCTGACGCTTCGGGGTGGCTTCATCAGCCAGAGCCATCACCCAGCGCAACACACTGGGCAGGCCGCGGAATCCACAAGGAGTCTCAATGCGTCATTATGAAATCGTGCTGCTGATCCACCCGGATCAAAGCGAACAGGTTCCGGCCATGCTGGAGCGCTACAAGGGTGTCATCACCACTGGCGGCGGCAAAGTGCACCGCGTGGAAGATTGGGGTCGTCGCCAGATGGCCTACATGATCCAGAAGCTCGCGAAGGCGCACTACCTTTGCCTGAACATCGAGTGCAGCAAAGAGGTGCTGGCCGAGCTGGAGACGGGCTTCCGATTCAACGACGCCGTGCTGCGCCACCTGACGGTGTTGCAAGACGAAGCCATCACGGCACCGTCGGTCATGATGAAGATGGTCGAGCGCGAAGATTCGCGCAAGTCCGCTCCGTCGGGTGACCGCGGCGACCGTGGTGGCGACCGCGGCGCGGAACGCCAGGAGCGTCCTGCGCAGGAAGCGTCGGCCTGACGGTGGTCGGCGCCGTCCTCGACCCGGCGCGCTGAATGAACCGGCTGGTTCTGACAGCGCAACTGGTCGAACGCGGCGCGCTGAGGTATACCCCCGCCGGATTGCCGGCCCTCGATTTGAGCTTGAAGCACGAATCGGAGGTCACGCAGGACGGCAGGCCGCGCAAGGTCTGGTTCGACATCCGGGCCCGCGCGATCGGGGAAATCACCCGACGCGTCGAGAAGCTGGAACTCGGAGGCCTGCACGGCTTCGCCGGTTTTCTCGGGTCGCAGCGCAATGGCCGAGGTATCGTTTTTCATGTCACCGAGCTGGATGAAGGTCAATGACCCCGCCGGCACACTGTTCGAAATTCAGGAAAGAGGTTCAATATGCCCCCGCCCCGTGGTAAAGGTAGGTTCTCGAAGGACCGCAAGCCCAAGCGCAATACCCAGTCGCTGCTCTTCCGTCGGAAGCGTTTTTGCCGTTTCACCGTCACCGGTGTCAAGCAGATCGACTACAAAGACATCGACACGCTGCGTGACTTCATCGGCGAGAACGGCAAGATCACGCCGGCCCGCCTCACCGGCACCCGCGCGTTCTTTCAGCGCCAACTGACGACCTGCATCAAGCGCGCCCGGTTCCTGGCGATGCTGCCGTACAGCGACCAGCACAAGGTTTGAGGAGCCCTGCCATGCAAATCATTCTGCTGGAAAAAGTCGCCAACCTCGGCAACCTGGGCGATGTCGTCCGGGTCAAGGATGGCTATGCCCGCAACTACCTGATCCCGCAGCGTTCGGCACGGCGTGCCACCGAAGCCGCGATTAAGGAATTCGAGGCCAAGCGCGTCGAGCTCGAAAAGGCCGCTGCCGAGAAGCTGGCGGCCGCCACGGCGCTGGGTGAAAAGATGAGTGGCCGCACCGTGCACATCACCCAGAAGGCAGGGGTCGACGGGCGTCTCTTCGGCTCGGTCACCAACGCCGACATCGCCGACGCGCTCACCCGGATCGACTTCAAGGTGGTGAAGTCGCAGGTGCGGTTGCCCAACGGCCCGCTCAAAACCGTCGGCGAGCACACCGTCAGCGTGTCGCCCCACTCCGACGTGGTCGTCGAAGTCAAGGTGGTCGTCCTCGGCGAAACCGACTGACCGCTTCGACTGTCCGAAAAAGGGCCGGCTTGCCGGCCCTTTTGCATGGGCGCCCCGAGTTGTACACGCCTGTCCAACGGATCTCCCCCGAATCTCCACAGGGTTGCGCACAGGCGAAAGCGCAGTCGCCCCCTATCATTCCCCGATGGCCCTCACGCCCACCGAATACCCGCCGTCCGCGAGCCGGACCGACGACGACATCTCCCGGCTGCGCATCCCGCCGCACTCGGTCGAGGCCGAGCAAAGCGTGCTCGGCGGATTGATGCTCGACAACAGCGCCTGGGATCGCGCCGGCGACCTGCTGACCGACAGCGATTTCTACCGCTACGAGCACCGGCATATCTACGCCGCGATCGGCGCGCTGGTCGGAGCGACCAAGCCGGCCGACGTGATCACCGTGTTCGAGCAACTCCAGGGGCTCGGCAAGGCCGAGGAATGCGGCGGCCTGGTCTATCTCAACGCGCTGGCGCAAAGCGTGCCGAGCGCGGCCAACATGCGCCGCTACGCCGAGATCGTGCGCGAGCGGTCGGTCTTGCGCAAACTCGTGGCGGCCAGCGACGAGATCGCCACCAGCGCGTTCAACCCGCAAGGCCGGGCCGTCTCCGAGATTCTCGACGACGCCGAGGGCAAGATCTTCAGGATCGGCGAGGAAGGCTCCAAGTCGCAGCAGGGCTTCCAAAGCATGGACGCGCTGGTGGTGCAGCTGCTCGACCGCGTCACCGAATTGCACGAGAACGGCGCAGAGGACGTCACCGGCGTGCGCACCGGCTACTTCGATCTGGACCGCATGACCTCGGGCTTCCAGCCTGGCGACCTGGTCGTGCTGGCCGCCCGCCCCTCGATGGGCAAGACCGCTTTCGCCCTCAACATCGCCGAGCACGTGGCCGTGGCCGAAGGCTTGCCGGTGGTCATCTTTTCGATGGAAATGGGCGCGGCACAACTGGCCCTCAGACTGGTCGGCTCGCTCGGGCGCATCGACCAGAGCAACCTGCGCACCGGCCGCCTCAAGGACGACGAATGGGGACGGCTGTCCGAGGCGGTCGAGAAGCTCGGCAGCGTCAGCATGTTCATCGACGAGAGCTCGGCGCTCAGTCCCACCGAGGTCCGCGCGCGCGCACGCCGCCAGGCGCGTCATTGCGGCCAACTCGGCATGATCGTGGTCGACTACCTGCAGCTCATGAGCGGCAGTGGCAACACCAGCGAAGAAAACCGCGCCACCGTGATCGGCGAGATCTCGCGTGGCCTCAAGTCGCTGGCCAAGGAGTTGAAATGCCCGGTGATCGCGCTCTCGCAGCTCAACCGCAGCGTCGAGTCCCGCACCGACAAGCGGCCCATGATGAGTGACCTGCGCGAGTCGGGCGCGATCGAGCAGGACGCCGACGTCATCATGTTCATCTACCGCGACGACTACTACAACAAGGACGCCAGCAAAGAGCCCGGTATCGCCGAGATCATCATCGGCAAACAGCGCAACGGCCCGACGGGCACCGTCAAGCTGTTTTTCAACAAGCCGCTGACCAAATTCGACAACCTGGCGCCGGGAAGTCTCGGCAACGCGCACTATTGACGCCGCAAGCGGTGGCCGCGGGCTCGAGTGCGTGGCGCTCCGGCGCGTTATGCTCGCCGTCAGTGCCAAACGGGAAGCTCGAAATCATGTCGGACGTGCGCTGGGGAATTCTTGGGGCCTCGAAATTCGCGCGGGAGTCCATGGGGCCGGCCCTCACGCTGGCGCCGGGTGGCCATGTCGCTGCACTGGCCACGTCCGACCCGGCCAAGGCCGAGCCGTTTCGGGTCTTCGCCCCGGGGCTGAGGGTGCATGACAGTTTCGAGGCGCTGCTCAGCGATCCCGCCATCGATGCGGTCTACATCCCGCTTCCCAACCGGCTCCACGTGGAGTGGAGCCTGAAGGCGATGCAAGCAGGCAAGCATGTCCTGTGCGAGAAACCCATGGCGATGCAATCGGCGGACTTCGATCGCCTGATCGCGGCACGCGACCAGGCCGGTGTCCTGGCTGCCGAAGCCTTCATGATCGTTCATCATCCGCAATGGCAGCGCGCCCGCCAATTGCTGGCGGAGGGCGCCGTGGGCCGGCTGTGGCGGATCGAAGCCATGTTCTCGTTCAACAATCGGGATGCGACCAATATCCGCAACCGGGCCGACATGGGCGGCGGCGGGCTGCGTGACATCGGCGTCTATGTCATGGGGGGCGCCCGCTACGCCACCGGCCTGGAGGCGACCGAAGTCCAAGCCCGCATCCAGTGGGAGAACGGCGTCGACGTCTACGCCTCGATCAGCGCCAAGTTCGGCGAGGCCGACTGCGTCGGCTTCACCTCGATTCGTATGCATCCGCGCCAGGAAGTCACCTTCCATGGCGAGGAGGGGGTGCTGAGGCTGCCCGTGCCATTCAATGCGCGTGTCTTCGGTGAGGCCCGGCTGGAGCTGCATCGGGGCCTGGAAACGATCACCGAGCGGTGGCCGGCCGTGAATCACTATGAGCTGCAGGTGGCTGCCTTCAATCGCGCGGTGCGCGGCGGCGCGGCCTACGCCTGTCCGCTCGAGTTTTCCCGGGGCACCCAGGCGATGATGGACGCCGCGTTCGCGAGCGCCTGATCCGAGCTGCCCGGCCGGCGGCCGAAGAACCCTCCCGCGGCGCAGCGCACTAAGCCGCGACCGGTTCGAGGACGGCCCGCAAGCCGTCGAGCAGTTCCTCGGGGCAGGCGGCGTGCGGCCAGTGACTCGAGCCTTCGAACACCTGAATCCTGACGTTAGGGAACATCGGCAGGAAGGCAGTGGCGTCGGCAGGGCGCACGAAGGCCGAGTCGGCGCCGAGGAAGACCTCCACCGGCAACTCGCTGCGTCGGTCTTGCAACGCCGAGGGAAAGTCGCGCAGGGCTTGCAGGTGCGGCGCGATCGCGGCGAGGTTGCTCCGCCAATCGACATAGTCGTTCGACACGGCGTGGCGCGGCAGTGCGAACCGGCTCAGCAGGGTGCCGTTCGCAGCGGCGCGACAGGCCAGGAGCGCTGCCGATCCGCCGTTGACGGCCAAGCCACGCCGCATGCTGCGCAGCTGGTGCGTCCAGGGGTCGAGGAAGGTGACCGGCGCGGACTCGACCAGACAGAGCGTGCCGACCGCGCGCGGCGCCAGCAACGCCATGGCCATCGCCACCTTGCCACCGATGCAGTGACCGAGGACCGCGCTGCACCCGATTCCCAGCCGCGTCAGCAGGGTCAGGACGTCTTCGGCCATCGCCACATAGTCCATCGAACCGGACGCCGGTGAATCGCCATGGTTGCGCAAGTCGACGCTGATCACCCGGTGGTGATCGGCGAGGGCGCGCGCGACGCCGCGCCAGCTGACGCTGGAGCCGAAAAGACCGTGCAGGACCAGCACTGGGGCGCCCCGCCCCACGGAGTCATAGGCAAGATTCATGTCAGCGACCCCTGTTCCAGGAAATTATGTGAGCGAGGGTGTGCGACCGATACCGCGTGCGATGGGATGTCATGAGCGTGTGCCTTCCAACCAATGGCGTGTTGACGGGGCATCCTAGGAAGCGATCCGAGCCAGGGCCTTTCGGCGAACTTTCAGCGGCGACAATGGTTTACCCCGAGAGGGTATGTACGAATGGCCGCTTTCAGCACCTGTCATCTCAGCGAAAGGTCGTGCTGCTTGGTGCAACGCATGATCGGGCAGCCGTCCCACCAAGCTGTGTCGGTAGCTTTGGAGATTCACATGCGTTTACAGACTCTTTTTTTCACCGGCCGCATCGCGGCCCGACGTGGACCCATCGTGTCCTGCCGCTGCGACAGCGCGGGCCGGCTCCTCGAGGTCGAAAACCGCAAGGAATTGGCATTTCCCGCCAGCGGTCGATTTCATAAGTCCTGAACGCACGCCGATGGAGCCCGTATGCATATCCTCTTGATAGACGACCACGCCGAACTCGTCCTGTCCCTGTGGCAGTCTTTGAAGGCGCTCGGGATGGAAGTCGAAACCAGCCACGACGGCAACCGTGCCGACGCGTTGTTGCGCGAACACTCCTTCGATGTCGTGGTGCTGGATCTGGTCCTGCCCGGCATGTCCGGGCTCGATGTATTGCACCGAATGCGCGAGCGTGGCGACAAGACACCGGTGCTGATGCTGACCGCGAGCGGCGACATCTGCGACCGCGTGCAAGGCCTCAACGACGGCGCCGACGACTACCTGTCCAAGCCCTTCGAGCTGTCCGAGCTGGAGGCGCGCCTGCGCGCACTGCATCGCCGTGCCCAGGGGGCCGCGCAGGCGACGCTGCGGGTCGGGCGGCTCCACTTCGACACCATCTCACGGCGTTTCGCAGTCGACTCGCGTCCGCTCCCGCTGCCGCCGCGGGAACACGACCTGCTCGAGTCGCTGGCCGAGCGTCCCGGCCGCCCGGTCAGCAAGATCGCATTGGCCGAACGCCTGTGCACCGAGGACGCCGTGCTGAGTCACGACGCCCTCGAAGTCTACGTGCACCGCTTGCGGCGGCGGTTGAATGGCAGCGGTGCGACCATCCACACACTGCGCGGCCTGGGCTACATGCTCGATACCGCGGACGAGCGCCTGGCCTGAGGCGACGCAAGGCGGGCCCCGCGGGCTCTCAGTTGGCCGTGAAAACCGCGTAGACGACCGTCAAGACGAGCACGAGGGCGCAGAAGGCAGTCCAATAGTCGCTGAGCTGCCGGCGCGACGCGGCGGGGTAATCGGTGAGCTTGTGGTCCATGTCCGGATGGTGGCCGCCGCACGCCTGCCGAACAATCCTCGATTTCGGGGGAACCGGTGTGTCTGGCGTCGGTCCGGGCAAGGTATTCTTCGCGGTTGAGCCATGAAGAGCGCCCACGCGAAATCGCCATGACGCCCGAGCAACGAGCTTCGGATGCCCACCCCGAGCGCGCGGTCCCCGGTGGATCGCCGCGCGACTGGCGTCTGTGCGTGGCCCCGATGATGGAATGGTCCGACCGCCATTGCCGCTATTTCCATCGCCTGCTGAGCCGTCGCACGCGCCTCTATACCGAAATGGTGACCACCGGCGCCTTGCTTCATGGCGACGTCGCGCGTCACCTGGACTTCAATCCCGAGGAGCATCCGCTGGCCTTGCAACTCGGCGGCAGCGAGCCGGCCGATCTGGCCCACTGCGCCCGGCTGGCGGAGCAGTGGGGTTACGACGAGGTCAATCTGAACTGCGGTTGCCCGAGCGAGCGGGTGCGGCGCGGTGCCTTCGGTGCCTGCCTGATGGCCGAACCTGCGCTGGTGGCCGATTGTGTCAAGGCCATGCGCGATGCGTGTGACCTGCCTGTGACGGTGAAGCATCGGATCGGCATCGATCGCATCGAGCGCTATGAGTTCGTCCGGGATTTCGTCGGCACCGTCGCCGATGCCGGCTGCGAGGTGTTCATCGTCCACGCGCGCAACGCCTGGCTCGCCGGCCTGAGTCCGAAGGAAAACCGCGAAGTGCCGCCGCTGCGTTACGAACTCGTGCACCGACTCAAACGCGAGTTTGACAATCTGACCATCGTCCTGAATGGCGGGCTCACCTCGAATGAGGAGATCGAGACCCAGCTGCAGCATGTCGACGGCGTGATGCTGGGGCGCGCGCCCTACCATCGACCCTGGCTGATGGCCGACTGGGACCGACGCTTTTTCGGCATGCCGGGTCAGGTGGCCGACCGGGAGGCGATCGAGGCCCGGATGGTCGACTACATGCGGCGCATCGTGGCCCAGGGACAACCGGCCTCGCACGCGTCGCGCCATATCCTGGGACTGCGCCACGGCCTGCCGGGAGCCAGGCGCTGGCGCCAGGTCTGGTCCGACCACCGGCTCAAGTTCGAGGACCCCGAAACGATCAGCCGGCTGGCGCACCAGGTGGCCGAGCCGGCGTGACGCCCGCTCGGCGGCGCGCGGGCCAGGTCGCGAGGACGACGCCCGCCAGCGCCAGCGCGAAGGCCGTGGCCTGCATGAGGCTGACTCGCTCGCCCAGGAAGACGACCCCGACGGCAGCCGCACTGATCGGCAGGAGCACCGTGAAGACGCCGGCCCGCGAGGCCGGTACCTGTTGCAGGCCGGTCATCCACAACCAGACGGTGACCACGCTGGCGGCGATCGCGTAGAAGACCAGCAACGACCACGACGGTGCCGCGACGCGCGCGAAGTCGAATGTCAATGCCTGCCAGATCCCGAGCGGAGTCACCAGCGCGAGCCCCCACAAATTGATCAATGCGCTGATTCGCTTCGGGCCGATCGGGCCGCTGAGCTTTTTCCCGATCACCACGTAGACCGCTTCGCACAGAACCGCGCAGACCAGCAGCGAGTCGCCGAGCAGCGAACCGCCTTGGCCGCCGGGGTGCTTCGCGAGCGCCATCAGCCCGATGCCGCCGACCGCGCAAGCGATGCCCACCACGGTCCGCACCGGGATGCGCTCGGCCAGGAGGAGGCGCGACAGCAGCGCGACGGCGGCCGGGATGCCCGCCATGATGACGCCGGCGGCCAGCGCCGAACTGAGTGAGACGCCGAACAGCATGCAGACCGAGAACAGGAAGTTTCCAAAGAAGGATTCCAGGAACAACAGCCCCTGTTGAGCAGCGGTCAACCGGGGCTCGCCGGCGGGGCGCCGCAGCCAGCCGGCCATGGCCGCCGCCGCGATGCCGAAGCGGAGCAGGGCCAACAGGAACACCGGAAACACGCCGACCAGGATTTTCGACAAGCCGACATAGCTGCCCACCAGGGCCATGCTCCCCGCCAGGCTCGCATACGCCAACCAGGGCGCGGACCCCGACGCGGTCGGCAGGCCGGGTTCCGACGCGACCCCCGAAACGTTCACCGGAGCGGCCTTCACGCGGCCCGAGCCGCCGTGGCGAGGTCCTGGGCCCGGCGTCGGTCCCGACGCGCGATCGAGACGCTGGCCACCAGCACTCCCAGGGAGACGAGTGCGACCGTCAGGGTGGCGATGGCGTTCACGCTCGGGTTCAGGCCGAGCCGGGCGCGCGAAAAGATGACCAGGGGCATGGTGGTGGCCCCCGGACCGGAAAGAAACGCCGACAGCACGACGTCGTCCAGCGAGAGCGTGAAGGTCAGCAGCCAGGCCGAGAGCAGCGCCTGGGCGATCATCGGCAAGGTCACGAGCCAGAACACCTGCCAGGGGCGCGCGCCGAGGTCCATCGCGGCCTCCTCGAGCTGCGGGTTGAGATCCTTCAGGCGCGCCTGGACGACCACCGTGGCGTAGGCCAGGCCCAGCAGCAAGTGCCCGAGCCAGATGGTCATCAGGCCACGTTCGGGAAAACCGAGCGCTTTTTGCATCGCGACCAGCATCAGCAGAAGTGACAAGCCGATGATCACTTCCGGCATCACCAGGGGGGCGCTCAACATGCCCGAAAACAACGTGCGACCTGGAAAACCTCGGTGCTTGACGAGGGCGAGCGCAGCCAGCGTCCCCAGCACGAGCGAGGCACATGCGGTCGCGAAAGCGATCCGCACCGAAAGCCACAATCCGGCGAGAATTTCGGTGTCCGACCCGAGCGCTGCATACCATTTCAACGTGAAACGATTCCAGACGTTAGGCACCGGGCTGTCATTGAATGAAAAAATGACCAGGGCGATGATCGGCAGGTAGAGAAAGGCGTACCCGAGCACGAGCCAGGTACGCGCAAGCCCACGATTCAAGCTTGCCGTGCGCCAGCGAGCGTGCCTGCCGGGCGGCTTCATGCGCGCCGCTCCACCGACTCGGCCTGGTAACGATTGAAAAGCGCCAGCGGGATGATGACGAGCAGGATCATCGCCACCGCGACCGCCGAAGCCATCGGCCAATCGTTGTTGCTGAAAAATTCGTCCCACAAGGTGCGCCCGATCATCTGGGTTTGCGGTCCCCCGAGCAGCTCGGGGATCACGTACTCGCCCACGCAAGGGATGAACACCAACATGCTCCCGGCGATGATGCCGGCCTTCGACAGCGGCACGGTGATCTTCCAGAAGGCGGTCCAGGCGGTCGCTCCCAGATCGCTGGCGGCTTCGAGCAGGCGCAGGTCCATTTTCGCGAGGTTGGAGTAAAGCGGAAGGACCATGAAAGGCAAGTAGGTGTAGGTCATCCCGAGCACCAGCGAAAAGGGCGTGTTCATCAATTGGCCGGGTGCCGGAATCAGGCCGGCCCGCGCCAGCCACGCGTCCATGCCGCTGCGCGTGATCAGGTCGAAGGCCCAGCCGTGTTCGCTGAGCAGCGCCTTCCAGGCATAGACCCGAAGCAGGAACGAGGTCCAGAAGGGCAGCATCACCAGCATCAACAGGGCCGGCTGCAGACTGGAGCGACTGCGCGCCATGAAGTAGGCAAAGGGGTAGCCGATGCCCAGGCAGAGCGCGGTCGTGACTGCCGCGTACTTCAAGCTGGCGAGGTAGGTGAGCAGGTAGAGGTCGTCCTGCACGAGGGTGAGGTAGTTGCCGAAACGAACGTCGATGGCCAAGGCACCGTCGTGCACCGTGAGCACGTCCTTGACGCTCGCGATGTCCATTTCGGACACGCTGATCTTCAGCACGATCAGGAAGGGCAGAAGGAAAAACAGCAGCAACCAGAGATAGGGCGGCCCGATGACGGCCCACCCCCGCGCCGGGGGGCGGTTCGGGGTGCGTTCGGGCGGGCGAAGGGCCGTCATGAGGTCAACACCACCTGGGCCGTCGCCGACCAGGTGGCCCGGGCCGTGTCGCCGACCCGCAGCGCGTGGTCGTGGTGGCGCTCGGTGTTGCTGGCGCTGACCTTCAGCAAGGCGCCGCTCGCGAGCCGCAAGTGGTAGACCGTGTACCCGCCGAAATAGGCCATGTCCTGCACGGTGCCGACGACGCCGTTGGTGTCGGAGGTCGGGTCGCCTCCGCCATCGAGGCGGATCTTTTCGGGACGCAGGGCGACCGTCACCCGCATGCCTTGGGTGCCGGTGATCCCGTGACCGATGAAGTGGATGCAATCGGCGCAGCGGACCAGCGCGTGGTCGGCTTCGTCTTCGACCAGGACGCCTTCCATCAGGTTGACGTTGCCGATGAAGTCCGCGACGAATCGGTTCGCCGGCGTCTCGTAGACCTCGCTCGGCGTGCCGACCTGCAGGAAGCGGCCCTCGCTCATCACCGCGATGCGACTGGCCATGGTCATCGCCTCTTCCTGGTCGTGCGTGACCATGACGCAGGTGACGCCGACTTCGCGGATGATGTTGACCAGTTCGATCTGGGTCTGCTCGCGCAGCTTCTTGTCGAGTGCGCCGAGCGGTTCGTCGAGCAGCAGGAGCTGTGGCCGCTTGGCCAGGCTGCGGGCGAGTGCGACTCGCTGCTGCTGGCCGCCCGAGAGCTGATGCGGCTTGCGGGCGCCGAATTTTTCCAGCTGGACGAGCTGCAGCATGGTGTCCACCCGAGGCGCGATCTCGCTCGCCGACATCCCGTCGCGTTTCAGGCCGAACGCGATGTTCTCGCGCACGCTCAGGTGGGGAAAGAGCGCATAGCTCTGAAACATCATGTTGAGCGGGCGTTCGTAGGGCGGCAGCCCGGCCAGGTCACGCCCGTCGAGCACGATGCTGCCGGCGCTAGGGGTTTCGAATCCGGCCAGCATGCGCAAGAGCGTGGTCTTGCCACATCCGCTCGAGCCGAGCAGCGCGAAGATCTCGCCCTTGCCGATGTCGATGCTCACGCGGTCGACCGCCTTGTGCCCGGAAAAGTCTTTTTCGATGTCGCGAATTTGCAGGAACGCAGGGGACGTGTTCATGGGAAAAATCTTCAGGCCCAGTGGTTGCGCGTGATGTCGTCCAGCGTCAGGTCGAGGCAGCGGCGCACCAGCGTCATCATCTCGTCGATCTGCGCGCACGTCATGACCAGCGGCGGCGCCACGATCATCCGGTCGCCGACCGCGCGCATGATGAGGCCGTTGCCGAAGCAGTGGCCCCGACACACCATGCCGACGCCGAGCGCTGCGGGAAAAAGCGTCCCGTCCGCCTTGTCCTTCACCAACTGGACGGCGCCCATCATGCCGCAGGTCTGGACCTCGCCCACCAGCGGATGCTCGCGCAGCCGCGCGAACTGCTCGGCGAGGTAGGGACCGGTCTCCAGGCGCACCCGCTCGACCAGGCCGTCGCGCTCCAGCAGGTCCAGGTTGGCGAGCGCGACCGCGCAGGCGACCGGATGCCCGGAATAGGTGTAGCCGTGGTTGAAATCACCCCCGTGCTCGATCAGCACGTGGGCGATCCGTTCGCCGACCAGCACGCCACCGAGCGGCACGTAGCCCGACGTCACGCCCTTGGCGAAGGTCATCAGGTCAGGTCGGAAGCCGAAGCGCTCACAGCCGAACCAATGGCCGGTTCGACCGAAGCCGCAAATGACTTCGTCCGCCACCAGCAAGATGCCGTGCCGGTCGCAGATGCGTTGGATCTCGGGCCAGTAGGTGTCCGGCGGCACGATCACGCCGCCGGCGCCCTGCACCGGCTCGCCGATGAACGCGGCGATGCGGTCGGCGCCGATCTCCTGAATCTTGGCCTCCAGCCAGCCGGCAGCCTCCAGTCCGAACGCGTCGCGACTGGCGCGCTCCTGCGCCGCGCTGAGCCCGCTGCGTGGACCCGATGCGAACTTGAACCAGAAGGGCTGCTCGATGTGCACGATGCCGGGAATCGGCAGACCGCCTTGTTGATGCATGTCGTCCATGCCGCCCAACGACGCCCCGGCCATGGTCGAGCCGTGATACGCATTGCGACGGCTGACGATCACGTCGCGCTCCGGGTGACCCAGCAGGTCCCAGTAGCGACGGACCATCCGCACGACCGTGTCGTTGCCCTCCGACCCCGACCCGGAAAAGAAGACGTGCTCGAACTGCGGCGGCGCCAACGCCGCCAGGCGCTCGGCCAGGGCGATGGCCGGTGGCGTCGCGGTCTGGAAAAAGCTGTTGTAGAACGGCAGGGTGGTGAGCTGCCGGGTGGCCGCTTCGATGAGCTCGGTGCGGCCATAGCCGACGTTGACGCACCAGAGCCCCGACATCGCGTCGAGAAGCCGGCCGCCGTCGCTGTCGCGCAGGTAGATGTTGTCCCCTGAAACGATCACCCGTGAACCCTTCGCCGCGAGCGACTTGAAGTCGGTGAAGGGGTGGAGGTAGTGGGCCGCGTCAGCGGCCTGCCATGCCGCAGTCGACCGCTCCGGGGCGGGGCGGGGGGTTTGGTTCGGGGGAGCGCTCATGGGACGTTCGGATCCATCAAACGTGCAGCAACAGGTGCTCGCGCTCCCACGGCGAGATCACTTTCATGAACTCGTCGTGCTCAATTTCCTTCACCTCGGAATAGACGGTGATGAATTCCTTGCCCAGGACATCGTGCAAGTCTTTTTCGTCGGCGAGCCAGCCGAGCGCCTCGCTCAGCGAGCGCGGCAACTGGTATTCGGAGAGATAAGCGTCGCCCTTGCACTCGGCCGCGGGTTCGATGCGGTTTTTCATGCCCAGGTAGCCACACGCCAGCGTCGCCGCGAGGGCGACGTAGGGGTTGGCGTCGGCGCCGATCACCCGGTTTTCGATCCGGCGGGCCGCGGCGCTCGCCACCGGCGAGCGGATGCCGACGGTGCGGTTGTCGCTGCCCCACTGAATGTTGATCGGCGCGGCGGTCGAGCGCGCCAGGCGCCGATAGGAATTGACGTAGGGGGCGAAGAGGGCCATTGCCGCGGGCGTGTATTTTTGCAGGCCGCCGATGTACCAGTAGAACGCCTGACTGGGCGAGCCGTCCTCGTTGCTGAAGATGTTCTTGCCGGTGACCTTGTTCAGGACGCTCTGGTGCACGTGCATCGCGCTGCCGGGCTCGCCGGCCATCGGCTTGGCCATGAAGGTGGCGTACATCTCATGACGCAGCGCCGCCTCCCGGATCGTGCGCTTGAAGAAAAAGACTTCGTCGGCCAGTCCCAGCGGGTGGTCGTGGAAGAAATTGATCTCCATCTGGCCCGCGCCGACCTCGTGGATCAGCGTGTCCACGTTGAGCTCCATCTTTTCGCAATAGTCGTAGATGTCCTCGAACAGCGGGTCGAATTCGTTGACCGCGTCGATCGAATAGGCCTGGCGCGAGGTCTCGGCGCGTCCGCTGCGACCCTTGGGAGGGCGCAGCGGGGTGTTCGGATCGGAGTTGCGCTCGATCAGGTAGAACTCGAGCTCGGGCGCCACCACCGGGTTCCAGCCTTCGGCCGCGTAGAGGTCGCAGATGCGGCGCAGCACCGAACGCGGGGCATAGGGGATCATGTTGCCGTCGCGATCGAAGCAGTCGTGGATGACCTGGGCGGTCGGGTCGCTCGCCCACGGCACGATCCGGACGGTGCTCGGGTCGGGGCGCAAATGCATGTCGCGATCGGTCGGGTGGATCACGTCGTAGTAGGGACCGTCGGTCGGGAAGTTGCCGGTCACGCCGATGCCCACGATCGCCTCGGGCAGCCGCATGCCGCGGTCCTCGGTGAATTTTTCGCGCGGCAAGATCTTGCCGCGGGCGACCCCGGTGAGGTCGGGCACCAGACATTCGATTTCAGTGACGCGCCGTTCGTTGAACCAGTTTTCCAGATCGGCGAAAGAGAAGTTGCTTTTGTCCTGCATGAGGCACCTGGGGGCTTGAGCGGCGGTCGCATCGATGGCGACCGCGCCGCTCCTGAACGGGGGTTGCTTCGTGAAGTGCGGGGCCACGGCCCGCACGCAAGTTGCGCACCTATCGGTCGGGAGCGGGGGGCCGGTGCCGGTCGCGGTAGGCCTCGCAGGCGCGCCCGAAGGCCTGGAACAGCCGACGCGACACCGGATTGGCGGCGGCCTGCCATTCGGGGTGCCACTGCACGGCGAGGTTGAAGCCCGCCGACGGGACTGAAAACGCCTCGACCAACCCGTCCGGGGCGCGGGCCTCGACCCGAAGTCCGGGGGCGAGCCGGTTGACGCCCTGGCCGTGTACCGAATTGACCTCGATGCGGCCGGCTCCGAGGAGCGTTTCCAGCAGCCCGCCGGGCGCCAGCTGCACCGCATGCGCGGGCCCGTATTGCCGCTCGGCCGGTGCGCCTTCGGGGGCGCGATGGTCGTGACGCTCGGGCACCTCTTGCACGGCCTGATACAGGGTGCCGCCGAGCGCGACGTTCGCCTCCTGGAAGCCGCGGCAGATCGCGAACAGGGGGATGCCGCGATCGAGCGCCTTCGGAATCAGCGGCAAGGTCCAGGCGTCGCGCTCGATGTCGAGCGGGAGGCTCGGGTCGTGGATGGTCTCGGCGAAATGGCTCGGGTGGACGTTGGACTGGGAGCCCGTCAGGAGCACCCCGTGCGCCAGGTCGAGCAACGCGTCCAGCTCCTCGATGCGGGCGGTCGGCACGATCAACGGCAGGCAGCCTCCCAGTCGGACCGCATCGACGTATTTTTTTCCAGCCACGTGGAACGGGTGATCGCCCAGCATGCGATTGCAGGCGGGGACCAGGACGATCGGGGGCGGGGACGGCAGGGGGGCGGCGCGGCTCATGGGAGGGAGGCTGGATGGCACAACCCGGAGCATAGCCGCGCCGGCGGCCCGGCCGACCTCAGGACAGCTGCTTCAGGACGTCCGAGATGGTTCCCACCATCTGCTCGATGTGCGCGTTCTCGACGATCAGGGGCGGGGACAATGCAATCGTGTCCCCGGTGGTGCGTATCAGCAGGCCGCGCTCCCAGCAGCCCAGGAGCACGTCGAACGCCCGCTTGCCCGGTTGGCCCGGCAGCGGTTCCAGTTCGATGCCGCCGACCAGGCCGATGTTGCGCACGTCGATCACCGCGGACGTGCCGCGCAGCGAGTGCAGCGCGTTCTCGAATACCGGCGCCATGGTGGCGCCACGAGTCAGCAGCCCTTCCTCGGCATAGGTGTCGAGCGTGCCGAGCGCCGCGGCGCAGGCCAGCGGGTGCGCCGAATAAGTGTAGCCGTGCGGGAACTCGATCAGGTGCTCGGGGCCGCTCATGAACGCGTCGTGGATGGACCGTTTGGCGAACACGGCGCCCATCGGCACCGAGCCGTTGGTGATCGCCTTGGCCACGGTCATGAGGTCGGGCGTGACACCGAAGAAGTCGGCGGCGAAGGGCGTTCCGAGGCGTCCGAAGCCCGAGATGACCTCGTCGAAAATCAACAGGATGCCGTGCTTGTCGCAAAGGGCGCGCAGCCGCTGCAGGTAGCCTTTCGGAGGCAGCAGCACGCCGGTGGAGCCAGCGACCGGTTCGACGATCACGGCGGCGATGGTCGACGCGTCGTGCAATGCGATCAGGCGTTCGAGGTCGTCCGCCCATTCCGCGCCGTGCTCGGGGACGCCTTTGGAATAGGCGTTGCGGGCCATGTCGTGGGTGTGGCGGATGTGGTCGATGCCCGGCAGCAGGGGCCCGAATGCCTTGCGGTTGCCCACGATGCCACCGACCGAGGTGCCGCCGAAGTTCACCCCGTGGTAGCCGCGCTCGCGGCCGATCAGGCGGGTGCGGGATCCCTCACCGCGCGCCCGGTGATATCCGAGCGCGATCTTCAGCGCGGTCTCGACGGCCTCGGAGCCCGAGGTGGTGAAAAACACCTTCTCGAGGCCGGCCGGGGCCAGTTCGACCAGGCGCTCGGCCAGCTCGAAGGCCTTGGGGTGGCCCATGTTGAACGAGGGCGCGAAATCCATCTCGGCGGCCTGGGCCGTGATGGCGGCGACGATCTTGGGTCGGGCGTGCCCGGCGTTGACGCACCAGAGGCCCGCGGCGCCGTCGAGCACCTGACGTCCCTCGGGCGTCCAGTAGTGCATCCCGTATGCCTTGGCGAGCAGACGCGGCGCCTGCTTGAACTGCCGATTGGCCGTGAACGGCATCCAGTAGGCGTCCATGGCCCGAGGCGCAGCGGTTGCCAGGGAGTGGGCCGCCTCGAGGGCGGCGGAGTCGTCTTTGTGCATGGGGTGCTCCTGAGGCTGCCAAGCGGGCGGCGAACCCTCAGTCTAGGCAATCGGGGGCGCAATGTGGATGCGCAAACCACTGACGATGTGGTCTCTGGCGCAATGATCTGCGAAAATGACGAGACCGAACCAAATAATATGCACAACGCCCCTGCGCCAACGAAACTCGATGCGATCGATCGCGCGATCCTCGCCGAGTTGCAGCGCGAAGGACGGCTCTCGAATCTGGCATTGGCCGAGCGCGTCCATCTGTCGCCATCGGCTTGCTTGCGGCGCGTCAAGCACCTGGAAGACGCCGGGGTCATCGCCCAGTACGTGGCGCTCGTCAATCCGCGCACGGTCGGGCGCCACGGGGTGAGCTTCACCATCATCAATCTCGAGACCATCGGTCCGACGCTGCGCGAGCGCTTCGAACAGGCCGTGCGTGACGCCCCGGAAGTGCTCGACTGCTTCTACGTCGCCGGCTCGAACGACTACCTCATCCGCTTCACCTACCGGGATGCGGAGGACCTCGAGCGCTTTCATTCCGAGGTGTTGATGCACTTGCCGGGGGTGGCCCGCTCCAACTCACTGCTGGTCTTGCGCACGATCAAGAAGACGACGGCGCTTCCGCTCTGAAAGGCGGGGCGCGCGGTCGTTTTCAGGAAGGCGAATTGGCATCCCATATGGTGGAAAGCTTCGATGGTGCGCTGCCGCATTGCGTTTCGCGTTCGTGAATTAGACACCACATCGTGAAATAGCGATGTTAACCGATTGATTTGCATAGGTTTATTTTTTACTCTTATATAAGACATAAGTCTTCCCAGTGCGCAGCGCGCCCGCTAAGCTCGGTGTCAGGCAATTCACTATCACTACCGGAGTACGACATGAACGTCACGACACGCGAGCAGCAGATTGCGGCCTTGGAAAAGGACTGGGCCGAGAACCCCCGGTGGAAGGGCATCAAGCGCGGCTACAGTGCCGCCGACGTCGTCCGCCTGCGCGGCTCGGTCCAGGTCGAGCACACCCTGGCCAAGCGCGGTGCCGAAAAGCTCTGGCACCTCGTCAACCACGAGCCGTTCGTCAACACGCTCGGCGCGTTGACCGGCAACCAGGCCATGCAGCAGGTCAAGGCCGGTCTCAAGGCCATCTATCTTTCAGGCTGGCAGGTCGCCGGAGACGCGAACCTGGCTGGCGAGATGTACCCGGACCAGTCCCTCTACCCCGCGAATTCGGTCCCGATGGTCGTGCGGCGCATCAACAACACCTTCACCCGGGCCGATCAGATCCAATGGTCGGAAGGCAAGGACGACATCGATTTCTTCGCCCCCATCGTGGCCGACGCCGAAGCCGGATTCGGCGGCGTGCTCAACGCGTTCGAACTGATGAAGTCGATGATCGATGCCGGCGCCGCCGGTGTGCACTTCGAAGACCAGCTGGCCTCGGTCAAGAAGTGCGGCCACATGGGCGGCAAGGTGCTGGTGCCGACGCGCGAGGCGGTCGCCAAACTGGTCGCCGCGCGCCTGGCGGCCGACGTGATGGGCACACCGACGCTCGTCATCGCGCGCACCGACGCCGAAGCGGCCGACCTCGTCACGAGCGACGTCGACGACAACGACAAGGGCTTCCTCACCGGCGAGCGCACCGTCGAAGGCTTCTTCCGTACCACCCCGGGACTGGAACAGGCGATCTCCCGCGGTCTGGCCTACGCCGAGGTCGCGGACATGGTCTGGTGCGAGACGGGCAAGCCCGACCTGGCCTATGCCAAGCGTTTCGCGGACGCGATCCATGCCCGGTTCCCGGGTAAATTGCTCGCCTACAACTGCTCGCCGTCCTTCAACTGGAAGAAAAATCTCGACGACGCGACCATCGCACGGTTCCAGAAAGAGCTTGGTGCCATGGGCTACAAGTTCCAGTTCATCACCCTGGCCGGCTTCCATAGCCTCAACTACTCGATGTTCAACCTGGCGCACGGCTACGCCCGCGACAACATGACGGCTTTCGTCGAGCTGCAGCAAGCCGAGTTCGCAGCCGCGGAGCGGGGTTTCACCGCCGTCAAGCACCAGCGCGAGGTCGGAACCGGCTACTTCGACGCCGTGACCACGACGATCGAGGCCCTGTCGTCGACCGCGGCTTTGAAAGGCTCGACCGAAGACGAGCAGTTCTTCGACGGCCACGCCTGACACCCGGCGGCCCATGGCCGGCGGCCGCTCGCCGGTCGCCGAGCCCCCGAGTCGTCGCGCCCGCGCGACTCGGGCTTTCGCAACACACGTAAACAAACTACCCACTTCCTGATCATTGAGGTAAATACCCTTAGAGTTCCGCTTTGTTCCGCAAAAGGTGCGGGGGGACGGCTTTTGCCGGTCGCGTGCGGAGCGCCGAGACGTAAGGAGATCGCCCTGGATCAGGTTTTGAAATTGTTGCGCTGGCTCTGGCTGCGGCTGCCTCTGTGCCTGGCGCTGACGGTGCCCGCGTGGCCGCTGGCGGTGCACGCGTTCGGCTTCGAGGACGTCGCCAAGCGTGCGCGCGACCTCGCCGGCGCCAAGTACAAGACCCCGGTCTCCCTCCTGCCGCCCGAATTGCGTGACCTGGGCTACGACGCCTACCGGGACATCCGTTATCGCCCCGAGCGAGCGGTCTGGCGCCAAGACAGGCTGCCCTTCGAGCTCATGTTTTTCCACCCCGGCCGCAACTTCCAGGAAGCGGTGCGCATCAACACCCTCGAACCCAACGGCGTCCGGCGGGTGGAATTCGATCCCGAGGCGTTCGATTACGGCCGCAACCATTTCGATCCGAAAAAGCTGCGCAACCTGGGCTATGCGGGGTTTCGGGTCCACTATGCGATCAACCGACCCGCCTACAAGGACGAGGTGCTGGTATTTCTCGGCGCGAGCTATTTCCGTGCCGTCGGCAAAGGCGAGGCCTATGGCTTGTCGGCCCGGGGCCTGGCGATCGACACGGCCGCCGCGCCCGGCGAAGACTTCGCCCGCTTCACCGAGTTCTGGATCGAACGCCCGCGCCCCAACGCGACCTCGCTGGTTCTCTACGCCTTGCTCGACTCCGAACGCATGACCGGGGCCTACCGTTTCGTCCTCACGCCGGGCGCGGACACGGTCACCCAGGTCACTGCTCGGGTCTTCCCGCGCGAACAGGTCGCCAAACTCGGCATCGCACCGCTCAACAGCATGTTCCTCTTCGGTGCCAACCAACCCGGCCCGGCCGACGACTACCGTTCCGAAGTCCACGACTCGGACGGCCTGTCGATCGCGAACGGCAACGGCGAGTGGATCTGGCGGCCGCTCACCGACCCCAAGCGCCTGCTCGTCACGTCGTTCGTCGCGCTCAACCCCAAGGGCTTCGGCCTCATGCAGCGCAACCGTTATCCCGGCAGCTACGAAGACCCGGAGACCCTCTACGAGCGCCGTCCCAGCGGGTGGGTCGAACCCGTCGGAAACTGGGGGACCGGACGCGTCGAACTGGTGCAGATACCGACGCCCGACGAAACCAACGACAACATCGTCGCCTACTGGGTCGCCGACGCGCCGCCGAAGGGCAAGGCGCCCATCAACTTCGCCTACAAACTCCACTGGCAGCTGCCCGGCCAGACCCCGCCCGACCGCGGCTGGGTGGTCCAGACGCTGCGCGGGCACGGCTACGCCAAGCTCGGGGAGGGTGAGATCAACTTTCTCGTCGACTTCGATGGCCCCGTCCTGCGCGATCTCAAGCCCGACGCCAAGCCCGAACCGGTCGTCGACATCGGCGGCAACGCCGAGCTTCGCGAGCGCAACCTGTTTCGCAACCAGTCGACCGGGACCTGGCGCCTGACCTTGCGCGTCAAGCGCATCGACGACGCCAAGCCGGTCGAACTGCGGGCCCAGATCAAAACCCCGAACCAGGTGCTGACCGAAACCTGGAGCTACATCGTGCCACCCGAATCGGAGAAGCCGTGACGCTCGCTCGACGCGTCGATTCCACGGGCGCTGCCGAACCGGCGGTCGCCATGGCACGGACACCGGCGCCCGGGTCCTCGCCCATGCCGCCGATCCATCGCAGCTCGATGGCTCCCGACGACTGGGCCGGCCACCCGCTGTGGCGCCCGGTGCGACGCCTCCTCAAGGGCCGGCCCCCACGACCCTGGGCCCGAGACGACCAGGACGAACCGCCGCTCATGCTGCGCCGCGTCTTGCTGTTGGTGCTGGTGCTGCTGGGCGCCAGCGTCGGCACCGACTACATGACCGACATCATGCCGGAGCACGGGCAGGCCTGGGCCGAGCGCGGCCTGCTGACGCTGTTCGCGATTTTGTTCGCGTGGGTGTCGGCCGGTTTCTGGACCGCCGTCCTCGGCGCCTGGGTGATGCTGCGCGGGCATGACCGACGCGCGATCACCAGCGTGCTCCGCACAGGCTCGCCCGTGCCCATCGCCGCCGATGCCCGCACCGCCATCATCATGCCGATCTGCAACGAAGACGTGCCCACCGTGTTCGCCGGACTGCGCGCCACGTTCGAGTCCCTGGCTGCCACCGGAGAGGCCGAACACTTCGACTTTTTCGTCCTGAGCGACACCAACGACCCGGATGCCCGGGCCGCCGAGCAGGCGGCCTGGAGCCGGCTGGTCGACGCGCTGCGCCCGGCCGACCCGAACGCTCCCCGGGCGCGCGTCTACTATCGCTGGCGCCAGCACCGCACGCATCGCAAGGCCGGCAACGTCTCCGACTTCTGCCGCCGTTTCGGCGCCGACTTCCGCTACATGATCGTGCTCGACGCCGACAGCGTGATGAGCGGCGACTGCCTCGTCTCGATGGTGCGCATGATGGAGGCGCACCCCGACACCGGCATCATCCAGACCGCCCCGCGCGCCGCGGGACATTCCACCGTACACGCCCGCATCCTGCAGTTTTGTTCGCGCGTCTACGGACCGCTTTTCACCACCGGACTGCACTACTGGCAGCTCGGCGAATCGCACTACTGGGGACACAACGCGATCCTCCGCATGCAGCCGTTCACGCAGCATTGCGCGCTGGCGGCTCTGCCGGGCAAGACCTCGCTCTCCGGCGGCGTGATGTCGCACGATTTCGTCGAGGCGGCCTTGATGCGCCGTGCGGGATGGAAGGTGTGGATCGCCTATGACCTCGAAGGCAGCTACGAGCAGGTCCCGCCCAACCTCCTGGCCGAACTCGGTCGCGACCGGCGCTGGGCCCACGGCAATCTCCAGAACTCCCGCCTGACCTTCGAGCCGGGGCTGCACCCCGTCCACCGAACGGTGTTCGTGACAGGCGTCCTGGCCTATCTCTCGTCGCCCTTGTGGCTCGCATTCCTGCTTTTGTCGACGGTCCTGTTCGCGACCCATTCGAACCTCGTGCCCACTTATTTCGTCCAGCCTTACCAGCTGTTCCCGATCTGGCCGACCGCGAATTTCAAGCTCATGCTGACCTTGTTCGGCCTGACCGCGGTGTTGTTGCTCGCGCCCAAGGTCATCTCGCTCGTCGCCATCATCGGACGCGGGGAGGCCAGACGCTATGGCGGGACGCCCAAGCTGCTGCTGAGCGCCTTGCTCGAATTCCTCCATTCGGTGCTGCTGGCGCCGGTGCGGATGCTGTTCCACACCCAGTTCGTGCTCGC